>NZ_VFTM01000004.1:0-239510 GCF_006439555.1 Mesorhizobium sp. B3-1-6 | reverse complement strand
ATGTCGGCGACCAGCTGAGCGACACCTTCACCGTCCACACCGCCGACGGCACCGCCCAGCAGGTGACGATCACCATCGACGGGACCAACGACGCGGCGGTGATCAGCGGCGACACCGGCGGCGGCGTGGTGGAGGCTGGCGGGGTCGGCAATGCCCAGCCCGGCACGCCGACGGTCGGCGGCGACCTCAACGACACCGACGTCGACAATCCCAACGACAGCTGGCAGGCGGTCGCCAGCGCGACGGCCAGCGACAGTGGCTACGGCACCTACACCATGGATGCCAGCGGCCATTGGAGCTTCACGCTCGACAACACCAATACGGCCGTGCAGGCGCTCAATGTCGGCGACCAGCTGAGCGACACCTTCACCGTCCACACCGCCGACGGCACCGCCCAGCAGGTGACGATCACCATCGACGGGACCAACGACGCGGCGGTGATCAGCGGCACGAGCAGCGGTTCCGTGACCGAGGATGCCGTGCTGACCGTAAACGGCGCTCTGACCGCCGCCGATCCTGACGCCGGCCAGAGCTCGTTCCTGGTGCACAACAGCATCAATCCGATCGCCGGCACATACGGCTCGCTGACCATCGATGCCGGTGGAAACTGGGTCTACACGCTCAACAATGCCGCGGCCAATGTCCAGGCCCTGACCTCTGCCGACCATCCGCATGACCAGATCCATGTATTGTCGGCCGATGGCACGGACCATGTCATCGACATCACGGTGAATGGTGCCAATGAGCCCGTGACTAACCATGCGCCGAGCGCGCCGGTGTTCGTACCAAGCTTGACGCCATCGTCGGATGGACAGAATCCGACCCTAGGCTCGTTTGTTTCGACCGATCCCGATGCTCAGGACACCGTCACATTCACGAGCACTTTCACACCCGGCGCCAACAGCAACGGCTCGGTCTCCGTCTCCAGCAACGGCTCACTGGTCGTCAACGTGCCAACGGGGCAGACACTGAACGGGACGCTCACGGTGACCGCGACCGACAACCATGCTGCTTCTTCGTCACCGCAAACCTTCAGTGTCTGGATCGGCGACGGCAGCAACGGAAACGGGGATGACGGCATCGTCCTCAGCAGCACGAATCCCAACATAGCGGACGGTCGTGCCGGCACCGACGGGCTGACGGGCTCCAGCGGCGTCGACTACATCTTCGGCGGGAGCGGCCCCGATACGATCAAGGGCCTTGGCGGGGCAGACTGGTTGAGCGGCGGAGCCGGGGATGATCATTTCCGGTTCGAGGCGGTGAGCGATTCAACCCATGCGGCCTTCGATACCATTCTCGATTTCCAGCATGGGACGGGTACGTCGGGTCACGACTTCATCGACTTTGCGAATGCCCTTAGCCTGACCACAACCGGCACGGTCTCAAGCGGAAGCCTAGCCGCTCATACCGTCGCATGGCAGAGCGATGGGAGCGGCAACATGATCGTCTATGCCAATACCGGAAGCTCAGCCGAGAGCGTGACGGGTGGAGCCCACATCATCGAAATCCATTTGATAGGGGTCCCCACGCTCAGTGCCAGCGATTTCAACCTGCACGCCTGACAGGTACGAAAAAATGACAGAGGGCGGCAGATAAGATGACGCAGGGCCTCTCTCCCCTAAAGCTTGCCCTCTCCCGTTGCCGCGGCGGTTTCGCCGCGGTGGCGGGGTTCAGCTTCGTCATCAACCTGCTCGTGCTCTCGACCTCTATCTATATGCTGCAGGTCTATGATCGCGTGCTGACGGGACGCAGCGTGGAAACGCTCGTCTATCTGACGCTGATTACGACGGCGGCGCTGGCTGCAATGGGCGCGCTCGAATTCTTCCGCTCGCGGCTGCTGGTGCAGCTCGGCACCTGGATCGACCGCGTGCTGTCGCCGCAGGTACTGGGCCGCGGGCTTGAGAACGCGTTGCGCGGCTCATCTTACCGCACCGAGGCGCTGCGCGACCTCGCCACGCTGCGCGGCTATCTTGGCGGCGGCGGCATCATGGCGCTGTTCGACGCGCCATGGATGCCGCTGTATCTCGGCTTCATCTTCCTGCTGCATCCCCTGCTCGGACTTCTGGCGCTGGGCGGCGCGATCATCCTGTTCGGCCTCGCCCTTGCCAACAACGCACTGACGGCCAACACGCTCAAACAGGCCAACGCCGCTTCCGCGCGCGCCTACCAGGCGGCGGATGCCGGTTTCCGCAATGCCGAAGTCATCGACGGGATGGGCATGGGCGGCGTGCTCGCCCGACGTTGGGACGCGGCCAATGCGTCCGTGCTCGCGCTGCAGACGACCGCCAGCGACTGGGCCGGCCTGATCAATGCATTCACCAAGCCGTTCCGGATGTTCCTGCAGGTCGCGGTGCTGGGGCTCGGCGCCTGGCTGTCGCTGCGCCATGAAGTCTCGCCCGGCGCCATGATCGCGGCCTCGATCATCATGTCGCGCGCGCTCGCCCCGGTCGAGCAGGCTATCGCAACCTGGAAACAGACTACCGCCGCTCGCGAGGCCTGGCGTCGCCTGGACCGGCTGTTCGAGGCTCCGTCGCTGCGCCCCCCGGGGATGGAATTGCCGCGTCCGCAGGGGCGGCTTTCGGTCGAGGCTGTCGCTTACACGCCAGCCGGCGCCAAGGAGCCCGCGCTCAGGAATCTCTCCTTCGCCGTGCCGCCGGGCCAGGTGCTTGCTGTGATCGGGCCCTCGGCCGCTGGTAAGTCGACGCTTGCCCGCCTGATCGTCGGCATGCTGTCGCCGCAGCAAGGCCGGGTTCGGCTCGACGGTGTCGACGTGTTTTCCTGGAACCGAACCGACTTCGGCTCTTATGTCGGCTACCTCCCTCAGGACGTCGAACTCTTTCCCGGCACCATCCGCGAGAACATCGCCCGCATGGAACAAGGCGATCCGGCTGAGATCGTGGCCGCCGCCCAGATGGCCGGCGTGCATGAGATGATCCTCAGGCTCCCGAACGGCTATGACACCGAGATCGGCGAACAGGGTTCGGTGCTCTCCGGTGGGCAGCGCCAGCGCATTGGCCTTGCCAGGGCGCTCTACCGCCGTCCGGCGCTGGTGGTGCTGGACGAGCCGAACTCCAATCTCGATGCCGTTGGCGAGGAAGCGCTGAACCAGGCGATTGCCGCGATGAAGGAGGCAGGTTCGACCGTGGTGATCGTCGCCCACCGCCCGTCCCTGATGGTGAACGTCGATTGCGTCCTGGTGCTGAACGATGGCCAGCCGCAAATGTTCGGCCCGCGCGATGGCGTGCTTGCGCAACTGCGCCGCCCCGAGCAGCAGTCCGCCCAGCCGCAGGTCCGGGTCGTGAGCTCCGAAAGGACCGGGTCGTGACGGAAGCCGCGCTGTCGCTGAAAATGCCGCCGCCACCGCCCGCATGGCCGGCGGTAAGCGCCCATGTCTTCGGCGGCCTGACCGTCATCGGCCTGCTGTTCGGTGGCTTCGGCCTCTGGGCAGCCACCGCGCCGCTGACGAGCGCGGCGGTCGCGTCCGGGGTGGTGAAGGTCGACAGCAACCGCAAGACCATACAGCACCTGGAAGGCGGCATCATCCGGGAAATACTGGTCCGGGAGGGAGACCTGGTCAAGCAGGGTCAGATACTGGTCCGCCTCGACGGGCTCGACGCGGAATCCGACCGCGACGCCGTGCGCGGCGAACTCGATTCCGCGCTCGCCGGCGAAGCCCGCCTGATCGCGCAGCGCGATGGCCTGAAGACAATTCCTTTTTCTGCGGACCTGTCGGCGCGGCAAAGCGACCCCACCGTCGCCGAGGCCATGGCCGGGCAGGAGCGCATCTTCCAGGACCAGGCCAAGGTTCAGGCGTCGGAGGTCGAGGTCTGGCAGCAGCGGATCGCCCAATACCATGCCCAGATGTCGGCGCTCGCTGCGAGAGTTGCGGCCTTCGAGATCCAGTTGCCGTCACTGCGGGAAGAGCTGGCGGACGCCCGCACACTTCTCAAGAAAGGCTATGGGGTGAAGTCCCGCGTGCTCCAGCTCGAACGGCAGGTCATTGCCGCGCAGGGGGAGGCTGACTCGAACCGTGGCAATATAGAAAGCCTGCGGCAGCAGATCGCCGAGGCGGACGCGCAGATCGACAATGGCCGGCTCTCCTATGTCAAGAAGGCCGCCGAGGACCTTCGTGACGTCCAGACCAAACGCTCCGAGCTCGAAAAGGCGCTTCAGAAGACCGACGCGCGCGCGGCGCGCCGGGATGTCGTTGCGCCGGAAGATGGGGCGGTAATGAACCTTCGGTATTTCACGCCGGGCGGCGTTGTGCCCCCCGGCGGGATTATTCTCGATCTGGTTCCCGACCAGGACAAGATGGTGCTGGACGTCAAGATTCAGCCGCTGGATATCGATGTCGTTCGCCCCGGTCTGCCGGCGACGGTGCGGCTCGTCGCCTACAAGCAGAGAACCACGCCCACGGTGAAGGGCGCCCTTACCCGGGTTTCGGCCGACGCCGAGATCGACGAGCGCAGCGGCGCGACGTTTTTCAGGGGGACGGTCGAGGTGAGTGCCGATGAGCTCAAGAACCTCCCACAAGTGAAGCTATATCCGGGAATGCCGGTGGACGTCTCCGTTGTCACCGGCAAGCGAACCCTGCTCGAATATCTCTTTCAGCCGGTCGCCGACAGTTTCGCTCACGCCTTCAAGGAGGAATGAAAAGGCCGCCTGCCTCCAGTTGGCATGGCATTCACGGCAGCTCCATCGTGCGGGCGCCGCGAAGCGGCGGCGCGCGATGGGTTGAGACGACGACGATCCGATCGCTGAAGGGGGCGAGCAGCCGCTCGAGAACGCGCTTCCTGCGCATCATCGAGGTGGGGCTCGTCGAGCAGCATGAGCGGCTTGGTCGACAGCCAGGCACGGGCGAGATTGATCGGGGAGCGAATTGCAGCCCGACGATCTGCTGGCGGCCGTCGGAAAGCGTCTTGGTCAATTTCACGACGCCCGAAAGCACATTCGAGAAACGCTCGACGCTCCTGGAATCGCCCACCAGTTCCTTGCCGGCCTCGGCCCTGTGCCGCTTCGTCGATTTGGCGAGCGCCTGGAGCTGCTCGGCGTTGAGCGCTCCGCATATGCCGCGATGCCGCGCCTCGCACGAAGCGCAGAGCACCGGGACGCCTGTCGTGTGAATATCCTCGCGAACGAGGGAACACCTATAGTGTTCCTATCTGCCAGCAACGCTCGTAGCGTCGCAGTCCGCCTGAAACCTGCCGGCCGTCCCGGACCTTACTTCATCCTTCGTCCGAGGCCCATGGATTTGGCCAGTTTCGAACGCGTTGCCGAATAATTTGGCGCTACCATCGGGTAGCTCGAAGGCAGGTTCCACTTCGCTCGATACTGGTCTGGCGTAAGGCCGTATTGGGTCTCGATATGCCGCTTGAGCGATTTGAAGCGCTTGCCGTCTTCCAGGCAGATGATGAATTCCGGCGTGACGGTTTTTTTCGCCCGGGCCACGCCCTTTATCTCGTCCGGCGGGACATCGGGCGACCCAAGTGAGATCAGCTTGATCGAGGCGTATATCTTGCCGATGAAGTCGGGCAGCTCGGCCGCAGGCAGCGGATTGTTCGCAATGTAGGCGGATACAACGCTTGCGGTCAGGGAGATGGCGGGATCTAGGCGTTCGTTGAGCGAGACAAAGCCGTCCGAGGAGCCTGAAAAGTCCTTTCCGTTGGTCTCCATGCCGCGATGCGCAAGGTCGACGCGGTCGACATTGCCCGCCGTGCCGTCGAATCCATCCAGGGCCTTGTTTATGGCCGGCTTCACATAAGGCCTTTTCAACAATGCTCTCCTCTGCCGGTCATATCTTGGCGCTGATCGATGTGAGATTCTGCCTCTCGATAAAGCATTGTGGGAAAATTTCACACATGTCAACCGAGGGAGGTCTGCCGAGCAGACAACGCGGGAGCCGAGGACTTGGACATGGAGACACGCCTTGCGAATTGAGGATAGCGAGGTGGACAGGCGGCATTGCAGGCCCATCTATTGTGGAAGCATTTCCCACGGGCTATTTTCGGCAGGAATTTTCGGGGCATAGGTGGTTGATTGACGGGTGAAGGACGGCGATGAGCAAATCGGCGGAACAATATCTGGATGCCGCGGGCGTCCAGAGCGCGTTGAACCGGGTGCTTCGCCCGTTGGTGCGATTGGCGATCAAATGCGGGGTGACGTTTCCCACCTTCGTCGACCTGCTTCGGCAGATCTACGTCAACGTGGCGGAGCATGAATTCACGCTGCCCGACAAGCAGCAGACGGACAGCAGGGTAAGCCTTTTGACGGGCGTCCATCGCAAGGAGGTCAGCCGTCTGCGAGGCGCCGGCGCCCCTGTCAGGGTGATACCCGAATCCGTTTCGAGGACGAGCGCGATTGTCGCGCGCTGGCTTGCGGATCCGTTGTTCACCGATGCCAAGGGCGCGCCATTGCCATTGCCGCGAATGGCCGAGGCCGGAGAGGCGTCGTTCGCGGGCCTCGTGGAGTCGGTGACGCGGGATTTGCGGCCGAGAGCGGTTCTGGACGACTGGCTCGATCGAAAGCTGGTGGAGATCGACGAGGAGGACCGCATCGTCCTGATGGAGGCGGCTATGGCGCCGCGCGACGACGGCGAGGTCAGACTCTATTACTTTGCCCGCAACCTTCAGGACCATGCCGCCGCCGCCGTCGCGAACATCCTGGCGGACAAACCGCCTTTCATCGAGCGGGCCGTCCACTATGACGGGCTCTCGGAAGACCTTGCCAGGTCGCTCGAAGCCTACAGCCGCAAGGTCGCGATGGAGACACTTATCCAGCTCAACAAGCATGCCAACCAGGCGGTGAAAAGCGATCCCGGCGGGACAAACCGTTGGAATTGCGGCGTCTACATCCTCACCTCCGACGGTGCATCGTTTGCCGGAGAAGAATCCTCCAAGCCTGCCGGCGGAGACGCTTGATGCATTGGAGGTTGACGAGGCGGAGTTTTCTGATGCTCGGCGCCGCCTTTCCGGCGGCGTTGCCCAGTTCAATCGCAAGGGCGACGGATACGTCGAGCGACCGGGGTATCGGCGGCACCGGGTGGACGGCGGGAACGGAGAGCGATCAGGGCATCGGCGGCACCGGCATAGTGGGAACCATACAGCGCTTCGGCAGCATCTTCGTCAACGATGTGCGCGTCGGCTACGGTCCGGACGCGCCCGTTTGGATAGACGGCGTCGCAGCCACCACAGGCAGCCTCAAGGTGGGACATGTTGTCCGCGTGGCTGTGACACGGGATGCGGATCGCATCGTCACGCGTGAAATCCACGTCACCAGCGAGGTCGTCGGGCCTGTCGAACGCGTAAGTCGCGGTTCTATTCTGGTCCTGGGACAGAGCGTGGACACCAGCCGCGTTGCGGGAATGCCGACGGTCAAGAAGGGGGATATCGTGGCCGTTCAAGGCATCCGGCGGCCGGGCGGGAAGATCGTTGCAAGCTTGATAGAGACCAGACCGTCCGAGACGCCTTACCTTGTGCGCGGCCTTGCGGTCGTGAGGTCGGGCTCACTGCTGGTGGGACGACTAAGCCTCGGCTCAAGGTCGCTGCAGCTTGCGAACCGCCGCGTCGAACTGTTCCTGGCCAAGGCCAGCGGCGGCTACAGGGTGTTGCGCATCGAGGCGGAGGTTCCGGTTCCACAGGCCGATGCCGCGAACGTGCTGTATGAGACCTTCCTGCGGCGCCAGGGACCTCGGCTGGTTTCGGGTCTGGGGGTCTCGATCGACGACCAAGGCGACGATTCGAAATCGACAGCTGTCGTCCACGCGTTCCTTGCCGTCGGGTTCGACCGGGCGGGCAACATCGTATCGGCCTCGCGCCAGGCGAATTCCGGCATGCGGCCGCAAGGCCCGTCCGGCATGCCTGGTCAGCCGCCTGGTTCAGGTCCGCCAAAAGGCCCAGGCGGTCCAGAGACTCCCGGTGGCGCACCCAATGGCGAATCGGTTGGGCCTGGAGGGCCCGGAGGGCCGGGTGGGCCGAGCGGCCCCGGTGGACCGGGGGGTCCAGGCGCTCCCTGAGGTCCCGCACGAGGACCTAGCAGGCTGTTGCCGCCGGCAAGGCCGAACGCTTCGCGGTGCAGGCTGCCCCGCTGCTCGAAAACACGCTGTCTCGCGATGACGATAGATCCGGCCGGCCTGTCTCTTGCGAGGGACAGGCCGGCCGGCGCAGTCGCACTGGGCTCTTTTACCGGGGTGGGTGTTTCGAGCCTTTTCGTTACGGCTGCTCTTCCGCGGATCATGCGGGGGGCAGGTGATCCGTGGAAATTCAGTCCGGGCCTGCGAGAGCAGGTCCGATCGAAGCAGCCTTGATCGACGACCAAATACCTGTGGGAAAATTACCCACATGTCAAGCGACTCGTTGGCCGACCGCCCCCTGGCGGGCGATTTCATGTTCGCCCGGGGCGATGCTCAGGTTGCTTACCCCTGGTAAGGCCCGGATCGCGGCCTTCCCGCCGACTACCGCATTGCACAAATCCGGCCTACCTGCACAATAGGCGCATGTCCGCCGGTTCGTTGACCATCCTTGTTATCGACGAGAACCGCATCCGTGCCTCGATCATCGAGGCCGGATTGCGGGATGCCAGCCATCGGCATGTGACGGTGATCCATGATGTGGCCGGCATAGCCCGGCGCATCGCCGAGATCGAGCCGGACGTCATCGTCATCGACCTCGAAAACCCCAACCGCGACATGCTGGAGAACATGTTCCAGCTTTCGCGCGCGGTGAAGCGGCCGATCGCCATGTTCGTCGACCGCTCGGATCAGGCTTCGATCGAGGCGGCCGTTGACGCCGGCGTGTCGGCCTATGTGGTCGACGGGCTGAAAAAAGAACGCATCAAGCCGATCCTCGACATGGCGATCAGCCGCTTCAACGCCTTCTCGCGCATGGCGCGCGAACTGGAGGAGGCGCGCAGCGAGCTCGAGAACCGCAAGGTCATCGACCGGGCCAAGGGGATCTTGATGAAGTCGCGGGGCCTAAGCGAAGAGGCGGCCTATGCGCTGCTGCGCAAGACCGCGATGAACCAGAACCGCAAGATCGCCGACATCGCCCAGAGCCTGGTGACGGCTGCGGGATTGCTGGGGCCTCTGGAGGGCGAATGAGCATGTCGGTAGCGCATCAGATCACCGCCGGCTTCATGCCGCTTTTCGACAGCGCCGTCCTGGTCGCAGCCGGCGAGATAGGCTTTGCCGCGCGCGAGGGCATCGAGCTCAAGCTGCAACGCGAGACTTCCTGGGCCAACATCCGCGACCGCATTGCCATCGGCCATTTCGATGTCGCGCATATGCTGGGGCCGATGCCGCTCGCCTGCAGCCTTGGCCTAACGCCGCTTGCCTCCGAAACCATCGTGCCGTTCTCGCTCGGCCTCGGCGGCAATTGCGTCACCGTCTCCAACGCCGTGTGGGAAGGCATGGCGGCGCATGGCGCGGCGCCTGACCTCGATCCCGCCCGCGCCGGGGCGGCGCTCTGCGCGTTGATCCGCGAGCGGGTGGGCGCCGTTCGCGAGCCGCTGCGCTTCGCCGTCGTCCACCCGCATTCCGGGCATAATTACGAATTGCGCTACTGGCTTGCCGCCTGCGGCATCGATCCGGACCGTGACATCGAAATCGTCATCGTGCCGCCGCCCTTCATGGCCGACGCTTTAGCCGCCGGCCGCATCGACGGCTATTGCGTCGGCGAGCCCTGGAACAGCGCCGCCGTCGCGGCGGGCACCGGCCACATCGTCACCGTCAAGGCGCTGCTGTGGCGCAACAGCCCGGAAAAGGTCATCGGTGCCCGCAGGGCTTGGGCTGAGGAAAACCCGGAGGCGCTAGCCGCCCTGCTCAGGGCGCTGCATCATTCCGCCCGTTGGTGCCAGGATCCGGCGAACCGCGGCGAACTGGCCGCGCTGATGGCAAGGCCAGCCTTCCTTGGGCAGCCGGAGACGATCCAGATGCCGGCGCTCACCGGACGCCTTCAACTCGGCGGCGGCGCGGAACGGCGCGTCGAGGATTTCTTCCTGCCTTTCGACAAGGCGGCCAATTTTCCCTGGAAGAGCCATGCGCTGTGGTTCTACACGCAGATGGTGCGCTGGGGGCAGTTGCCGCACACGCCACAGAACCTCGCCATCGCCCGCGACTGCTACCGGCCCGACCTCTATCGATCGGCGCTCAAGCCGCTTGGCGTCGCGCTGCCCGGCGCCAATGCCAAGGTCGAGGGCGCATTGAAGGTCGCGACGCCGGTCGGCTCGGCGGGGGCCAGTCTCATCCTTGGCCCCGACGGATTCTTCGACGGCCACATCTTCGACCCGGACCGGATCGACGCCTATATTGACGGCCAGAAGCGAGCTTGATTATTTGCACGCCATTCTTGTGCGTTGCACAAAATTTATGCGCTGTTGTCGCGCCATTGATCAATGTTTGACCGCGAACATGTTTGGCATGGTCGCCGGCTGGCATTCATACAGCTTTGATTTTCCACAGAATTCGGCTTCCGCGTAAAACTGGCACGCTTCGTGCTTTGAAATAGCCGAGCCCCTCGCGGGCAATGGAACAGGCGTCCAATGGCGGGCGCCACAGGCAAAGCTGCCGCTCAGGTCACCACGCGATCCGGATGCACGGACGCGAGAGGGCCTGGACGGCAGCTTTTTCGTTTTTGGCCGACACGCAATCGACGGCGCTGGCCCCAGGCAGCGCCAAACGGGAGACGACGATGACGAGATGGATCGGAACGACATCCCTCAAGGATTTCACCCGCTGCGATTTCCTGGCGAGCAGCGCGCTGACGGCGGTGCTGTTCATCGCCGCGCTGCTCTTGTTTCCCGCCAGCCACGAAGCCGAAGGCAAGGGTCCGCAAGTGATCGCGCAAACCCCGTCGCGCTGACCATGATCAACACCACACGCGGCGCCTTCCACGCTGCAAACCGGAGCCAGCCATGACCGCAAATCTCCCAGCCGCGCCCAGCCAGGACAGTGCTTCCCGGCAGGCGCTTACCATTTCCACCATCGCCTTCACCGTCTGCTTCGCGGTGTGGACGATCTTTTCCATCATCGGCGTTCGCATCAAGCAGGAGCTTGGGCTCAACGAGACCGAGTTCGGCCTGCTCGTCGGCACGCCGATCCTGACGGGCTCGCTCGTGCGCATGGTGCTTGGCGTCTGGACCGACCGCTATGGCGGCCGCCTGGTCTACACAGCGACCATGCTCGCGGCCGCGGTCGCGACCTTCCTGCTCGCTTTCGCGCACACCTACGGGCAGATGCTGCTGGCCGCGCTCGGCGTCGGGCTCGCCGGCGGCTCCTTCGCCGTCGGCGTCGCCTATGTCTCGCGGTTCTTTCCAGCCGGAAAACAAGGCACGGCGCTCGGCATCTTCGGTGTCGGCAATGTCGGCGCCGCGGTCACCAAGTTCCTGGCGCCGTTCGTGCTCTTGTCCTGGGGCTGGCAGTCGGTGGCGCTGATCTGGGCGGCGGCGCTGGTCGTCATGGCCATCGTCTTCTGGTTCACGACCGACGACGATCCGGTCATCCGCGAGCGCCGCGCCGGTCTGGTGGCGCCGGCAAGAAGCTTCTGGCAGGAATTCGCGCCGCTGAAGAACCTGCGGGTCTGGCGCTTGGCCTTCTACTATTTCTTTTCCTTCGGCGCGTTCGTGGCGCTGTCGCTCTGGCTGCCACGTTACCTGATCGGCGTCTACGGCTTCGGCATCGCCACCGCCGGCATGATCGGCGCCGCCTATTCGATCCCCGCCAGCATCTTCCGCGCCTATGGTGGCGTGCTTTCCGACCGCATCGGCGCCCGCACCGTGCTCTACTGGACCTTCAGCGTTTGTGCCGTCGCGACGCTCGTTCTGTCTCTCCCCTCGGCAGACTATGTCGTGCGCGGCATCAGCGGGCCGATCCCCTTCCACTTCGAGATCGGCCCGCTCGCCTTCATCGCCGTCGCTTCCGTGCTCGGCTTCTTCATGAGCCTCGGCAAGGCCGCCGTCTACAAGCACATCCCGGCCTATTATCCGCAGAGCGTCGGCGCGGTCGGCGGCGTGGTCGGCATGATCGGCGGGCTCGGCGGTTTCATCCTGCCGATCGCTTTCGGCGCGCTGAACGACCTCACCGGCGTCTGGTCGAGCTGCTTCATGCTCCTGTTCCTGATCGTCAGCTCGTGCCTGCTCTGGATGCACGTCACCATCCGCCGGATGGAGCGCGCGGCCGCCGTCAAGACATCATCCCTTTCCTACGCCGCCGAATAGATCGGAGCAGACCGGACATGAGCGAAAAACTCGTCATCATCGGCAATGGCATGGCGCCCGGCAGGATGCTGGAGCACCTGCTGGAGGCAGCGCCGGACCGCTACGCCGTCACCATCTTCAACGCCGAGCCGCGCGTGAACTACGACCGCATCATGCTGTCGCCGGTGCTCTCGGGCGAGAAGGCGTTCGAGGAGATCGTCATCCATGGCGACGGCTGGTACATCAAGCACGGCATCACGCTCTACAAGGGCCACAAGATTGTCGCCATCGACCGTGAGGCCAAGACCGTCACCTCGGACCACGGCGTGACCGAAAGCTATGACCGGCTGGTCATCGCTACCGGCTCGGTGCCCTTCATCATTCCGGTGCCCGGCAAGGAATTACCGGGCGTGCTCAGCTATCGCGACCTCGACGACGTCAATGCCATGCTGCTTGCCGCGCAGTCGCGTGCCAAGGCAATCGTCATCGGCGGCGGCCTGCTTGGGCTGGAAGCCGCTGCCGGGCTTAAAGAACGCGGCATGGACGTCACCGTGCTGCACGTCATGCCGACGCTGATGGAGCGCCAGCTCGATCCGGCCGCCGGCTACCTGCTGCAGAAGGCCGTCGAGGCGCGCGGCATCAAGGTCATGACCAAGGCCAACACCAAGGCCATCGTCGGCAACGGCAAGGTCGAGGGCGTAGAACTGATGGATGGCACGGTCATCCCGGCAACGCTGGTTGTGATGGCGGTCGGCATCCGGCCCAGCACCACGCTCGCCAAGGAGACCGGGCTGGAGGTCAATCGCGGCATCGTCGTCGACGACCGCATGCGGACTTCCGATCCCGCCATCATGGCGCTCGGCGAATGCGCCGAAGTCGGCGGCCATGTCTACGGGCTGGTCGCGCCGCTCTACGAAATGGCCCGCGTCGCGGCCGCCGGGCTGGCGGATGGCGAGGACAGGCGCTTCGTTCACTCCGATACGCCAACCAAGCTCAAGGTCACCGGCATCGACCTCTATTCGCTGGGCGACTTCGCCGATGGCGAGGATCGCGAGGAGATCATCCTGCGCGACGCATCCGCCGGCATCTACAAGCGCGTCGTGCTGCAGGACAACCGCATCATCGGCACGGTGCTGTTCGGCGAGACGGGCGACGGCGCCTGGTTCAACGACCTCAAGAAGAAGGCGACCGACATTTCGGAGATGCGCGACACGCTGATCTTCGGCCAAGCGTTCCAGGGAGGCGTTTCCTCGGACCCTTTGGCGGCCGTTGCGGCACTGGCGGATGATGCGGAAATCTGCGGCTGCAACGGCGTCTGCAAAGGCAAGATCACCGGCGCGATCACCGGCAAAGGACTGACCGGTCTCGACGACGTGCGCGCCCACACCAAGGCCTCGGCCTCGTGCGGCTCGTGCACGGGTCTCGTCGAGCAATTGCTGAAGCTCACGCTGGGCGAGGCCTACAATCCGGCGGCGGTGCAGCCCATGTGCGGCTGCACTAGCCTCGGCCATGACGATGTGCGGCGCCTGATCAAGGCAAAGGGACTGAAGACGATCCCCGCCGTCATGCAGGAGCTCGAATGGAAGACCTCCTGCGGCTGCGCCAAGTGCCGACCGGCGCTGAACTACTATCTCGTCTGCGACTGGCCTGACCAATATGCCGACGACTACCAGTCGCGCTTCATCAACGAGCGCGTGCACGCCAACATCCAGAAGGACGGCACCTATTCGGTGGTGCCGCGCATGTGGGGCGGCGTCACCAGCGCCGGCGAATTGCGCGCCATCGCCGACGTGGTCGACAAGTTCGATATCCCGATGGTCAAGGTCACCGGCGGCCAGCGCATCGATATGCTTGGCATCCGCAAGGAAGACCTGCCGGCGGTATGGGCCGATCTCGGCAAGGCCGGCTTCGTCTCCGGCCATGCCTACGCCAAGGGCCTGCGCACCGTGAAGACCTGTGTCGGTTCCGACTGGTGCCGTTTCGGCACGCAGGATTCGACCGGCCTCGGCATCCGCATCGAAAAATTCATGTGGGGCTCGTGGACACCGGCCAAGGTGAAGATGGCGGTGTCGGGATGCCCGCGCAACTGCGCGGAAGCGACCTGCAAGGATGTCGGCGTGGTCTGCGTCGACTCCGGCTACGAGATCCATTTCGCCGGGGCCGCCGGCCTCGATATCAAGGGCACCGAAGTGCTCGGTCTGGTCAAGACCGAGGACGAGGCGCTGGAGGTGATCGTGGCGCTTGTCCAGATGTATCGCGAGCAGGCCCGCTATCTGGAGCGCATCTACAAATGGGCCAAACGCGTCGGCACCGCCGAGATCAAGAAGCAGATCCTGGACGATGCAGAGCGCCGCAGGACGCTCTTCGACCGCTTCGTCTTCAGCCAGAAATTCGCGCAGGTCGATCCGTGGTCGGAGCGCGTCTCCGGCAAGGACAAGCATGAGTTCCGGCCGATGGCATCGGTCGGTTTCGCGGAGGCGGCGGAGTGATCAATATGAACTGGATCGCCATCGGTTCCATCGCCGACATTCCGCCGCGCGGCGCGCGTTGCGTCGTCACACCGCAAGGCAAGATTGCCGTCTTCCGCACGGCGGACGACCAGGTCTTCGCCATCGACGACCATTGCCCGCACAAGGGCGGACCGCTCAGCCAGGGCATCGTCCATGGCGCGGCGGTGACTTGCCCGCTGCACAACTGGGTGATCTCGCTGGAGACCGGCAAGGCGCTCGGCGCCGATGAGGGCTCGGTGAGGACGATCCCGGTCAGGATAGAGGGCGAGCGGCTCTTCATCGCGCTTGCAGCGCTGGCCTCGAAAGCGGCCTGAGGCATGGAAGAAGCACGCGAGGTGAGGACCACCTGTCCCTATTGCGGGGTGGGTTGCGGCGTGCTGGCCGAGGTCGCCGCGGACGGCCCGACGACCGTTCGCGGCGATCCCGATCATCCGGCCAATCTAGGCAAGCTTTGCTCGAAGGGTGCTGCGCTTGGCGAGACGCTTGGCCTCGAAGGCCGCGTGCTGTTGCCGGAAATCGGCGGCAGGCGGGCGAGCTGGGACGAAGCGCTCGACCTCGTTGCCGACAAATTCTCGCGGGCGATTGCCGAGCATGGACCGGACTCGGTCGCCTTCTATGTCTCCGGCCAATTGCTGACCGAGGACTACTACGTCGCCAACAAGCTGATGAAGGGCTTCATCGGCTCCGGCAACATCGACACCAATTCGCGGCTCTGCATGGCCTCGTCCGTCGCCGGCCACCGCCGCGCCTTTGGCGAGGACATCGTTCCCGGCGTCTATGAGGATTTCGAGCGCGCCGATCTCATCGTGCTCACCGGCTCCAACACCGCATGGTGTCACCCGGTGCTCTATCAGCGCATGCTTGCGGCGCGAAGGGAACGCGGAACCAGGATCGTCGTCATCGATCCGCGCCGCACTGCCACGGCCGACGAGTGCGACCTGCATCTGGCGCTCGATCCGGGCACGGACGTGCTGTTGTTCAACGGCCTGCTCGCGCATCTCGCGCAAGCCGGAAAGACCGATACCGGTTTCATCCGCGACCATACATCAGGCTTCGATGCGGCAGCTTCGCTCGCCGGCGCCGATGCGCCGTCGATCGCACGCGTCGCGAAAGGCTGCGGATTGGCGGTCGCCGACGTCCAGGCCTTCTACGATCTCTTTGCCGAGACCGAGCGAACGGTCACCGTCTACAGCCAGGGCGTCAATCAGTCGGCGCATGGGACCGACAAGGTCAACGCCATCATCAACTGCCATCTCGCCACCGGCCGCATCGGGCGACCCGGCATGGGGCCGTTCTCGGTCACCGGTCAGCCGAACGCCATGGGCGGCCGCGAGGTAGGCGGCCTCGCCAACCAGCTCGCCGCGCATATGGATTTTGCGGATGAGGCCAACGTCGACCGGGTCTCGCGCTTCTGGAAGGCGCCAAGCGTCGCGCGGCGCGGCGGCCTGAAGGCGGTGGATATGTTCCAGGCGGTCGCCGACGGCCGCATTAGGGCGCTGTGGGTGATAGGCACCAATCCGGCCGTCAGCATGCCGGATGCGTCGCGCGTGCGCGCCGCCTTGTCCAAATGCGATTTCGTCGTCGTCTCGGATGTGACCCGCACCGACACCACGCGCCATGCCGACGTGCTGCTGCCGGCCGCCGCCTGGGGCGAGAAGGACGGCACGGTCACCAATTCGGAGCGGCGCCTCTCGCGTCAGCGGTCGTTCCTGCCGCCGCCGGGCGAGGCGAGAGCCGACTGGCGCATCATCTGTGATGTCGCCGCCCGCATGGGCTTTGGCGATGCCTTCGCCTACCAGGCGCCGGCCGACATCTTCCGCGAGCACGCGGCGCTGTCCGCCTTCGAGAACAGCGGGGAGCGCCTGTTCGATCTCGGCGGCATGGCTGACCTCAGCGACACGGACTATGCCGCCTTTGCGTCGCGTCACTGGCCCGCATCGGTGCGAGGCGAGCAGCAGATGCGATTGTTCGGCGACGGCCGTTTCCCGACGCCCGACGGCCGTGCGCGATTCGTGCCGGTGCGGCAGGAGGCAACGGCCTTCACCGTCGATGCCGATTATCCGCTGGCCCTGAACACCGGCCGGCTGCGCGACCAGTGGCATACCATGACGCGCACCGGGACCGTGCCGCGTTTGATGGCGAGCGCGCCGGAGCCCGCGGTCGACATCCATCCGGCGGATGCGGCCGCGCACCGTCTCAAGGACGGCGACCTCGCCCATCTTTCGACCCGCTTCGGCTTCGTCCGTGCACGGGTGCGGGTGTCGGAAGCACAGCGACGCGGCCAGGCCTTCCTGCCCATGCATTGGAGTGGCCATTTCGCGGCGAAGTCCGCGGCCGGTCTGCTGTCCTCGCCGATCACCGATCCGCATTCCGGCCAGCCAGAGCTCAAGCATGTTCCGGCAATGATCGTGCGGGAAGACATCGGATGGGCGGGCGTGCTCATTACACGCCGCGATCTCAGGCCGACAGGTTTCGTCCATTGGAGCCGGCATGCTGTCGAGGGCGGCTGGGTTTACGAGCTCACAGGAACAGAGCCGCCGGACCAGGGCATTCTCCTGGCGCGCAAGCTGCTTGGCGTCCAACGGCGAGATCAGCTTCTGGAATATACTGACCGGCGCGGGCTCGCCTATCGCGCGGCGGCCATTGACGATGGCGGCGCCATGGCGGAAGCCTTGCTGGTCGCCGCCCCGGATCAGTTGCCGGCACGTGACTGGCTGGTGTCGCTGCTCGCAGCGCGCCAGCCGCTGTCGGCGACCGATCGCCATGCGCTTTTGTCGGGACGCTCGCCGGTGCCCATGCCTGCCATCGGGCGGGTCGTGTGCGCGTGCTTCCATGTCGGCGCCAACCAGCTCGCTTCGGCGGTCGCCGCCGGTTGCGACAGTTTGGAAGCGATCGGCTCGTCGCTGCGCGCTGGCACCAATTGCGGCTCATGCCGCTCGGAGATCAGGGCGATCATCGATGCCCGCCATGTACAGGCGGCGGAGTGAGCCGCGCCTGTCACGGCCACGTCGCTTGGTTCTATCGGTCCTCGATGATCCGCAAATACGCCGCCGTCACGAACAGCACGATGAAGCCGAACAGGATGCGGCGGCCGCCTTCGGGCATTTGCAGGATGGTGAGCAGCGTCGTCAGCACGGTCAGGATCAGCGCGCCGATGATGGTGCCGGTGTAGCCGCCGCGGCCGCCGAAGATCGAGGTGCCGCCGATGACGGCGGCGGCCACGGATGGCAGCACCAGCGGTTCGGCGAGCGACAGCGAGGGCGCCTTGATCAGGCCGATATAGAGCAGGCCGGTGATGCCGGCGAGCAGGCTGGAGAGGACGTAGAGCGCGGTGATCACCTGCCAGTAGCGCACGCCCGACAGTCTGGCCGCGCGTTCATTGTCGCCGACGGCATAGAGCAGGCGGCCGAAGCCGGTGCGGTTCAGCATGAAGACGATCAGCACCGCCACCGGCACGAACAGCAGAAGCGCGTTGGGAAAGCCGTAGGTGACGCCGGTGCCCAGCCAGCTGAGGAAATCGGGAATCTTGGCGCCGGAGGCGATCACGGTGCGCTGGTAGACCTGCAGGAAGCCGGTGCCGATCAGGCTGGTGCCGAGCGTCATGATCAGAGGATGCACCCGGAACACGCCGACGCCGATGCCGTTGACGAGGCCGATCAGCACGGCGGGCAGCATGGCCAGCGGGAACGCCACCGCCGGATCCTGGTTGACGATCTGCGTCGCCATGATGAAGGCGCCCATCGTCGCCACCGTGCCGACGGAAAGGTCTATGCCGCCGGTCAGCATGGTCATAGTCTGGCAGCCGGCGAGGATCGCCAGCGGGATGGCGAATTTCGCCGTGTTGGCGAGCCAGCGCTCGTTGACGATGCCGGGGCGCAGCACCTGCAGGATCGCCACGAGGATGATCAAAAGGATGATCAGCGGGACGAGCGGCCGGTCCGCCATGAAGCGCTTGATCCGGCGGCCGAACGAGACCGGCTGGGGCATGGTCGCGATGTCGGTCATGGCGTTGCTCCTGCCGGGCGGCTCCGCATGGTGATGAAGGCGCCAAACATGACGACCGCGACCATGATCGCGCCCTCGATGATCGCGGTGACGTTCGGATCGATGGCCAGAAGCGTCAGGTCGGTGCGCACCAGCCTCAGCACGAAGACGGCGATGATCGGCCCGAGCAGGCCGCCCTTGCCGCCGCCGAGCGCGACGCCGCCCAGCACCACCGCGGCGACGCTGGCGAGCAGATAGGGCCCGGGGATGGGCGCGCCGATGCCGGTGCTGACGGTGAGCGACAGGCCGCCAAGCGCTGCGAACAGGCCGGACAGCGCATAGGCGATGATCCTGGTGCGCGCCACCGGCACGCCGCTGCGGAAGGCGGCGAGCTCGTTGCTGCCGATGGCGTAGATGGAGAGGCCGAGGCGTGAGCGCCTGAGCGGAATCCACACGATGCACAGGCAGACGACGAGCAGCACCAGCGCCTTCGGCACCCAGGCGTCAGCCCAATCCGGCAGGCCGGGGATCGGCACGGTGCCGATGACGCTTGCCTTCAGCCATTCCGCGGCGGCGCCGCCGGGGGCGCCCAGCACAAGCAGCGCCGCGCCCTGGAGCACGAACAGCATGGCCAGGGTGACGACGATGTCGGGCACCCGGGTGACGACGATGAGGAGGCCGTTCAGCGCGCCGAGCACCAGCCCCATGGCCAGCACAAAGGGCACGACGAACAAGGCATATTCCTCGCTGGCGCCGTTCATCATCGAGGCGGCGGTGACGCTGGTCAGCGCCATCATGGCGGCGACCGACAGGTCGATGCCGCCGGCGATGACGACGACGGTCTGGGCCGCGACGGCAAAGGCATAAGGCAGAACCGCGCGCGCCAGCGAACCGAAGTCGCCGCTGCCATAGCCCGGCTGGATCAGCTTGGTGACGACGAAGAGAAAGATCAGCAGGGCGAACAGACCCGCGACCCAACCCTGGTTGCGGAGAAAGCGGCTCATGACGCGGTCTCCGCGCTGGAACCGGGTTTGACCTCGGCAAGGATACCGACATCCGCCTTGGCGCCGCGCGGCAGGCCGTAGGCTGCGCGCATCAATGCCGCTTCATCGGCTTGCTCGACCGGGAAAGTGTCGACGACGCGGCCGCCGAAGATGACGATGACGCGGTCGCAGACACGCTGCACCTCTTCCATTTCGGATGTGTAGAACAGCACCGACTTGCCCTGGCCGGCGAGCTCGCGCAGCAGCTTGTAGATTTCCTGCTTGGTGCCGACATCGATGCCGCGGGTAGGGTCGAAGCAAAGGATGGTGCGGGCGTTGGCTGCGATCCAGCGGGCGATGGTCACCTTCTGCTGGTTGCCGCCGGAAAGGCGCTGCACCTCGCCCTGGGCGCGGGTGTCGATCTGCAATCTGGCGATGGCGCTGGAAACCACCACCTGCTCGCGGCGCATGCGGATTGGGCCCCATTTGCGCAACGCCGCGCTGAAGGGCAGCGCGATGTTCTCGCGCACCGAGCGCTGCATGGCCAAGGCCTCGGCGCGGTCGCCCGGCACATAGGCGATGCCGGCCTGGATGGCGTCGCTCGGATGCGAGAATTTCACCGGCGCGCCGTCGACGTCGATGGTGCCGCCGGTCGGACGGATCGAGCCGGCAAGCGCTGCGAAGAGCTCGTCCTGGCCCTGGCCCTCGAGCGCAAACACGCCGGCGACCTCGCCATTGGCGAGATCGAAGGAGACGTCGTTGAGCTTGGTGCCGAGCTGCAGGTTGCGGACCGACAATCGCGGGCGGCGGCCGCCGGCAACCGCCACATCATTTGCCGCGCGCGCGGTGACGTGTGTCTTCTCGATGCGGGTGCCGAGCATCATCTCGACTATTCTTTCTTCGACGCCCGGCTCGATGTCGACGACACCGACCGTGGAGCCGTCGCGCAGCACGGTGGCGCGGTCGCAGAGCGCGGAGATCTCGACGAAACGGTGCGAGATGAAGATGACGGAGCGGCCGGCGTCGCCCTGGCGCCGCACGACTTCCAGCACCTTCTCGGCAAGGTTCGCGGGCAGAGCCGCGGTCATCTCGTCGAGGAGAAGCACGTCGGGTTCGACGGCAAGCGCGCGCGCCAGATCGAGCACGCGCAGGATGGCCAAGGGGATATGACGCGCCGTCTCGCGGATATCGAGGTCGGGAATGCCGAGCTCGCGCACCCAGGCGCGGAACGGCTCGACCGGCGTGCCGGTCAGCCGCAGATTGGACAGGACATCGAGATCGGGGATCAGCGCCGGTTCCTGGTAGACCGGCAGCAGCCCGGCGCGGCGGGCGTCGGCGGGCGAGCGGACATCGAGCTGCTGGCCGCGGATCAGGATGCGCCCGGCGTCCGCCTTGATCGCGCCGGTCAGGATATTCACCAAGGTCGACTTGCCGGCGCCGTTGGCGCCCATCAGCGCATGCACCTCGCCCGGCAATACGGAAAGCGAGGCGTTGCGCAGCGCGGCAACCGCACCGTAGTTCTTCGCTACGCCTGTGGCGTCGAGGAGGTTGGTGGTCAAAGCTTTCTCGATTCAGAGTGTTCCACCGTTTCATGGAAACGGCGAACCGCTCTATCCTTTTGTTTTACGCAATTCCGGACGGAAACCGCTCACACTTTTCCTGGAATTGCTCGAAGGCTCAAATTATGCGTGCCAAATCAAATGGCAAGGACGCCAGACCTTGGTCCAGCGTCCTCGCGCTTGCGTCCGGATCAGGCGCTTATTCGCCCGGGCCCTTGCAGGCTACGATCTGCTCCTTGGTGTAGGTCGTCCAGTCCGGGATCGAGATCGAGACCGGCCATTCGGGGCTGAGCGATGGGTCGACGACGCTTTTCAGCTTGGCCTTGCCTTCGTCGGTGGCGTTTTCCCAGAGCTGCGGCTCGACCAGCACGGTCTGCTGCGCCGGCTTCTTGCCGTCGAGGATCTGCAAAGCGAGCGTCACGCCGGCGCCGCCGATCGAGCCGGGATTGGTGACCGCAGCACCGACCAGGCCCTTGACCGAGCTGAGCTGTCCAACGAAGCCGGCATTGTCGGCGCCGACCACAGGCACCATCGGCGCCTGCTGCTCGACCAGCGCGTCGACAATCACGTTGTCGATGCCAGAGGTCCAGATGCCGTTGATCGGGGTGCCGGTGGCGAGGAAGGACAGGATCTGCTGCTTGGCCTGGTCCTGCTGCCAGCCGGTGAAGACTTCCTGCGCGACCTTCACGTCGGGGAATTCGGCGAGCGCCTTCTTGAAGCCTTTGTCGCGATCTGAGTCGGCCGAAGCGCCGGCGGCGCCGCGCATGTAGAACACCTCGCCCTTGCCGCCCATCTGCTGGAACAGCCACTTGGCGCCGAGATAGGCATATTGTTCCTGGTTGTTGGAGATGATGTAGGCGGACGGCTCAGTCACCGCCTGGTCGACGGCGACGACGACGATGCCGGCCTTGGTGGCTTCCTCGAGGCCGGCCTTGATGCCGGCCGGGTCGGCCGGGTTGACGACAATGGCGTCGACCTTGGCGCTGATCAGGTTGCGGATGTCCTCGAGCTGGCCGGCGGCGTCGGTGTTGCGATGGGCGATGTTGAGCTTCGTCACTTCGCCGGATGCGAGCGCCTGCGCCTTCATCGCGCAGATCATTTCCTCGCGCCAGCCATTGCCCTGCACGGTGTTGGAAATGCCGATCGTATACTTGCCGGCGGCGGCCGAAACGCCCACCGAGGCAAGCAAGGCGGCGCCGGCAAGGAGCGAGGCCACGGTCAGATGTCTTTTCATTTCAGTACTCCTCCACATTGATCTTTTCAGTTCAGTTCCAGGGCTCCGACGCGGTCGGAGCCAAGCTTTTCGTCATTTGATGAAGGGGCGCAGCACATCGCGGGCAAGCAGGAAGCCGCGCTTGACCTTTTCATCCGTCCCCTCGAAGCGCCGGTCCTCATGCTCGATGATGACCGGCCCGTCATATCCGGCCCGGTAGAGGCCCGAAAAAATCCTGCTCCAGTCGATGTCCCCAAGCCCCGGCATGCGCGGCACCTGCCAGCCTATGCCAGCCGAAAGGATTCCGCGCTCGTACAAGCCATCATGATCAATCATCAGATCCTTGGCGTGCACATGCAGCATGCTCTTGCCGAACTCGCGGATGAAGCGCTCCTTGTCGATCATCTGCCAGACGAGATGCGAAGGGTCGAAGTTCATGCCGACGTCGCCGCCCCAGACTTCGAGAATGCGGCGCCAGACATAGGGCGAATAGGCGATGTTGTGCCCGCCCGGCCATTCGTCGTAGCTGAAGATCATCGGGCAGTTCTCGAAGGCGAGTTTTACACCGTGCTCGCGGGCATGGGCGATGATCGCCGGCCAGACCTTCTGCGCATCCTCCCAGTTGGCATCGATAGTCTTCGAAGCGTCGCCGCCGCAGAAGGTGTTGACGAGCGGGACCCCCATGTGGCTCGCCAGCACGATCACTTTCTTCAGATGATCGATCACCGCTTCGCGATGCGCCCGGTCGGGATGGAGCGGATTGGGGTAGAAGCCGAGGCCCGAGATGGCCAGGGCCTTGCCGGCTAGCTCGGCGGCTATGTCCTTGGCCTGCGCGGCCGAGACGTCCACGTCGATATGGCTGGTGCCAGCGTAGCGGCGGCTGGCGCCGGACGTCTTCGGCCAGCAGGCGATTTCCAGCGCCTCGAAGCCGACAGAGCGCGCCCAGTCGGCAACTTCGCCGAGCGGCGTATCCGGAAACGGTGCTGTCAGCAGTCCAAGCTTCATGTTCCCTCCCAGTTGCTAACTATGCAGATCGCGCCGGCTGCTTCAACCGCGCATCGGTTGGCCCAGCGCGGACTTGTCCGACAAAGCCCATCGGATCGCCTGAAAGCAAGCCGTCGAGCCCGGCGACGACATGCGCCCGGAATGTGGCGTTGGCGGCCAAGGACGGGTCGAAGATAGCGTCGATGGCAAGGATCGAATCGGCAAGCGCGCCGCTGTCCGCACCGATGCGGTCGGCGATCGCCGCAATTTTCTCGGCAAAGGGGTCGGAAACCTGCCAGGCGCGGCCGAAACGCACGGACGCCTTGATCAGATAGGCCATCCAGCCGGCGACCGGAACCGACAGCAGCGCAATGCTCTCGCCCTTCGCCAGGCGGTCGCGGATCGGGTTGAGCAGGCGCTGCACGATCTTCTGCGAGCCGTCGGTGGCGATCTGGTGGTTGCGATGGCGAATCGCGGTGTTGGCGAGGCGCGACAGGCTCTGCTCGACATAGGCTGTCGGCGCTATGCCGGGCACGGGCATCAGCGTCGGCAGCGTTTCCTCGGTCAGCATGCGGCGGACAAAGCCTGCCAGAAGCGGGTCGGCGATGGTCTCGAACGTGTGCTCGAAGCCGCCCAAAACGCCGAGATAGCTGAGCGTCGTCTGGGCGCCGTTCAGGACGCGCATCTTAAGATGCTCGAACGGTGTGACATCGTCGACGAAGGTCGCGCCGACGCGGTCCCAACGCGGGACGCGGCCGGCGAAGCGGTTCTCGATCACCCATTGGCGGAAGCGCTCGCCCACCACCACGGCGCCGTCGCGGTAGCCGAAGCGCTTCTCGACGGTGTCGATATCGGCTTCGGTCGTCGCCGGCGCGATGCGGTCGACCATGGCCGAGGGGAAGGCGACATTGGCCTCGATCCAGTCCGCCAGCCTCCTGCCGCGCCGCTCGGCGAATGTGCGCACGACATTGCCGAGGATAATGCCGTTGGTGGGGATGTTGTCGCAGGACAGCAGCGTCACCGGCCGGCCATGCGTGGCCATGCGCAGCTCCAGCGCCCTTGCCAGGATGCCTGGCACGCTGCCCGGCGTCTCGGGATTGGCGAGATCGTGCGCGATGTCGGGATGGTCGGGGTCGAGCGCGCCGCTCGACGGAATGTGGCAATAGCCTTTCTCGGTCACCGTCATGGTGACCATCTCGATGTCGGGCGAGGCGAGCACGTCCAGCGCCGGCGCCGCACTTTCCTGGCTGTCGACGACGCTAACGATGCTGCCGATGATGCGCGCTTCGACCTCGTCGTTCTGACGGATCAGCCGCGTGTAGAGGCCGTCCTGGCGCCCCAGCGTGTCGGCCAGCAGGGGAGATCGGATATTGATGCCGACCAGTCCCCAGTGGTCGAAATCCTTCGCCAGCAGGTCGTCGGTGTATTCGGCCTGATGGCAGCGGTGGAAGGCGCCGACACCGATATGGGCGATCCCGGGCTTCAGAGCGGCGCGATTGTAAGCCGGCTTGCGGACCTCCGACGGTAATCGGCCGAGCAGGGCAGGGCCGAGGTTATCGGGCGACGACACGCTCACCGGTTGGCTCCGATCACCCATTGTTCCTGGTCGATCAGCGCGCCGGTCATCGGGCCGGCAGCATCGGAAAGCAGGAAGACGGCAAGGTTGGCTATATCGGTCACGGCGAACAGCCGGCCGAAGGGCTGCGTCGCATTGGCCGCGTCGAGCCAGCCCGGCCCCTGGCCGAGCGTCGCGGCTTGCATGACGCGCTCGGCCGGCGTGTCGGTCCAGCCGACATTGATGCCGTTGACGCGGATGCGGTCGAAGCGGTGGGCGTTGGCGGCGTTCTTGGTCAGCGTCGCCAGCGCGCCCTTGGTGGCGGAATAGACGGCAAGCTCCGGCGAGCCGCAATGCGCGTTGATCGACAGGATGTTGACGATCGAGCCGCCCTGTCCGCGCTTCTTCATGTCGGCGATCGCCGCCTGCATCAGGAAGAAGGGCGCGCGGGCGTTGACGGCAAACAGCGATGCCCAATCGTCGAGCGTGGCGTCGACGAAAGAGGCGCGATCGGTCAGCCCGGCGGCATTGACCAGGCCGTCGATGCGGCCGAAGCGTTCGATGCAGGCCTGCGCCAGCCGCGCCGGGGTTTGCGGATCACCGAGGTCGGCGGAAGCGAAGGCGGCAGCGGTGCCCATGGCCGAGAGCTCTGCCACGGCAGCGTCGCCACGTTCCTGGTCACGGCCAGTGATCAGCAGTCCGGCGGCGCCGGAGCGCGCGGCGATCTCGGCGATCGCCCGGCCGATGCCTTGCGTCGCGCCGGTAACCAGCACCACCTTGCCGTCGAGACGAACCTCCATTCCTCCTCCCGGAACAAAGTTTCCATTTTTTCAAATATGGAACGATGGTTCTCTTTAGTCAATCGTGCTAGAGCGGTTCGCCGTTTTCATGGAACCGGTGAACCGCTCTATCTCCTTGTCTTTCGCAATTCCGGACGGAAAGCCGCTCACGCTTTTCCTGGAATTGCTCTTGTCAACCTGTCCGTTGCGCGACGACGCCGTGGACCAAGGCCATGCCGACCGCGAGCGAAGCGGCGAGCGAACGGAAGCCGCCGAAATCCTGCTCGACCACTTCCAGCCAGGTGTCGGAGAGTTTTACCAGCGGCGAAAAGGTGCTGTCGGTGATGGCGACGATGCGCGCCTTGCGCTCATGCGCGACGGCGACGAGGTCGGGCGTGATCGAATTGTAGGGGCTGAAGGAGACAGCGAGCACCGCGTCGCGCGGCGTGATGCAACCGACCTGGTCGAGCGCGGTCGAGCCGACATTGTCGACCAGCACGTTGCGCACGCCCTGCTGCGAGAGCGTCAGCGACAGATAGGTGGTGACCGGGAAGGCGCGTTTGCTGCCGATCACATAGATCAGCTCGGCGGCCGCCAGATGATCGACCATCGTCTCGAAAGCGGCGATATCGAAATTATTGCCGATGCGGCCGAGCGAGGCCTGGCAGGCACCGACCATGCCATTGAGGAAATGCAGATTTGCATTCGGTTCCTCGGCCTTGTCCGGGCTGCCTTGCATGTCCGGCCAGGAGCCCTTCATGCGGTCCTTGAACAGGAGCTGGAAATCGGAAAAGCCGGAATAGCCGAAGATCTGCGCGAAGCGCACCAGGGTCGAGGGCTGCACGCCGGCCTGGTCCGCCACTTGCGCGATCGTGCCCAGAGCCACCTCGCTCGGATGCTGCCAGAGGAAGATCGCGACCTGGCGAAGCCGCTTCGGAAAATGCACGGTGCCTGACGAGAGCACCGCCCGCAGCTCTTCATAGGTTTGCGGCTTGGTGTAGCCAAGTGCTGCCAGCGACCGGCTCCGCTTTCTCGCCGCCGTCTCCAGGCTGTGGGCGGACGGCTCGTCGGCCGCCTTGCTGCGGCCGCTCATAGGATATGCCTCATCGTGACCCCAACCATCGGATGCGTCATCCGATCCCTGCCCTCCTGATCCAGCTCGTTGTTGAAACATGATCTTTTTCCGAAAACCGGTTCTCAACTTTCGGGATCATGCTAGCTGGACTTGGATCAAAAGCTAACGCGGCACAATCGTTTTACAAAACGAAAAATAGAAATATCATTCGAGAACAACGGCGGTCCGTTACGACGAACATTCGCGCCGGCCGGCACATCGAACTTGGGAGAATAATCGCAATCATGGTCTATGCAACCGCCGATGGTACGTCGCGTCAACGTCTTCGGGTCGGCATGGTCGGAGGCGGCCACAACGCCTTCATCGGCGCCGTGCATCGGCTGGCCATGCGGCTCGACGACCAGATCGCACTGGTCGCGGGCGCTTTGTCCTCCGATCCGGAGAATGCCGCGGCCTCCGCCGCGGAGATCGGCATCGCGCCTGAGCGCAGCTATGCCGACTACCGCGCCATGGCGAAGACCGAAGCGGCTCGACCGGACGGCATCGAGGCGGTGGTCATCGTCACGCCCAACCATCTGCACGCGCCGGTCGCCACCGCCTTCCTCGAAGCCGGCATCGACGTGATCTGCGACAAGCCGCTGTCGACGACGCTTGCCGAGGCCGAAGCGCTGGTTGCGCTGACCAAAGCCAGGAAGCGCCGCTTCGTCGTCACGCTCAACAACACCGGTTACGCCATGGTGCGCCAGGCGCGCGAGATGGTGGCGGCGGGCGAACTCGGCCGCATCGTGTCGGTGCACGGCGCCTATATCCAGGACTGGCTGACCAAGCCGATCGATGCCGAGGGCCAGAAGCAGGCCGAATGGCGCACCGATCCGGTGCGCGCCGGCCAGTCGGCGGTGCTCGCCGATATCGGCGTGCATGCCTTCAGCCTGGCGAGCTTCATTTCCGGTTTCGAGGCCGAGGCGGTTTCCGCAGACCTGTTCACCGCCGTGCCGGGACGGCGGCTCGACGACAACGCGCATGTGCTGCTGCGCTGGACGGGCGGGGCGCGCGGCACGATCCTCGCCAGCCAGACCTCGCCCGGCCACTACAACGATGTCTCGGTGCGCATCTATGGCGAGAAGGCTGGGCTCGAATGGTCTGGATCGCGGCCGGAGGAGTTGCGCTTCTCGCCCTATGGCGAGGAAACGCGCACGCTGGTGCGTGGCGGCCATGGCTCGACGGCGGAAGCCCGGCGCGTCTCGCGCATGCCGGCGGCGCATCCGGAAGGCTATATCGAGGCCTTCGCCAATTTCTACCGCGACGCCACCGACATTATTCGCGCGCATCGCTCGGGTGCTGCCGTAGACGCCGGGCGGGCGGCGCAAGTGCCCGATGTCGTCGACGGCGCGCGCGGCGTGAAGTTCGTCGCCGCGGCGGTGGCGTCGAACGCGGCGGGAGGGGCTTGGACGGCGGCGCGGTTCGGGTGATTACCTCTTGATCGCCGAGCCCGTGACGCTGCACGACACCGACGTCATCTACGGCGTCTACCGCGAACGCATGATCGAGGCGCAGAAGAAGCACCTGCCGACCTTCCAGGCGACCATGCGTGAGTGATTGCCATGGGCGGCGCTGGAAGCACCCGCCCATGAGCCATTCAAGGCCGGCGCCGCCTCGGCGTGGAATGCTTCGGCGGCGTGTCGTTCTCGTCGGGATTGGGGATCGGCTCCTCGTCAGGCAGCCGATCCGGATCCGGCTCGCGCACCGGCTTCGGCTCGGGGATGGGCGGCGTGGGCACCGGCGTGGGAGCCGGGTCCGGATTGGGGAGAATGGCCATCGCGTTTTCCTTCCGCCGGTGCTCTGCTGCGATCCCAACAAGCGGGATGCCCTGCCCGACCTGAAATGATGGAGGTGATCGCCGCACTCGGACGCTTCGTCGGGAGTAATCGGCGGCACAAGCTGGCAGAACGGTCGCGCCTGCGGATGGTTCCAACACGATCGGGCCGCGCGATGGCGGCAGATAATGATCAAATGATTCTACGTGGCTGTTTCGGCTCTTGCCGGCGTCTGTCGGCGCCTTAAATCCCGTTGTGGACGGGGGCCATCTGCCGACACAGGAGACGGCCGTGAAGCACCAAACCCTTGACCAGATCAATGCCGTTGCCGACGTTCATGCCGAAGCACCGGCTCTCATCGCCAATCGCGGCCAGCGCCTTGAACGCTGGGCGCAACTTCTGGAGGATAGTCCGAGCCGCCGCCTCACGGCGCTGGCAGGCACCGAATACGCCGCACCCGACGTGCGTGAAAGAATGCGCACAGACGGATCGGCGATCACCATCGCTTTCGAGGACCCGATCTTTCGCGCGCAAGGCTTGCGCGACGACACTTACGGCGAAGCCAAGCGCTTTTTCGAGATGAGCGACTGGCAGCTGCATGAGGTCGTCTGCCATTGCCATGTCGGCGCCAACATGCCGGCCCGCTGGGCGGCATCGCGCGTGCGGGCGGCGATCTCGCCGGGTGCGGGCATTCTCGCCTGGCTGAGAGCGGTGTTCATGCGTTAAAGCGGTTCACCGTTTCATGGAAACGGCTTTCCGCTCCACCGCTTTGTCCGACGCTATTCCGGACGGAAAAACGCGGGCACTGTCTCTGGAATTGCTCTAGCGCTGGCCGCGATGCCCACGATCGCGACCGTTCAAGACCTCCATGGGAACGACGGAGACGTGGCGGGCTCTCCGCGCTCCCTTTTGTTCAGCGATCGATCTCGCCGAACACGATGTCGAGCGAGCCGATGATCGCCGCGACATCGGCCACCATGTGCCCGCGCGACAGGAAATCCATGGCCTGGAGATGGGCGAAGGACGGTGCGCGTATCTTACAACGATAGGGAACGTTGCTGCCGTCCGAAACCAGATAGACGCCGAACTCGCCTTTCGGCGCCTCGACCGCGGCATAGACCTCTCCGGGCGGCACGCGGTGGCCTTCGGTATAAAGCTTGAAATGATGGATGGTCGCTTCCATCGAGCGCTTCATGGTGGCGCGCGGCGGCGGCGTGATCTTCTGGTTCGGCACGGCGACAGGACCTTGGCCATCCGATGAGCGCAGCTTTTCCAGGCACTGCCGCATGATCCGCACCGACTGGCGCATCTCTTCCATGCGTACCAGATAGCGATCGTAGCAGTCGCCGTGCTTACCGATGGGGATGTCGAAATCCATTTCGGAATAGCATTCATAGGGCTGCGCCTTGCGCAGGTCCCAGGCGGCACCCGAGCCGCGCACCATGACGCCGGAGAAGCCCAGGCCCCAGGCGTCGTCGAGCGAGATCGCGCCGACATCGACATTGCGCTGCTTGAAGATGCGGTTGTCGGTGAGCAGGCCCTCGAGATTGTCGCAGGCCTGCAGGAACGGATCGCAGAAATCCCAGATGTCATCCAAGAGCTGCCCCGGCAGATCCTGGTGGACGCCGCCGACGCGGAAATAGTTCGCGTGCATACGGGCGCCGGAGGCGCGTTCATAGAACACCATCAGCTTCTCGCGTTCGGCGAAACCCCATAGCGGCGGCGTCAGCGCGCCGATATCCATGGCCTGCGTGGTGACGTTGAGAAGATGCGACAAGAGCCGCCCGATCTCGCAAAACAGCACGCGGATCAGTTGGCCGCGCCGGGGGGCGGACAGTTCGAGCAGCTTTTCGGCGGCAAGGCAGAAGGCGTGCTCCTGGTTCATCGGCGCGACATAGTCGAGCCGATCAAAATAAGGCAGAGCCTGCAGATAGTTCTTGTATTCGATCAGCTTTTCGGTGCCGCGGTGGAGCAGGCCGATATGCGGATCGGCACGGTCGACGATTTCGCCGTCTAGCTCCAACACCAGCCTGAGCACGCCATGCGCCGACGGGTGCTGCGGCCCGAAGTTGAGCGTGAAGTTACGGACCGCGGCTTCGGTCATGACGACCTCGCAAGGGTGAGTATCGAAGGCAGACCGCGGCCCGTCAGCCGCCGTCCAGCCGGGTCATGCCGTCGTCTGGATGATCAGGGTCAGCGTGCCGTCACCGTCGATGTTGGCGGCGACGACTTGCGAGGAATTCAGTCCGTTGGCATGCAGAACCGACGTCGCCTCGGGCGAGGCGTCGACCGAGCTCTGCAGCTTGGCCAGTTCCTTGGCCGTCGTCCTAGCGACGATGGCCTCGGCCTGAGCTTTCACTTCCGAAGGCAAATCCTCGAATGCGACCACGACAATGTTGGTGACGTTCTGGCCGGCATTGTCCTCGCCAGGCTGGGCCTGGTCGGGGGCGGGCTGCTGGGCCGGAGGCAGGACTTGCGGCGGCTGCGGATCGGCGCGTTGAGCGGAAGCGGGCAGCGCCAATGCCATTGCCGACAGGGTCAGGACTATCGTCAACATGCGCATCGTCTTTCCTTTCCATCGGGAAACCTGACGACACAACCCCGGGGCCGGACGATGGTTCCGGACATTCGCCGGCGCGGCAACTTACGAAGCGCGCATTGTCCGGAAGGTGACGGAATAGCGGTGTTGCTCAACAGGCGGGATGCTGTGCTCCCATTCGTTTCGCGACGGGCCGGCCATGAGATAGACAGACCTGGGCTCAACCTCGATCGTTTCACGATCCCATGCCGCGCCGTTCTTGCGGCGCAGCCGGAAGCTGCAGGGCGCGAGCAGCGAAACGCCGGCGACCAGTTCGAAATGCGGCTTGTCCCGGTGCCAGCCTATGCCGGCACCCGGGCGATACTCGTTGATCAGCACCTGCGCGAATTCAGTGGCCGGGACCGCCGCGAAGGCGGCAACCTTGGCGCGAAGCGGCAGCAGGAAGTCCGGAATCGGCGGCGCTTCGAGCACCTGGCGGCGCTCATAGTCGTAGCGCAGGCCGAAGCCGACGACCTGCCTGTTGGCAAGATGGCCGTGAAAATCGAACGGCTTGAAAGGCAGGCCCTGGATATGACGGACCAGCTCGTGTTCTTCGTCGCGGGTAATCAGGCCTGGCTGGTAGGAGAAGCCTTCGGGCGCGGGCGGCAGGCTTGCGGGCGCACCGAAGAGATCGCCCTGGAAATCGTCGTCGTCGGCTCGGCTTTTCAATGAAGTCATGCGGCTCAGATAGGCAGTCGGAGCCCCTGTGCAAGCCGGCGCGGCGGAACCGCGCGGCGCACGACGAATTAAGAGTTGGAAGCAGGAGCCTGCACGTGCCTTCCACCGCGATCCGGAATATCCACTACGATCCGTCGAAGCGGGTCCTTTCGGTATGGTTCGTCCCGACCGGCAAGCGCTATGACTATGAGGACGTAGGACCCGAGGTCTACACGGCTTTCAAGGCGGCTTTCTCAAAAGGACAGTTCTTCAACGAATTCGTGCGCGATCGTTTCAGATATCACCTGGTCGAGCATGAAGGCTCGGCTTGCTCCGAAAAAATATAGAAATCAATCAAGTTAAATGGCGGAGAGAGCGTCTCTCGATTAGGGGCCGACCGAATCCACCCGCCTGCCAGCACTCCTAAGTGGCTCCGAGATTTAAGTGCTTCCGGGATTGGGTTGGAGGGCTAGCCTCGGAACGGCAGCTCTGCGCCGCATCTCGGCCGCTGGAGCAATCTTGCCACTGGCCGGAAGCAGACAGGGTCCGGGCCGCAGAGTCTAGCTTGTCCCAAAGCCACCCCTCGACGGTACTGTCAATCAGTCGTCTGGCATGTAACACTACTTGCTAATATGCGGGTGGGGAAAGCATTCCGCTGAACCTGGCGGAAGGTCCCTTTGGGAGAAGCCAATATGCAGGGCTCAGTCGAAAGCGACCTTGCCAGTCGCCTGGCATCCGCCGACCGGCGTATTGCCGAACTGGAACATATCAACGCAGTCGCGACGATCGAGCTTGACCGTCTTTCCGTTGAAAACAAGCGATTGATTCAATTCACCGAGGAACGCACCAAGGAATTGGCCATCCTCAACAGCGTCGGCGAAGCGACCGCCAAGACGCTGAATGTCGAAACAGTGACCCGTATTGTTGGCGACAAGGTTCGCGAGATGTTCGGCGCGGATTTGACGGAAATCCTGCTGCACGACGAGACGTCCAATTTGATCAACGTCTCCTATGCATTCGACGGCAATTACCAGTATCCTGAACCTTTTGCGATGGGCGAAGGACTTACCTCGAGAGTTATATTGTCGGGTAAGCCACTATTGCTGGGGACCGCCGACGAAGCCATCGGGTTGGGCGCCCTGATGCCCAAGGAAGAGGACGAGACTGAAACCTATCTCGGTGTGCCTATTATTGCCGGGAATAGGACGCTGGGCGTGGTTAGCGTGCAGAGCTACAGAAAAAACGCCTTCAACGAAGATCATATGCGCCTGCTGCAAGGGTTATCCTCCAGCATGGGCGTGGCGATTGCTAACGCACGCCTTTTCGACGAAACCCAGCGGCTGCTGAAAATATCAGAGGACCGCGCAAAGGAACTCGCCATTCTCAATAGCGTCGGCGAAGCGATGGCGAAAACGCTGAATGTGAAGACAGTGACCCGTATCGTCGGCGACAAGGTTCGCGAGATATTCGGCACTGAAGTAACCGAAATCCTATTGCGCGATGAGATGTCGGATCTAATCAGGATCCCTTACGCGTTCTATGGCGATTACCAGGATCCTGAACCGTTTGTTATAGGTGAAGGCCTGACTTCGAAGGTCATATTGTCAGGCAAGCCGCTGCTGTTGGGAAATATTGACGAGCACATTGCTCTGGGTGCCCTGATGCCGACGGAGGAGGATAGAACCGAATCATACCTGGGCGTGCCGATCATTGCCGGAGACAGAACGCTCGGTGTGGTCAGCGTGCAGAGCTACCAAAAGAATGTCTTTAACGAAGATCACGTGCGCCTGCTGCAAGGGCTGTCGTCCAGCATGGGCATTGCCATTGCCAACGCGTATCTCTTTGACGAGACGCAGCGGCTCCTGAAAATGGCGCAAGACCGCGCAAAGGAATTGGCCATTCTCAACAGCGTCGGCGAAGCGATGACGAAGTCGCTGAATGTTGACACCGTCATCCGACTGGTGGGCGATAAAGTGAGGGAGGCGTTCGGCACCGAGGTCAGCGAGATTCTGTTGCATGATAGTCAATCCGGTTTAGTTCGAGTTCCTTACGCTTACTACAGGGGCTACAAGACCATCGAGCCGTTCCCTTTGGGGATAGGACTTACATCGGAAATTATCTCCACTGGAAAGCCGTTGGTTTTCAACACCATGGAGGAAGGAAAAAGGCGCGGTGCCTATTTTCCAGACGAAGACGACAGGACCTCTTCATACATTGGCGTGCCTATCAATTCAGGCGAGAGAACGCTCGGAGTGGTCAGTGTGCAAAGCTACGAGTCAGATGCCTTCGACGAAAACCACGTGCGCCTGTTGCAGACGATAGCCTCCAGCATGGGAGTCGCGATCGCCAATGCCCGCTTGTTCGACGAGACACAGAGGCTTCTCAAGGAAACCGAGCATCGCGCCGCTGAACTGGGCGCGATCAGCAAGGTTAGCCAAGCCCTCATAGGTGAAGCTGAACTCGGCAATACGATCCAGCTGATAGGCGATCAGATGCAGGAGATTTTCAGCGCCGACATCGTCTATGTCGCGCTGCTCGATCCAAAGACCAAGCTCATCCATTTCCCGTATCAGTTCGGCGAGGCCTTCACTACGCTCCGGCTCGGGGAAGGCCTTACAAGCAAGATCATAGAAACCGGCGAGCCGTTGCTCATCAATCAGGATGTCGCGGAACGCGGCGCGGAAATCGGAGCAACTCCAGTTGGCAAGGATGCGCTGTCTTACCTTGGCGTTCCAATCAAGACGGCGCAGGGCAATGTCGGCGTGATCAGCGTGCAGAGCACGACACGGGAGGGCATGTTCAACGAAAATTCGCTGCGGCTGCTTTCAACCATCGCCGCCAATGCGGGTGCGGCGCTTCACAACGCACAACTGTTCACCGAGCTCAAGGAGCTTTCGCTGGCCTTGACGGAGGCCAAGGAAGCGGCGGAGGCCGCCAACGAAGCCAAAAGCACGTTCCTCGCCACCATGAGCCATGAAATCCGCACGCCGATGAACGGCGTTATCGGCATGGCCAACCTGATGCTGGCCACCAAACTTGACGATGAGCAGCGGGAAATCGGCGAGACGATAAACAATAGTGCGGAAGCGCTGCTGACCATCATCAACGACATACTCGACTTCTCAAAGGTCGAGGCGGGTAAGCTCGACCTTGATCCTCGGCAGTTCGAACTGCGCGAATGTCTCGAAAGCGCGATAGACCTGATCGCGCCGAGGACGGCAGAGAAGGGACTGGATCTCGGCTACGTGGTCGAGCCCGGCACGCCGGAAACGATTGTCGCCGACGGCAACCGTCTACGCCAGGTTCTGATCAATCTGCTCAACAACGCCGTCAAATTCACCGAGCGAGGAGAGGTCGTGCTTTCCGTGATGGAGGTGCCGTCCGCAGCCGCGGACACAAGTCCACAGGGCGAAGGCGAGCGGAAAATTTGTACGCTCCAGTTCGCGGTGCGCGACACCGGCATCGGCATAGCCAAGGACCGGATGGATCGCCTGTTCAGGTCATTTAGCCAGGTCGATGCCTCCACGACCAGACGCTATGGCGGAACCGGCCTCGGTCTGGCGATCAGCAGGCGCCTGGTGGAATTGATGGGCGGTGAGGTTTGGGTGGAGAGCGCCGAAGGAAAAGGCACGACATTCTCCTTTACGATCCGCGCTCCGGTTGCCTCGAGTCGAAAAACGGCTCAGGCAGCGCCGTCAAAGGACGAGTTGGCCGGTAAACGGCTGCTGTTCGTCGACGACAACGCAACAAACCGGCGCATCATGTCGCTGCAGGCGCACTCCTGGAACATGGCTGCATCAGCAATCGAACATCCCGCCGACGCGCTTCGAAGGCTTGCGGGAGGCGAGGTCTTCGATGTCATCGTTCTCGACATGAACATGCCCGGCATGGATGGGATCGAACTGGCCAGGCAAATACGCGCGCTCGAAGGCAACGGCAGCGTTCCGTTGGTGCTGCTCAGTTCAATGGTGCCCATGCCTGAAGACAAGAAGAAGGAGATGGAAGGCATTAAGTTCGCGGCCACGCTCTCCAAGCCGATCAAGCCATCGCCATTGCTCAATACGTTGCTGTCGATCTTCGTCGGAACTCCGACACGCTCCATCCGATCAGATCAGCCGAAGGGGACGGCTCTCGATAGTACGATGGCGCAGAAGTTTCCGCTTCACATCCTCCTGGTCGATGACAATGCCACCAACCGGAAGCTTGGCTCCAAGGTGCTCGAGCGTCTGGGTTACAAGCCGCAACTGGCGGTCGACGGGCAGTCGGCGGTCGCCGCTTATACCCAGGGCAGCCATGACGTTATCCTGATGGATATCGAAATGCCTGATATGGACGGTCTCGAAGCGACAAGATTGATCCGCGCGCCCGGCCCCCGATATGCGCGTCAGCCGTTCATCATTGCCCTGACCGCCAACGCGATGGCCGGAGATCGCGAGAGGTATCTGGATGCAGGGATGGATGACTATCTCAGCAAGCCGCTGCGCGTCGAAGACCTTATCGCTTCGCTGAACAAGGCGGTGCTGGCAGGCGGGCACAGGCCTGCCGTCGCAGCGCGAGATTTCGAGGAACCTGGCGTACCAAGGGTTTAAATACGAAGGGTGCACCTTGGCGCAATCGCCACCGGCGCCGTGGCGGTATTGATCGAGAACCATGTGCTATCGCTAATTTAGTACGTCTGCGATAGTCTGCCTTTTGAACGCGATGGAACTCTCACAAATCCAATCAGGGGGTTCGATTTCGGTCTTACTTCGCCAGTACCGGAAGAAACTCGCGGTCACTGGTTATAGTCGGAAGAAACGCACATCGGGGATGTCGTGGCGATCGACAAAGGGGCACTGGACAAGCTGCGCGAGCTTGTCGGTGGCGAAGAGGCTGACCTTGTAGAGCTCGTGGAGTCCTTTCTCGAAGAGGGGCCATCCATCATGCTGGACATGTGGTCGTCGGCTCGGGCTTCCGACCTGGCAGTCACTCGGCGGGCTGCCCATTCCCTGAAATCCAACGCGCGGGATATGGGGGCGGCCGAACTCAGCCAAATCTGCGCCCAGGTGGAGGCGCGGTGCGCAAGTGGGGAGCCGGCGGATTTGGCGGAAATCGACAACGCGCAGCGCGCCTTCGACGCCGCCGTCACGGAGCTCCGAAAAATCTTCAAGCTGGGAGAATAGCGTGAGCAGCCCTGGTAGGATCCTCATTGTTGACGACTCCCGGACCACAAGGATCAAGCTCAAGAAATCGGTCGAGGCTCTCGGACACGAAGCCGAGGCGGTGGAGGGCGGCCGGGCGGCGCTCGATTTGCTCGCCACCGATAATTTCGACCTCATCCTTCTCGATATCATGATGCCGGTGATGGACGGCTTCGAGGTGCTGAAGAGTCTCAAGGCGTCGTCCAGAACGCGGGATGTGCCGATCATCGTGATTTCCGCGCTCGACGATGAGATGAGCAGCGTCGTCAAGGCGATCGAATTGGGCGCCGAGGATTTCCTGCCCAAGGATTTTGAACTCGCGCTTCTCAAGGCACGGGTTTCCACCTGCATCGAGAAGAAGAGACTGCGCGACATCGAGAAAGAATACTTGCGGCAGGTGGCCAAGCTGACGAAGGCGGCCGCGACCTTGGAAAGCGGGAGGTTCAACCCTTCAAAGCTCGGCATCCGCGATGTGGCAGGCCGCCCGGATGGCCTAGGCAAGCTCGCCACGGTTTTCGCTACGATGGCCCAGAAGGTCTATGAGCGCGAACGCAAGATGCGGCAGAATATCCGCACATTCCGTGGCGCATTGCTGCTGTTGGCCTGCGGAGGACTGTGGGGCCTTGTCGTGCCACTCTCGAAGATGGCTTCACTCGTTGAAGCTCATCCGATAGGGCTGGCGATCCTTATTGACGTCATTGGGGCAGTATTCTGCGTCGGGATAAGCATCAAGCGCGGGACAATGCCGCGCCTGGCTGATCTTACGCGCTCGGATTGGAAGTTCATCCTCATCCTTGCGTTCATCAGTTCGGTGATCAATCAGGTGCTGGTCTATTGGTTGGCAAGCAAGCTTCCCGCCTTCATCGTCTCCATTGTCATCGTCCTGGAGGGATTCGCCGTATTCCTGTTCGCTGCCTTGATGCGGACGGAAGCGCCTAACCTGAAGCGGTTTTTGGGACTTGGATTGGGTCTCGTCGGCATCTTCATCATACTCCTCTATGGAGAGCCGGCGGAAATGGCTACCAGCTGGTTGTGGCTTGCCATTGCACTCGTCATCCCGATCACTTACGCGACCGAGGATATCTACCTCTCGGAGCGCAAGCCTGCTGCTATCGATAACGTCGCTCTGTTCGGCATCACCCTTGTTGCTTCGGTTTTGATGCTGATGCCGCTGGCGGCCTTCTATCGGGACTTTATCCCGTTTGATCTATTGACCGGAAAGCTTGGCGTGATCGTCGTTCTAATGGCGGTTGCCGGCAATCTGGCAATGCTGCTTTTCATCGCGCTGATCTCCAGCACAGGCGCCGTATTCGCAAGCCAGAACGCCTACGCGGTCACCACAGCCGGCATAGGCTGGAGCATGCTGTTGTTGGGTGAAGCCATACCGGCGCTCACCTGGGTCTCCCTGGCGCTGATCGTCGTTGGTCTTCTGATGGTCGAGCCGAAGCAGGAGGCTGAGGAGGAACCGCCATTACTCGACGACGGGTTGGAGGAATTTGTCCTGCGGCCCGACCTGATGCCGTTACCGACGGAATGAACAGACTTGGAATATTCGGGCGCGTCGGATTTGTCCTGCCAACAATGGCCAGATTGCCTCCGCGGCGGAGAGAGCGTCTTTCGATTTAAGACCTATGCCATTGAAAATATTGATCTTTTTGTTTGCTTTGTTACACAGTTTGTTGCACGGACGGGGCGCGTAGGGAAGGTCAGCTTTGCGCCTCGTATCCACCATTCAACGCCCCGCATGCCGGTCCCCACAAGCTGCCGTCCGGCCCTCGCACGACTTCCACAGTCGGTTGGAGATCCTCCGGATGCATTATGCTTGTGGAGCGTCCGCCACTTGGACGGATAGAGGACGAAGAAATAGCTCGTGGTAGAGATTCAGGCCGACTTTCCGGACCGACCGACGGGTCAACGGCTCGATCAGCTCATCTCGAAAATCCGGGCGGCATGTTTTTCCAAGGCACGCCTTTGCGGCCCATTTCGTAGCCTTTCTCGAACAGCGCCCGCATGTATTTGTTCTCGAACGGAGTTTTTGGCTCATCAGTGAAGTCTACCGGAACGTCTATGAAGTTGTAGGCGATGCCGTCGCGCTTGGAGATGGCGTAGAGCCGGTAGAGATCGCCGATCCCTTGCGTCTTGATAAGGGAGGAGACTGCCTTTTCCGCGATATCTGGCAGCGTGGCCTTCACCACAGATGGTTCCGGCGTCGTCCTGCCGTTGCGGATGATATAGATGCGAGCCTTGACCCGTGCATGGAACGCGTGATCGAGCTCTCGCAGGCTCAAGCCAGCAGGCATGAGAAACACCTGATTGGTGGTGCCGCCATCGACGTGCATTTCGTGGTAAGACTTGCCCCCAGCGGTCACTTTCAGCTCGACCGGAGGGAAAATGCCGGGAATGGCGGTGGAGGCCAGGATAACCTGCTTGAAGAGCTTCAGCCGGTCCGGCCGATGGCTCGCCGCGATCGCGCCCATATCCCAAATCACCGGCCGATCCGCATCAAGATTGGTCGTTCCGATGAAGAGGCGCCGTCCCTTGCCGGTTTCTCGGGCGATCTGATCGAGCATTTCCTCGGTGACTTCTTCGTCCAGCATTTTGGCAAGGGGGGCGTTGCTGGTGAACGATGCACTCGACAGCACGCCGAGGAAGCTGTGCTCGGTATAGATGTTGGCGTCCTTGATTGTAGTGAAGGCATGCTTCAAGCGATCGTCATAGGTCGGGCCAAGGAATGCGAAGGGCGCGATCAACGATCCGGTGCTGATTCCGGTGACGATGTCGAACTTTGGCCTGGTCCCAGCCTTGGTCCAGCCGGCGAGAATTCCGGCGCCGAAGGCGCCGCTGCTGCCACCGCCTGAAATCGTAAGCGCGTCGAGTTCCCGCAGCTTGACCGACGGATCGGCCTTTGCCGCCTGAATTCTCTCGTCGCGGAATGCGATGAGACGATCGGGCGGAAAACTTTCGTCGGAATCGCCCCAGACGCGTATGTCGCTGGGATAGCCACTCACTTGGGCCGCAGCCATGCGTTCCGTCGGCACGCCGTCACGTGGATAGGCAGCGATGCAGCCTGTAAGCTGAATTGCGCACAAGCCAAGCAGGGTGATCCTCAGCATAGCTTTCAAGCTCCTGACTCGGTTTCTTTTCAAGCTAAGGCGAAGCTGCGGAAAAGCTGTTCGCCTCCAAGGACGGCGAAGGAGACGACGGTCATCAGAAGGGCACGATGGAAGCGCGCCTGTTTGATCTCCCTCACGCGTGAGGTTTTCAGCAATTCAGCCGATACCACCGAGGTCCAGTCGGATTGCAGGGCCAAGTGAACCAGTTCGCGCACATCGGCGAAAAATTTGGGGTCCACATGGTAGACGGGCGGGATAGCGCAGGCACCGGCTATTTTGCGGTTGAGTTCCTTGTCCGCTCGCTTTCGGCTCGGATAGAGCACTTGTCCGAACTGCATGATCGGCATGATGACAATCCCCCAGACCGCGACGTAGAACAGCGGTCCGAGTGGAGCATGCGACGGCAGCAGATCACCAAATCGCAGGATCAGGTTGAGGGCGAGGATGTAGCCCACGCCCACGATCTGAGCCTTGGTGTCGTAGGAACGCGCGACCGACTGCGCCTCCTGCAGCGCTGCGGCGAGCATTTTGTCGACATATTGGCGCGTGGTCCCGTCGGGTTCTGCGCACATGGCGGCGTCGGTCGCAAGAAAGCGGTCAAGGAGAGTGGGGCGTGTTTCCAGCATGGCTGTCTCCTTTCTCAGTCCGACAGGGCCAGGATCGGGATTGCACCGACGCTTGGCTCAGGTGCTGCCGATGGCTCGTCGCTTTCCCGGATCCGGTTCACCGCCACATAAAGAGCCGGCAGGAAAACCAGCGTCAGCATGGTTGCGACGGCGAGTCCGCCGACGATGGCGTAGGCCATCGGCCCCCAGAAGACGTCATGCATGATCGGGATCATGCCGAGGATTGCTGCGGCCGCGGTGAGCATGATCGGCCGGAACCGGTGGACGGTCGCGTCGATCACCGCCTTCCATGGTTCGATCCCCTGGGCCCGCTCATGCTCGATCTGGTGCACCAGGATTACTGAGTTGCGGATGATCATGCCGGCGAGCGCAATGATGCCAAGCGTGGCGATGAAGCCCATCGGCGTGCTGGTTGTCAGCAGCGCGATGGCAACTCCGATGAGCCCGAGAGGCGCCACGCTGATGACCATGGCCACCTGTCGGAAGCTCCCGAGCTGGACCATCAAAACTGTAAGCATCAGCGTGATCATCAGCGGGAACTGGGCCAGCAGGGCGGCGTTGCTGAGCGCGGTCTTTTCCACTGTGCCGCCGGTCTCGATCGATGTTTCCGCCGGCATCGACTTGGAAAGCGTGTCCAGCGCAGCGGCAACGTGCTGGTGAACGAAGGCCGGCTGCAGCCCCGGCTGCGGCTGTGCCTGCACTGTGATCGTGGGCAGGCGTTGGCGCCTCCAGACATATCCTTCATCGAGTTCGTATTTGAAATCGGCGAGCTCGCGCAACGGAACGGATGCGCCGGTCGGCGTGGTGATCTGAAGGTGGCGCAGCGCCTCGATAGTGGAACGCTCGTCGTTCTGGGCGCGTGCGACCACGTCGACCAGGTAGATGGAATCGCGCAGTTGCGTGACCGTCGAGCCGTTGAGCACCCGGTTGAGCGCCTGGGAGAGCTGTTCGGAGCTTAGCCCCGCCTGCCGAACGCGGTCCTGGTCGACGACGATGCGCAGCGTCTTGTTCTTCTCGCCCCAGTCGAAGTTGATGGTCTGGACGAGCCCGGAAGCCCGCAGGATATCGGCAACCTGCTCGCCATACTTCCTGGCATCCTCGGGAGTAGGCGCGCTCACCCGGTACTGCACTGGCCAGCCGACCGGCGGGCCCAGTTCCAGGCGCGAAATGCGCACGGTCACGTCCGGAAAATTATCGGCGAACAGCGCCTGCAGTTTGGCCTGCACACGATCGCGCGCCTGAAGATCCTTGGCGACGACCACTGTCTCGGCCATGAAGTCGTTGTCGAGCTGGACATCCAGAGGCAGGTAGAACCGGATGGCGCCGCCACCGACATAAGAGGAGAAGCGCTCGATATCGGCGTCGCCAGCAAGTGCCTTCTCCAGCCGTTCCGTTTGTGTCTCCGTAGCGGTGATCGAGGCATTCTTGGGCAGCGTCATCGTCACCAGCAGCTCAGGCCGGTTGGAGGCCGGGAAGAACTGTTGCTGGACGAAGCCCATGCCATAAAGCGAGAGGCCAAAGGCAATGAGGGATGCGGCGATGGTGAGAAAACGGTGCCGCATGGTGAACGCCAGCAGACGCCGGAACAGCCGCATGAGTGGCCCTGGCTCCGCCGTCCCGTGCGCTTTCATGTGTGCGGGCAAGAGGGTCAGCCCGAGCACTGGCGCGAAGATGACCGCCACAAACCATGAAGCGATGAGCGCCACGCCTATGACGGCAAACAGCGAGAAGGTGTATTGCCCGGTATTGTTGTCCGCGAACCCGATCGGCAGGAAGCCGAGTAGCGTGATCAGTGTTCCGGTCAGCATCGGGAAGGCGGTGGACGTGTAGGCAAAGGTCGCTGCCTTGATCTTCGGCATGCCTTCTTCGATCTTGGAGATCATCATCTCGATCGTGATCATAGCGTCATCGACCAGAAGGCCGAGCGCGATGATGAGCGCACCAAGCGAAATGCGCTGCAGGCTGATGCCCGACGCTTCCATGAATGCGAAGACGATGGCAAGGACAAGCGGGATGGACAGCGCGACCACCAGGCCGGCGCGCAGACCGAGGCTGAGGAAGCTCACGACGAGCACGATTGCGACCGCTTCGAGAAGCGCCTTGGTGAATTCGCCGATCGCCTCACGCACGACCTCAGGCTGGTCCGATACCAGATTGAGTTCGATGCCGACCGGGAAGCGCTGTTTCAGCCGCTCCGCCACCGCATGAAGTCCCTTGCCGAAGTCGAGGTTGTTGCCGCCGTCGCGCATGTTGATGCCGATCCCGATGGCCGGCTTGCCGTTGACGCGAAACATCTTGCTGGGCGGATCGCTATAGCCGCGCTGCACCTCGGCGATGTCGGAAAGCTTGTAGAAACGCCCTTCCACCGAGAAATTGAGCTTGGCTATGTCGCCAGGTGCCAACAGCGAGCCGGTCATGTCGACCAGCACGTTCTCGCTGGGCGTGTTGATGATGCCGGAAGGCACCACGGCATTCTGGCGGGCGATAGCCGTCAGCACGTCGTCGAGACTGAGCTTCAGATTGGCAAGCTTCTGCGGCGAGAAATTCAGATAGACCTTCTCATCCTGGTCGCCGTAGATGTCGACCTTGCCCACATCGGGAGCACGCAGGAATTCGGCCCGTGCGGTCTCGGCGAAGTCGCGTGCCTGGCGCGGGCTGAAACCGTCATAGGTTATGCCGTAGATTGTGCCGAAGACGTCGCCAAACTCGTCGTTGAAGAAGGGGCCGACCACGCCTTGCGGCAGTGTCTGCCTTATGTCGTTCACTTTCTTGCGGACCTGATACCAGATGCCGTCGAGGTCGCGTTTCTTGGTCGACTCCTTAAGGTAGACGAAAATCGTCGCCTGGCCTGGCTTGGTGTAGCTCTTGAGGTAGTCGAGGTTCGGGGTTTCCTCGAGCTTCTTTTCGATGCGGTCCGTCACCTGCTGCAGCGTGTCGGCGGCGGTTGCTCCCGGCCAGTTTGCCTGGACCACCATGGTCTGCACGGTGAAATCCGGGTCTTCCTGACGACCGAGGCGCTCATAAGAGGTAATGCCGGCCGCAACGCAGACGAGCATCAGGAAGACGACGATCGAACGGTTGTGGACGGCCCATTCGGAAAGGTTGAAGCTGGCCATCACTCGACCTCCGCGCTGGGCTTGACCAATTCGCCGTCGGCGAGCGAGTTCACGCCAGCGACCACCACCTTGTCGCCCGCGGCCAGTCCTTGGCTCACGGTGACGGAATTTGCATCGAACTCCAGCAGTTGGACCTTGCGCCGCTCCACCTTGTCGTCTTTGCCAACCACCCAAACCTGCGGCTGGCTTCCCGACTGCAGCAGCGCGCTCGGGGGAAGTGTCGCAACCATGTGACCCTGGTCGCTTTCGACCCGACCGACGACGATTGCTCCCAGCCGCATTTGCGGCAGCGGAGCAGGTATAGCAACCTTCACCTGATAGGTGCCGGTGGCGCTGTCAGCCTCGGGCGAAATCTCGCGGACCGTGCCGGTCACCGCGATTTCGGGGTGGGCCTGAAGCGCAACGTTCACCGGCATGCCAAGGCTGGCCCTGACGATGTCCTCGCTCGCGACGGCAAAGACGGCTTCGCGCTCGTCATTGCGCGAGATTTCAATCACCATCTGTCCGGCGGCCACCACTTGGCCGGGATCCGCCCCGGTCGCGGTCACGATGCCATCGTCGGGCGCTTGGAGCTCCGTATAGGCGAGCTGGTTCTGCGCGATACGCAGATTGGCCTCAGTCGCCTGAACCTGCGCTTGCGCGCTCCGCAGTGACTTCAGCGCTTCATCATACTGCGAATGCGTAGCGAAGCCCTTGCCGAGCAGGAGCCGAAATCTCTCTTCCTGCGCGGCAGCCTGAGCGAGAGCGGCCTTGGCCGCGTCGAGGTCTGCCGCCGTGGCGGTCACCTTGTTCTGGTAATCCACCGCGCTCAGTGCCGCGAGCTTCTGGCCCTTCTTGACTGTTGCGCCGGCGTCGACGTCGCGTGAGATGAGCCGGCCGCCGACCTCGAAGCCAACCTGGCTGACATAGCGCGATTGGATGCGGCCGGCGCCTTGCGTTACCAGCTTGAACTTGTGGGGCGTTACCACCACCACGCGGGCCGTTCGTGGCGCTGCCGGCGCCTCGGCCTCCTTTTGTGAACAACCGGCAAGACAAAGGCCGGCGATACCGGCCAACAGGAAATGACGCGACGACAGGCGCATGGAAGCCTCCGCTCGAAAGATCGGGGTTGCAGGGAACTAAAGGGCAAGCCACAGGTCGAACCGAGTGGCATTTCGACTTGAACGATTAAGTCAAATCGACTATATAGTCAATATGAGATGCGCGCAATCGTGCCATGCAAAAAGGCATGGCGAGTGGAGAAGCGAGTTAGCCGCAGGATCGGAGCGAGGATGCGGCCTATTGTGCCGAGCGCCACAGGCCGAGTTCCCGGTACGTCCCGGGAAATGCAGTCGAACGGCAGTTGCCGGTCCGCTCCTTTGATATGCTGGGACCGAACGAAAAAGAAAAGGCAGAATGGATGGCAAAGATTGATTTGGCGCGCAGGGCGGAAATCGGACGGGAGAAGCGAGAAAGAACGCGTACCCTGATCTTGGACGTCGGGACGATGCTCATGGCCGAACGGCCCCGCGAGTCGATTACAATCGATGCCGTCGTGGAGGCAGCCGGCGTCGCGAAGGGTACGTTCTACTACCACTTCCAAAGCATCGACGAACTGGCTGCGGCCGTTGGGGAGAAACTCGGGGAGAGCTTCGACGCGGTGCTGAGGGACGCGCGCCTCGCACTGGACGATCCAGTCAAACGTTTATGCTTCGCTTTCACGAAGTTCTTGGAAAAGGCGATCTCGGACCCGAATTGGGCACGTCTGGTCGTTCAAAGTTCTCAATCGCGCGCCCCGTATGCGCGGGGTATCCGGACGAACCTCAAGGCGGATATCGCCCAGGCGATAGTCCAGGAGCGTGTGAGCATACGCGACGCAGAGCTGGCGGTAGATATCGTGATGGGCATATGGCTGCAGGTGACGCGGGGCATCCTTGATCGTGGCGGCAAGCCTGAATTGACACAACAGACTGTCGAGTCGGTACTTCGGGCCCTCGGCGCCTCGCTGTCGGACCAGCAGAACGCCTGGAAAAAGTGGTCATGATATTGCCGTCCGCGATGTTTGCCACGCGCGAAGACTTTGCTTTATGGCGCGTCTGTTTGGATCAAACGATCGTCACCACGCTGGATGCAATGTCTGCCCTCTAATCCAATCTCCCGAAAAGCGTACGTTCCATTCTGCGGCCCCAGACAGGACGCTGATCACATCGACGCTGAGCGTCGAATCCTGCCGACCTTGCTCGATTTTCCCTGAAGGAAGCACATACTCCCGTGTGGGTGCTCTCAGAAATTATCTAAATTATTGAAATCGTTAAATTTATTAGGAAAATTATGGCGGAGAGAGCGGGATTCGAACCCGCGTTACGGTTTCCCGTAAACACACTTTCCAGGCGTGCGCCTTCAACCACTCGGCCACCTCTCCGTCTTAGCATCTCGCGTCGGCCGGTTTCGCCGCGCGGGTTGGGGAGATGCTCCCGTGGGAAGTCCTCAACGGACATCTGGTGCCTTCAACCGGCGGGCAACCTTCCCGGCACCGCTAGCCGTCTAGGCAAACAGGCGCGGGGCTCATCTAGTCGATCCGAAAGCGAATGCCAAGCCATATTGGCGTTGCCGCGGCTTTTGCCGTGTATGGCGCAAAGGCGGGGAAGGGCGATGCGTTCGAATGATGTGTACAGGCCGATCGCCCCCTCCGGCAACGCTTGACTTCGCCTGCGCCCGGCTGTCGACTGCCGTTAATCATGCAATCCCGGTGAACGGTTGCGGGCTTTCCTGGAATTGCGGGTTCGGTTTTGCAATCCCGACGAAAGCCGGCAGGCGGCCTTCCTGGAATTGCTTGGGCGAGGGGCGTCGTTCCGACATGGCATCGATCGACCAGCAACCCGCGGGGCGGCCGGACGGCGGCCTGTCCTTCATCCCGGTGGCGTGGCTCGTCATCGTCATGGGGCTGTCGGCCTACGGGCTGATCTCCTCCTGGCGGCTGATCGGCGACTTCAGCCTGCCCGACAGCGTGTTCTTCCTGGTCTATGGCGGCTTGACCGGCGGCGTCATCACCATCCTGTGGGGGCTGTACCTGCTTGGCCTTGCCTTCAACCGGTCGGCCCGCTTCCCGCGCCATTACACGATCTGGCAGATCGCCATCATCGTCTGGCTCCTCGTGCGCCAGGCCTATGTGTTTTACAGCTTCGCCTTCTCGGTCGAAGCGCTGGGCTTCACCGTGGCCGAGATCGCCATCGGCCTGCTGTGCATCTATCTCCTGCGCAACGGGGCCGGCGCGGACACGATCTACGCCAATCCGGAGACCGAGCGGCCGCCGGTCTTTGTCTCGATCCTTGCCGCGCTGCTCGGCATCATCCTTGGCGGCGCGATCGGCGCCTGCGCCGGGTTCTTCGCCGGTTCGCTGATCGCGGACCTGACGCATATGAGCTGCTTCGAGGGCGCCTGCGGATTTTTCGCGGCTTTTGTCGGCCTGGGCGGCCTGATCGTCGGCGCGATCGCCGGCGGTATTTTCGCCGTCTGGCGGGTGAACCGGCGCGGGCCGGCGCGGGCTCGCTAATTTCACGGGCCGCGATTGCGCGGGAACCACGCACGCTCTATGTCGATTGCGGGGTAGACGGGAGCTTTCCCGGGGAGAGCGTCGATGTTGCGTTTCATCTTTCGGCTGGCAGCCATGGTTGCGCTGTCGATCGCCGTCATCATGGCGGTGATCGACACGACACGCTCGGTCGCAGCGTCGTCGCTGGTGATGACGCCGCTCAACGCAAGCTGGCTCGCGGTCTCGCCCGATACCCGCGCGGCTTTCGAGACTTTCGTGCGCGCCAAGGCAAACCCTCTGGTCTGGGACGGCGCGGTCGCCTGGGTGCTCGCGCAACCCGGTTTCGCGGTGTTCGCGGTGCTTGCCTTCCTGCTCTACGCCATCGGCTACCGGCGCAAGCGCCGCGGCGCGGAATTCGCTCCAAGCCCTTGAAGATTTTTGTTCTGGCGCGATTCCGCATGCAAGCCGCAACACACTTTTTCGTGGAATTGCTTTTAAAAGACGTGCCGGATCGCCGGTAACCGCTTTTTCCAACAGGTCAAAATTCCACGTGAATTTTGTTTCGCGCCGTGCCAGATTGACCGCGAGCGGGAGGGGTCAAACACTTCCTGCCTGGCCTCGCCAGCCCGCCGGAGAACCGGGCGAGCAGGCGGTGCAAAAACGGAAAAATAACCGACAGGGTGTGGATCACATGAAACGTATCGTTCTCGGCCTTCTGGCCGCAACCGCAATGGTTCTTCCGGCTTTCGCCGCGGACGTGCAGCCGGCCATCCTCTACGATCTGGGCGGCAAGTTCGACAAATCCTTCAACGAGGCCGCCTATAACGGCGCCGAGAAGTTCAAGAAGGAAACCGGCGTCGCCTATGTCGAATTCGAAGTCTCCAACGCCTCGCAGCGCGAACAGGCGCTGCGCCGCTTCGCCGAGGACGGCCGCAATCCGATCGTCATGGCGGGCTTTGCCTGGGAGGACGCGCTGAAAGCGGTCGCGAAAGATTATCCCGACCTCAACTTCGCCATCATTGACGATGCCATCGACCTTCCCAATGTCCGCTCGCTGGTGTTCAAGGAGAACGAAGGCTCCTACCTCGTCGGCATCCTGGCGGCGATGGCGTCGAAGTCGAAGAAGGTGGGCTTCATCGGCGGCATGGATATCCCGCTGATCCGCAAGTTCGAATGCGGCTATGTCGGCGGCGCCAAGTCGGCCGGCGCGACCGATGTCATCCAGAACATGACCGGCGATACGCCGGCCGCCTGGAACGACCCGGCCAAGGGCGGCGAGATCGCCAAGACGCAGATCGACCAGGGCGCCGACGTGGTCTATGCCGCTGCCGGCGGCACCGGCGTCGGCGTGCTGCAGGCGGCGGCGGATGCCGGCAAGCTCGGCATCGGCGTCGATTCCAACCAGAACGGCCTGCAGCCCGGCAAGGTGCTGACCTCGATGATGAAGCGCGTCGACGTCGCCGTCTACAACACCTTCATGGACGGCAAGAACGGCACCTTCAAGGGTGGTCTGGAGAATCTCGGCCTCAAGGAAGGCGGCGTGGACTACGCCATGGACGACAACAACAAGGCGCTGGTGACCGATGAGATGAAAGCGGCCGTCGAAAAGGCCAAGGCCGACATCATCGCTGGCAAGGTCCAGGTGCACGACTACACCGCCGACAACGCCTGCCCCTATTGATCGGCAGCTGAGCCGGAGCGGTTCAGTGATTGAACCGCTCTAGCTTTTGTTTTCACGCAATTCCGGGCGGAAAACCGCTACGCACTTTTCCTGGAATTGCTCTGGGGTTCGAACCGCCGGGCCAATGCCCGGCGGTTTTGTTCTGGAGACGGTACGATGCGACCGGCAATCGAAGCCATGGCCGAAGGCGACGTCGAGCCAATGGCGCGGCTTCGGCTCAAGGCTTTCTTTGAGGATACGGATCGGACATTCGACGAGGACATGGCCGGGCTGCGCGGGCTGATCGCCGGCGACGGCTTCGAGGCGGCCTTTGTCGCCCGCGACCGCGGCCGGCCGATCGGTAGCTGCCTGCTCGTCCGCGACGAAATCAGTTCGCCGCACGATCTGACGCCATGGCTGGCCGGATTGATCGTCGAGGAAGCCTATCGAGGCGGCGGCGTCGGCACGGCGCTAGTCAGAACCGTCGAGTCTCATGCGGCGTCTGCCGGTATCGGCACGCTCTACCTTTATACCTGGCAGGCGCGCGGCTTCTACGAGGCGCTTGGATGGACGGCGGTCGAGACCTTCGAGCAGGACGGCGCGCCGATGCTTCTGATGTCGAAGTCTCTGCTTTGACGCAATTCCGGACGGAAGGCTACGACGAAGGCACCGAGCCCAACCGCCCGCACTTTCCTGGAGTTGCTTTTATAGCGTGCCGGCGAGATAGCCGAGCGCAAAGGCCGCCACCAGGGCAAGCGCGATGACGAAGCCCAGCCTGCCGCCAAGCGAATGCAGGCCGACGCCGTAGGGCTTGCGCTCGAGCCGGTGGATCATCGGTGGCGGCGGTTCCGTCTCCGGGACGCCGACGCCAGCCAGCCGCGTCTGCATCTGCGGCAGTTCGGCAAGGCGTTGCGTGACCAGTTCCCAGCGATCGCCGCGCGCTTCAGGTCCCGCGGGATCGAAGGCGCGCAGGCGTTCGGCCAGCCGCAGCACCGTGTCGCGAAAGGCGGGATCGATCTCAAGGTCGCGTTCGGCGCGGGCGCGTTCCCTGTCGTTCATCAAGCCAAAGACATAATCGCCGGCTCGAGCGACGCGGTCGCTTTCACTGGACATGGCCGTCTTTCCCCATGGCTCCTCACCAATGCGGCGGCTTGGTCACCGGCACATCGGAGGCGGACTGCTCCTCCAATTCGAGGAAGCGGTCGGTCAGGGCTGCGAGCTTGCGCTCCATACGCTCGATCACTTTCCACTGTTCGGCGATCTGGCCGGACAGCTCCTCGATGGTCTTCTCCTGTTCGGCGGCGCGGATTTCCAACGTCGTCAGCCGATCGTCAGGCATGGCCATGCAAAACCGATCCTTGCGAATGTGAAGTCTCCAGCTAAGCAGATATTCGTGGGATGCCCCACGAATATCTGCTTAGCTCTGTTGGTTTTCGCAGGTTCAGATCGCAAAACCGTGGGACACTTTTGCGGAACCTGCTCAGGTTCGAAATTGACAAGGACGCGGGGATTTGTCGAGAGTGAACGGCCGATTGGCATAAGCGGGGCATCATGCTAGGCATTTTGACCAAGCGATAAAAAAATAACAGTGGGAACAGGCTGCATGGCGCAAGCCGCAATCGAGCTCATAGGCATCAACAAGAGCTTTGGCGCGGTGCGCGCCAACCGCGACATCAACCTGGAAGTCGCGCGCGGCACGATCCACGGCATTGTCGGCGAGAACGGCGCCGGCAAGTCGACGCTGATGTCGATCCTCTACGGCTTCTACCAGGCCGATAGCGGCGAGATCCGCGTCGGCGGCAAGCCGGTGTCGATCAGCACCTCCAACGACGCAATCGCGCTCGGCATCGGCATGGTGCACCAGCATTTCATGCTGGTCGACAATTTCACGGTGCTGGAGAACATCATCCTCGGCGCCGAAAACGATGCGCTGTTGAAGAGCAGCATCGCCAAGGCGCGCTCCGAGCTTGACCGGCTGGAGCGCGAGTACGGCCTCGAGGTCGATCCCGACGCCGTCATCGAAGAGCTGCCGGTCGGCCTGCAGCAGCGCGTCGAAATCCTCAAGGCGCTCTATCGCGGTGCCGAGATCCTGATCCTCGACGAGCCGACGGGCGTGTTGACGCCGGCCGAGGCCGATCACCTTTTCCGCATCCTCAAGCAATTGAAGGAGCAGGGCAAAACCATCGTGCTCATCACGCACAAGCTGCGCGAGATCATGGCGATCACCGACACGGTGTCGGTGATGCGCCAAGGCACGATGGTGGCGACCCGGGTGACGAAGGAAACCACGGTCGGCGAATTGGCCGAACTGATGGTCGGCCGGCGGGTGTTGCTCAGGGTCGAGAAGGGCCAGTCGGAAGCCGGCGCGGTAAAACTCTCGGTCAAGAACCTGACGGTCAAGGATTCGCGCGGCGTCACCATGGTCGACAATGTCTCCTTCGACGTGCGCGGCGGCGAGATCGTCGGCATCGCCGGCGTTGCCGGCAACGGCCAGTCCGAGCTGCTCGAGGCGATCTCCGGCATCCGGCATGCGGTCTCCGGCGAGGTGATGCTCGACGGCAAGCCGATCGACCTCACCGGCAAGGCCGATCCCGGCGAACTACGCGACCGCGGTCTCGCCCATGTGCCGGAAGACCGTCACCATGTCGGACTGGTGCTCGCCTTCGAGGAAAACGAGAACTCGATCCTCGGCTATCACGACGACGAGCGCTATTTGAAGGGGCCGTTCCTCGACATCGATGCCATCATGGCCGATGCCAAGCACAAGATCGAAAAATACGACATCCGTCCAGGCAATCCGCGGCTGAAGACGGCGAACTTCTCCGGCGGCAACCAGCAGAAGATCGTGCTGGCCCGGGAGATGGAGCAGGATCCCGGCGTGCTGATCGTCGGCCAGCCGACGCGCGGCGTCGATGTCGGCGCCATCGAATTCATCCACAAGCGGCTGATCGCCATGCGCGACCAGGGCAAGGCGGTGCTGGTGGTCTCGGTCGAGCTCGACGAGATCCGCTCGCTGTCCGACCGCATCCTGGTGATGTTTGCCGGCCGTGTCGTCGGCGAGCGCGGCCCGGACGCGACCGAAGGCGAGCTTGGCCTGTTGATGGCCGGCGTCGAGCACCAGGAGGCCGCCGAATGAGCACGCCTTACGCCAAATTGCCGGCCTGGGCCGATTATGGATTGATTCCGTTGATCAACCTGTCGGTCGCCTTCATCGTCGCCGGCTTTGTCGTCATGCTGGTCGGCGAAAACCCGTTCCGCGCCGCCGTCATCCTGGTCGAAGGCGCCTTCGGCAAGGGCACGGGCATCGCCTTCACTTTGTTTTACGCCACGACCTTCATCTTCACCGGCCTTTCCGTGGCGGTGGCGGCGCATTGCAGCCTGTTCAACATCGGCACCGAGGGCCAGGCCTATATAGGCGGCCTCGGCATCGCGCTTGTTTGCCTGAGCCTCGACAGCGTGCTGCCCTGGTGGGTGATCTTTCCAATCGCGATCGTCGCCGCGGCGGCGTTCGGCGCGCTGTGGGGGCTGATCCCGGCCTATCTGCAGGCCAAGCGCGGCTCACACATCGTCATCACCACCATCATGTTCAACTTCATCGCCGCCTCGGTGATGGTCTACCTGCTGGTCGGCGCGCTGAAGCCGGCCGGCTCGCAGGCGCCGCAGACGCGCAATTTCCTCGCCGGCGCCGAACTGCCGAAGCTCAACTGGATCATCGAATTGTTCGGTGCCAAGATCCGTTCCGCGCCGCTCAACATCTGCTTCCTGCTGGCGCTGGTCATGGCTTTCCTGGTCTGGCTTTTGATCTGGCGCACGAGGCTCGGCTACGAGATGCGCACCTATGGCCACAGCCCGAAGGCGGCGCGCTACGCCGGCATTTCGGAAACCCGCATCATCATCACCGCGATGATGATCTCGGGCGCACTGGCCGGCATGATGGCGCTCAACCCTGTGATGGGCGACCAGCACAATGTCGCGATCGATTTCGTGTCCGGCGCCGGCTATGTCGGCATCGCGGTCGCGCTGATGGGCCGGCTGCATCCGGTCGGCATCGTCTTGGCGGCGATCCTGTTCGGCATGCTCTACCAGGGCGGCGCCGAGCTTGCCTTCGAGATGCCGGCGATCAGCCGCGACATGATCGTCATCATCCAGGGTTTGGTCATTCTCTTCGCCGGCGCGCTGGAACACATGTTCAGGCCCTACATCCAGGCTCTGTTCGCCTCGGTCAGCCCGAAATCGGTCGGCATGCAGGCAGTGAACGGGAAGGGGGCCTGAGATGGACATTTTCAACGCCATCGTCCAGGTGCTGGATTCGACCATCCGCCTTTCGGTGCCGCTGCTGCTCGCCTGCCTGGCGGGCCTTTATTCGGAACGGGCCGGCATCTTCGACATCGGGCTGGAAGGCAAGATGCTGGTCGGCGCCTTTGCCGGCGCTTCGGCCGCCGCCGTCTTCCATTCGGCGCTGATCGGCCTCGGCATGGCGGTGCTGATCTCGGTTGCATTCGCCCTGGTGCATGGCTTCGCCTCGATCACGCATCGCGGCAACCAGATCGTGTCCGGCGTGGCCATCAACTTCATCGCTGCCGGATCGACCATCATCCTCGGCCAGGCCTGGTTCCAGCAGGGCGGGCGCACGCCGGCGCTGCAGCCGGGCGAACGCTTCGCAGCGATCACCTGGCCCGGCGCCGACGCGATCAAGGACGTGCCGATCATCGGCCCGATCTATGCCGAGCTGATCTCCGGGCACTCGATCCTGGTCTACTTCGCCTTCGCCATGGTGCCGTTCACCTGGTGGGTGCTGTTTCGCACCCGCTTCGGGCTGAGGATGCGCGCCGTCGGCGAAAATCCGGCCGCCGTCGACACCGCCGGCATCTCGGTCGCGTGGCTGCGCTATAGGGCGCTGATCTGCACCGGCGTGCTTACCGGCGTCGCGGGCGCCTATCTTTCCATGGTGCAGAATGGCGGTTTCGTGAAAGACATGACCGCGGGCAAGGGCTATATCGCGCTTGCCGCGCTGATCTTCGCCAAATGGAAGCCGGTCAACGCCATGTTCGCCTGCCTTCTGTTCGGCTTTCTCGACGCGGCATCGATCCGCCTGCAGGGCTCGCCGCTGCCTATTGTCGGCAAGGTTCCGGCGCAGTTCATGCAGGCGCTGCCCTATGTGCTGACCGTCATCCTGCTCGCCGGCTTCATCGGCAAGGCCATCCCGCCGCGCGCCGGCGGCGTGCCTTATGTCAAGGAACGCTGAGGCTGGATTTTCGTCCGGCGGCGACCGGCATTTGAACAAGATCGTGGGAGAGAAGAACCGGATGTCGCATGATCTGTTCGAGGCGGCGAAGACGGCGATGGCCAAGGCCTACGCGCCCTATTCGAAATTCCCGGTGGGTGCGGCGTTGCGCACCGAGGACGGGCGCGTCTTCACCGGCGCCAACATCGAGGTAGCGTCCTATCCGGAAGGCTGGTGCGCCGAGACGACGGCGCTCGGCCACTACATAATGGGCGGCGGCGGCAGGATCGTCGAGATCGCGGTGATCGCCGAACGCATGGCCAAATGCTCGCCCTGCGGCGGCTGCCGGCAACGGCTGGCGGAATTCTGCCGGCCGGACACGAAGCTCTATCTGTGCGACAACGCCGGCGTGGCCGAGACCGTGACCATGGGCGACATGCTGCCTTACGGCTTCAGGGGCGACATCTTGAAATGAAGAGCGGGTTGAAATGAAGGAAGCGCTGGATCATCTGGTCGAGAAGCTGGACGGGCTGGCGCCCGCGGCCGCGCTTGTGCTGGGCTCGGGCCTTGGCGGTCTGGTCGGCCAGGTCAAGCATGCCAGGCGCATCTCCTATGCCGAACTGCCGGGCTTCCCACGCAGCGGTGTTTCCGGCCATGCCGGCGAGGTGGTTGCCGGGTATTTCGCCGGCACGCCGGTGCTGATGCTGTCGGGGCGCGCGCATTATTACGAGCATGGCAATGCCGCGGCGATGCGGCCGGCGCTGGAGGTGCTTGCTGGCATCGGCATCTCGCATTTGATCCTCACCAATGCCGCCGGCTCCGTCGATCCTGAAATGGGGCCGGGCTCGGTGATGCTGATCACCGACCACATCAATTTCTCCGGCTCCAACCCGTTGATCGGCGAGCCGAGCGACCGCCGCTTCGTCGGTCTCACCGAGGCCTACGATGCCGGCTTGCGCGGCGCGATCGAGAAGGCGGCGAAGGCGACCGGCACGGCATTGCACCAGGGCGTCTATATGTGGTTTTCCGGACCCTGCTTCGAGACGCCGGCCGAGATCCGCATGGCGCGCGTCATGGGCGCGACGGCGGTCGGCATGTCGACCGTGCCGGAGGTCATCCTCGCCCGCTTCCTCGGACTCAAGGTCGCTGCATGCTCGGTGATCACCAACCTGGCGGCCGGCATGACCGGGGCGGAGCTCTCGCACCAGGAAACCAAGGACATGGCGCCGGTCGGTGGCGCGCGGCTGGCGACGATCCTGCGGCGCGTCTTCCAGGATGGCTTGCCCGACTGATGCTGCCGCAGGAGATCATCCGCCGCAAGCGCGACGGCCACAGACTCTCGGCCGACGAGATCGCGGCCTTCGTCGCAGGGCTGACGGCCGGCACCATCGCCGAGGGCCAGGTCGGCGCTTTCGCCATGGCCGTGTTCCTCAACGGCATGAGCCGCGAGGAGGCGGTGGCGCTGACGCTCGCCATGCGCGATTCCGGCGACGTGCTCGACTGGTCCGACCTGCCGGGGCCGGTCACCGACAAGCATTCGACCGGCGGCGTCGGCGACAATGTCTCGCTGATGCTGGCGCCGATCGTCGCCGCCTGCGGCGCCTATGTGCCGATGATCTCGGGGCGCGGCCTCGGCCACACCGGCGGCACGCTGGACAAGATGGATGCCATCCCTGGCTATGCCAGCCAGCCGGACGTGGCGCTTTTCCGCAAGACGGTGCTCGAGACTGGTTGCGCCATCATCGGTCAGACCGCCGATTTGGCACCCGCCGACCGCAGGCTCTACACGATCCGCGACGTGACGGGAACCGTCGAATCGGTCCCGCTGATCACCGCCTCGATCCTGTCGAAGAAGCTTGCCGCGGGCTTGGGCTCGCTGGTGCTCGACGTCAAGGTCGGCAACGGCGCCTTCATGGAAAAGTCGCGCGATGCGGTCGCGCTGGCGAACAGCCTGGTCGAGGTCGCCAATGGCGCCGGCCTGAATGCATCCGCGCTGGTGACGGGCATGAACGAGCCGCTGGCTTCGGCGGCCGGCAACGCGGTCGAGGTGCGAAATGCCGTCGATTTCCTCACCGGCCGATATCGCGACCGCCGGCTGGAGGATGTTACGCTGGCGCTGGCGGCCGAGATGCTGCAGTCGGCGGGGCTCGTCTCGTCTCACCAGGACGGTATCAGGCGCGCCACCGAGGCGCTTGCCGGAGGCCGTGCGGCAGCCGTCTTCGCGCGAATGGTGGCGGTGCTTGGCGGTCCCGGCGATTTCATCGAGAAACCGGAAAAGTATCTGCCGACAGCGCCGGTCGAATTGGCCGTGAAAGCGGAACAGGACGGGTTCGTGACCGGCATCGCCACGCGCGATATCGGGCTTGCCGTCGTCACGCTCGGTGGCGGGCGTTCCCGTCCCGACGACAAGATCGATCATGCCGTCGGTCTGACCAGGCTGTTGCCGGTCGGCGCCGAGGCGCGCGCGGGCGAGGCCCTGGCGTTGGTGCATGCCCGCACCGACGCCCAGGCCGAGGCGGCAGCGGCCGCCGTGCGTGCCGCCTATACGATCGGGGGCTCCAAGCCGCCCGCCGACAAGACCGTGCTCAGGCGGATATTGCCTCGCTGATCGGCCTTACTGAACGAGCAGCAGCGAGCCGTCCTGGACCTGGTATTTCTGCAGGCGCTGCAGGAAGCTCATGCCGATCAGGTTGGTCTGCAGCGCCCTGTCGTCGAGCACCATTGCCTGGACGTTGTCGACGGAGATCTTGCCGATCTGCAGGCGGTCGACCGTCACCACGGCGGCCTTGATCGCCCCGTTGGCGGTGTTCACCTGGCGATTGAAGTCGGACGGGTTGAGCGAGATGCCGATCCTGCGGGCGGTCGAGGTGTTGATGGCGACCAGCGTCGCGCCGGTGTCGATCATGCCGTCGATCTGGCGGCCGTTGAGCTTGAACTGCGACGTGAAGTGACCGCGCCCGTCGGCATTGACCAGCACCTGACGGCCGAGCGGCATTGGCGTCGCCGGCTTGTCCGGAACCGAAGCGAGATTGACCTGCGGCTCTGCCTTCGGCGCAGCCGGCTGCGAGGCGACGGTCGATTTCAGCAAGCCGTCCACCAGATGCGGATTCGCCTGATAGACGATCGGAATCGAGGCTGAGGTTCCCGCAAAGATGCCAAGGATGAGAAGCTTGCGCAGCATGGATGCCCCTTAAATCGAGGTCGCATCCTTACGCCGACATGGTGTTTTCCGCTTTAACGTGCGCCGGAACCGCGCGGTTGTGTAAACGCGTGGTAAACGGATGCGCTCATTTTGTGCCGTACATGCGGTCGCCTGCGTCGCCGAGGCCGGGCATGATGTAGCCCTTGTCGTTCAACTGCCGGTCTATCGAGGCGGTGAAGATCGGCACGTCTGGATGCGCCTTGGTGAAGCGCTCGATGCCTTCGGGGGCGGCAAGCAGGCAGAGGAAGCGGATGTTGGTGGCGCCGCGGCCCTTCAGCTTGTCGATCGCGGCGATCGCGGAATTGGCGGTCGCCAGCATCGGATCGACGACGATCACCAGGCGGTCGGCGAGATCGCTCGGCGCCTTGAAGAAATACTCGACCGCTTCCAGCGTCTCATGGTCGCGGTAGAGGCCGATATGGGCGACGCGTGCCGCCGGCACCAGGTCGAGCAGGCCCTCGAGCAGGCCGTTGCCGGCGCGCAGCACCGAGGCGAAGACCAGCTTCTTGCCTTCCAGCGTCGGCGCCTCCATCTCCTCGATCGGCGTCTCGATCATGGTCGTGGTCAGTTCGAGATTGCGGGTCACCTCATAGCCGAGCAGCAACGAGATCTCGCGCAGCAGCCGCCGGAAACCTGCCGTCGAGGTCTCCTTCTTGCGCATGATGGTCAGCTTGTGCTGGACGAGGGGGTGGTCGACGACGGTGACGCCCTGCATGATGTGCTCCGACTGGTTCGGGGTAGTAGTCAGTAGTGAGTAGTGAATAGTGAGCCGATTTGCGAGTCCTCGCCTCGGGGAAAGCTCTGGCCTTCAACCGATCTATGCGCGCTCGGCCAAATCCATAACTACTGACTACCGACTACTCCCTACTCACTCACCGCACCTTCACGTCCAACCGGCCTAGCAGCATCACCTTGGTCTTCTTGTCCACGAAGGCCGCCTCGATGGCCGTCCTGGTGATCTCTGCGAGCGCCTTGTCGTTCATGGCGAAATGCTCGGCCGCGATATCGTATTCGCGCTTCAGCGAGGTCCAGAAATAGGGCGGGTCGTCGGAGTTGAGCGTCACCTTGCAGCCGGCGGCGCGCAGCGCCGGAAAGGGATGGTCGGCGAAGCTGCCGAACACCTTCAGCGCGATGTTGGAGCCCGGGCAGCATTCCAGCACCACGCCCTCGGCGGCGATGCGTCGGACGAGATCCGGGTTTTCGATGGCGCGAACGCCATGGCCGATGCGTGACGGGCGGATGTGGTCGAGGGCCGCCTTGACACTTTCCCAGCCCATCAGCTCGCCGGCATGGATGGTGATGCCGAGGCCCGCTTCGCGCGCGATCTCGAAGGCGCGCACATAGTCCTCGAAATCGCCGATGCGCTCGTCGCCGGCGACGCCGAAGCCGGTCACCAGCGGATGGCCGCAGCGCGCCGCGAAGCGCGCCGCCTGCTCGATCGCCTCGACCCCGACATGGCGCACGCCGGTGACGATCATGCGGCCCTCGATACCGGTCTTGGCCTTGGCGCGCGTCATGCCTTCGCCCAGCGCGTCCGTATAGGCTTTCGGCGACAGCCCGGCCTTTTTGGCATGGTCCGGCGAGGTGAAAACCTCGGAATAGATGGCGCCGTCGCGGGCGAGGCTGGTCAGGTAATAGTCGGCGAGGCGCGCATAGTCCTCTTCGGTGCGAAACAGGTCGGAAGCGAAATCGTAGGCGGCCAGAAACGAGGTAAAATCGTGCCAGACGAAGGAGCCTTCCTGGATATAGGGGGAAGGGTCCTTGCCATATTTGCGGGCCTGGCTGACGACGAGCTCGGGCGCCGCCGCCCCTTCGATGTGGCAATGCAGTTCGGCCTTCAAGATCATGCGGTCATCTCGTCCGATATGCTGCTCTCGCGCAGATTCTGGCCGGAAAATCATGCGTGACCTTTCCCTGCCGGGTTTTGAAGGCGCGGCCGAAAACCGCGCCTTGGACAATAGCGTCGGCACCATCGATCGGCTATGGTCCCGCCGGTTTTATGACGGATCAAAATAATGTCAGTTGAGAGAACCACGGCCGCGGGCGGCATGGAAACCTCCTATGGTTTCAGGAGGGTCGGGGAAGGCGAGAAGCAGCCCCTCGTCAACGACGTCTTCCACAAGGTGGCCAATCGATACGATCTGATGAACGATCTGATGTCGGCTGGGTTGCATCGGTTGTGGAAGGACGCGATGGTCGCCTGGCTGAACCCTCCCAAAAAGGTGGGTTGGAGGGTGCTCGACGTCGCCGGGGGCACCGGCGATATCGCCTTCCGCATCGTCGAGGCCAGTCAGCGACAGGCCCATGCCACAGTGCTCGACATCAATGGCTCGATGCTGGCCGTCGGCCGCGACCGCGCCGAGAAGCAGGGCCTTGCGGCAAACACCGACTTTGTCGAGGCCAATGCCGAGGAATTGCCTTTCGAGGATGGGTCCTTCGACGCCTATACGATCGGGTTCGGCATTCGCAACGTGCCGCGCATCGAAGTCGCCCTTGGTGAAGCCTATCGCGTGCTGAAGCGGGGCGGGCGGTTGCTGTGCCTCGAATTCTCCGAGGTCGACATGCCGCTGCTCGACAAGGCCTATGAAGCCTGGTCGTTCAATGCGATCCCCAAGATCGGCAAGGCGGTCACCGGCGATGACGAGCCCTATTCCTACCTTGTCGAATCCATCCGCAAATTCCCCAACCAGCAGAACTTCGCGGCGATGATTAGCCGCGCCGGCTTCGACCGCGTCACGTTCCGCAACTATTCGGGCGGCATCGCCGCCCTTCATTCCGGCTGGAAGCTTTGAGGCGCGGCCCCTTGCAGCAGGCCCCTTTGACACAGGCAGGGCTATGAGCAGCGTCGCCGCCGCCTTTCGGCTCGCCAGGGCCGGCTGGGTGCTGGTCCGCGAGGGCGTCGTCGCGGCGTTGCCTGGCGAAGAACTGTCCGGCATGCCGAAATTCGGCTGGCGCGTGGCGCGGCTTTTTACCCGCCGCCGGGCACTGAGCTATCAGCGCGGCGACCGGCTGGCGCGAGCGGTGGTGCGGCTTGGACCCTCCTACGTCAAGCTCGGCCAGTTCCTGGCGACGCGGCCCGATGTCGTCGGCAACGACATGGCGCTCGACCTCGCGCTGCTGCAGGACAAGATGCACACCTTCCCGAAAGCAGAAGCGGTCCATGCGATCGAAGCCTCGCTCGGGCGCAGGATCGACGATCTCTATGCCAGCTTCGGGGATCCCGTTGCCGCCGCCTCGATCGCGCAGGTGCATGGCGCCGACGTGGCTCGTGACGGAACGACGTCGCGCGTCGCAGTGAAGGTGATCCGGCCCGGCGTGCGGCGCCGCTTCTTCCAGGATCTCGAAAGCTATTTCCTCGCGGCCCACCTGCAGGAGAGATACATCCCCTCGTCGCGCCGGCTGCGTCCGGTCGAGGTGACCCAGACGCTGGCGCAGACCACCAAGGTCGAGATGGACTTGAGGCTCGAGGCGGCCGCACTTTCGGAACTCGGCGAGAACACCAAGGACGATCCGGGCTTTCGCGTGCCTGCGGTTGATTGGGAGCGCACCGGCCGCGACGTGCTCACCATGGAGTGGATCGACGGCACCAAGATGAACGACATCGCCGGCCTTGCCAATGCCGGTCATAACCTCAAGGCGATCGCCGCCAATCTGGTCCAGTCGTTCCTCAGGCACACGTTGCGCGACGGCTTTTTTCACGCCGACATGCATCCGGGCAACCTGTTCGTCGAAGCCAACGGCACCATCGTCGCCGTCGATCTCGGCATTGCAGGCCGGCTCGGCAAGAAGGAGCGGCGCTTCCTCGCCGAAATCCTCTACGGCTTCATCGTGCGTGACTATCAGCGCGTCGCTGAGGTGCATTTCGAGGCAGGCTATGTACCGCGTCAGCACAATGTCTCGGCCTTCGCGCAGGCGATCCGCGCCATCGGCGAGCCGATCCACGGCCAGTCGGCCGAGACCATTTCGATGGCGAAGTTGCTGACGCTGCTGTTCGAAGTCACCGAGCTGTTCGATATGGCGACGCGGACAGAGTTGGTGCTTTTGCAAAAGACCATGGTGGTAGTCGAAGGCGTCGCCCGCACGCTCGATCCGGCTTTCAACATGTGGAAGACTTCCGAGCCTGTGGTCAGCGACTGGATCGCGGGCAATCTCGGCCCGCGCGGCATGCTCACCGACGCGCGCGACGGCGCCAAGGCGCTATTGACGCTGGCACGGCAGGCGCCGGACCTTGCCGCCCGTACCGACCGGCTGTCGCGCGAGATCGACCTGATGGCCGAGAACGGCCTGCGCTTCGACGAAGCGACGGCCCGCGCCATCGGCAAGGCCGAAGCGCGCCACACCCGCTCCGGCCGCGTGGCGCTATGGGTGATCGCGCTGACGCTGATCTACATCGCCTGGAAATTGCTGTGATCGTATCAAATGACAGCAATGCAAGCATTGCTGTCATTGAAAGCAGCTCTTTTATGTCCTACCTTGCAGGGTAAGGAGCAGAGATATGGGCACACTTACGATCCGCAATCTCGATGACAGCGTGAAGCAAAAACTACGTGAGCGAGCTGCAGTAAGAGGAGTCTCGATGGAGGAGGAAGCGCGTAGTGTTCTCGCCAAGAGCGTTTTGTCGGACGGGTCGGGTTATGATGTGCACGGCGAGTCACTTTACGCAGCGATTCGTCGGCTAGTTGAGCCTCATGGCGGCTTCGATATTGAACTGCCGGAGCGTGGCCCCGCGCGCGAGCCGCCAAAATTCGATTGACCATGTTCGTGCTGGATACGAACGTTATTTCGGAAACTTTCAAGCCGCAGCCAGATGCGGGAGTAGCCGCTTGGATGGAAAGTTCGTTTGGGAGGCGCTCTTACGTCACGGCGATGACCAAAGCGGAACTGCTCGTAGTCCTGGCAAATATGCCGGATGGGAAGCGTAAGGCTGCTCTGGGTAGTGTGATCGGGGCGTTTTTCACGATGAAGCTCAAGACCCCTGTGCTTGCGTTCGGAGATCGTGAGGCTGAGGCGTACGCAGAGATTGTTTCGAAGAGACGGGTTCTGGGGCATCCTATTCGTGAATTTGACGCGCAGATCGCCTCGGTTGCTCTCTGTCGGAGTTTTGCTGTGGTGACAAGGAATGTGGCCGACTTTGTTGATTGTGGCATTAACATAGTCAATCCTTGGGAGGGAGCATGACTCTCTCCGGCAAGCGCATCCTGCTCATCATCGGCGGCGGCATCGCCGCCTACAAGGCGCTCGACCTCATCCGGCGGCTGCGCGAGCGTGGCGCGTCGGTGCGGGTGGTGATGACGTCGGCCGCGCAGGAATTCGTCACCACGCTGTCGGTCGGCGCGCTTTCGGCCGATCATGTCTTCACCGAGCTGTTCGACCGCAAGGACGAGCACGATGTCGGCCATATAAGGCTGTCGCGCGAAGCCGATTTGCTGGTGGTGGCGCCGGCCACCGCCGATTTGATGGCGAAGCTCGCCAATGGCCATGCCAACGACCTTGCCTCGACGGTGCTTCTTGCCACCGACAAGAAGGTGCTGATGGCGCCGGCGATGAATCCGAAAATGTGGGCGCATGCTGCCACGCGCCGCAACCGGGCGACTTTGCTGAAGGACGGCATCGCCTTTGTCGGTCCCGCCAAGGGCGAGATGGCGGAAAGCAACGAAGCGGGTGAGGGCCGCATGGCCGAACCGCTGGAGATCGCCGCCGCGATCGAAGCCATGCTCGACGAGAAGCCGAAGCCGCTTGCCGGCCGCAGGATCATCGTCACCTCCGGGCCGACGCATGAGCCGATCGACCCGGTGCGCTACATCGCCAATCGCTCCTCGGGCAAGCAGGGCCATGCGATAGCGGCCGCGCTGGCGAAGCTCGGCGCCGATGTGCGGCTGGTTTCCGGTCCGGTCACCATCGCCGATCCGGCCGGCGTCGCGACCACCCATGTCGAAACAGCTGCCCAGATGAAGGACGCGGTCGAGCGCCTGCTGCCGGCGGATGCCGCCGTGTTCGTCGCGGCGGTCGCCGACTGGCGCACCGCCAACGCCGCCGGCGAGAAGATCAAGAAGGTGGCTGGCGAGGGGCCGCCTTCGCTGCAGATGGTCGAGAACCCCGACATCCTGGCCGGCATCGGCCATCACGCGCAGCGGCCGGGCCTCGTCGTCGGCTTCGCCGCCGAGACGCAGGATCTGATCGCCAATGCCGAGGCCAAGCTCAAGAAAAAGGGCGCGGACTTCATCGTCGCCAACGACGTTTCGCATGAAAGCGGCATCGCGCCGACCGGCGTGATGGGCGGCGACCGCAACAAGGTGCGCATCGTCTCCAGGACCGGTGTCGAGGAATGGCCGGAAATGGGCAAGGACGAGGTGGCGGCGCGTCTCGCCGCGCTGATTGCGGAACGGCTGCAGCAAACTGTCGTGGTCTGAGCGGCAAGCCCGCGTTTCGGTTGTTGCCGTTGCCGGTATCAACCCGCCGCAAGTCGCGGCCGGTTCGCTGTGGAGAAGATCCTCAGCGCCGCCAGGCAGCCGAACACGCCGAGCGGCACGAAGGCCAGGTACAGCCAACTGGCGACGGAAGCGGCCGCTTCCCGGTTCAGCCCTTCGGAGAAGCCGCTGGCATTGGCGATGATGCCGGCAAGCGCGGCGCCGACGGCATAGCCGATGCGCTGCATGGTCGGCACCGCGGCCGAGGCGATGGTTTGCTCGTCCGGCGCCGCCGACGCCACGATGATGCGGGTCAGGAACGGCCACGCGATACCGAAGCCGCCACCCTGCAAAAGGGCGCAGAGCAGGATCAGCGGGATCGAGCCGGCAGGGATCGTATAGGCGAAGCCGGCAATGCCGCATGCAATCATCAGCGCGCCGACGAGGATGATCGAGCGTTCACGTTCCGGCGGGGCATTGGCGACGAGGATCGACAGGATCGACCATGAGATCGACTCGGCGGCGATGATGTAGCCGCTGGTGAGCAGAGGTATGTCGTGCAGCGTGGTCAGAAGCAGCGGCCCGTATATGCCGAAGGAACAGGTCGCCACCGAAAAGGCGGCGACCATGGTCATGCCGGTGCCGAGCGGCGCGCGCCATGAAAACAGATCTGACGGGAACAGGCGCGACCGGGGTCTCAGCCCATCGACCCGGACGAACAGCGCCAGGCCGATCAGGCCAAGGCAAAGCAGCAGCGACGAGCGCAGCAGGGCTATGTCGACGCCGGCGGTCGCGATCAGCACCACGCTGACGGCAAGGCAGGCGAGCGCGCCATAGGGGAAGGGCGGCGCGGCATCGGCCGAAGCCTGTGGACGCGACGCGCCGGCGGTGTTGAGAACGGTGAGGCTGGCAAGCGCAACCGCGATGCCGCCCAGCGTGAAGATGCCGACCGCCCAGCGCCAGGACAGAAGCTCGACCATGATCGCCCCGATCATCGGGCCGCTGAAGGCGGCGATGCCCCAGATCGCCGACATCACGCCGAAAAGCTGGGGCCAGATGCTGCGCGGAAAGAGCCGCTCGACGGAGACGAAGGCAAGCGACACCAGCGCGCCGCCGCCGAAGCCTTCGATCAGCCGCCCGGCGAGGAACTGGGTCATCGAGGGCGCGACGGCGCTCACCAGCGCGCCGGCCGCGTAGAGCGTAGCGGCGACCGCCATGTTGCTGCGCAGGCTGACATAGCTGACGAGCCGTCCGGCCGCGGCGCCGGCGGTGATGGCGCCAAGCTCGTAGATCGCCAGCGACCAGCCGACGAGCTGCACGCCGTCGAGTTCGCCGACCATCGCCGGCATCACCGTCGCCACCATCGTCTCGTTGGTGGCGTAAAGCAGGATGCCGAGATTGATGAAGCAGAACCGCGCCAGATCGCCGCTCGCCCACAGCGCCCGCCAATCCACCCTGTTGTTCGAATCCGCACTCAAAATCGCTCTCCCGATTGACGTCGGAAAGCTGTCTAGGACCTCAACCGCGGTTGAGCTCAAGCGAATTCTTCATGCCGTGACCGTGGCCAGATCCTTCGCCACAGCACGGTGAATGCACACCGGATATGTCCGGGAAATCAGCGAATGGGGTCCGGATCGGTTGTTTCGGATTCACGTCGGCAGCCATCGATGACGGGGTGGATGGTCCACTGGTTTTCCGGATCCTGCTGGGCTGCGACGGTCAGCGGCGAGCCGGCCGAATTCACGGCTTCGCACCAGCGGGCAGAGCTGCCGTCCGGAACTGGAGATTCATTCCAACTGCCGTTCCAGGTGCCGATCTTCTGACAGTGCTTGATCGGGTGGATCTCATTCCAGCCTTCGTGGGCGGAATCATAGACCCACGTCCCCTTGACGAACAGGATGTCGGCGCCTCGCCTTGTCGGATCATTGACGTGAAGGTCGCCGAGATTTTCGTCGATATCGGTTGGATTGGCTGTGTCGAGAATCCCCACGATGCCCCCGACCAGGACAATCGCGGCCGCGATGACCGTCAGGATCGCACATGCGATCCAACCGAAGAAGGGAATGGCGCAAGCCACCGCCGCGGCGGTGGCCACGGGGATCGCGGCAAGGCATGCGATCATCAGATCGTAGACGCCGGCTCCTTCGAATTCGCAGTGAAGCACCGCGGTAGGGTCGTCGTTGGCCCACTGACGAGCCTCCAGTCCCTGCCAATCGAGGCCCGCATTCTTGATCGCGGGCGTGTTGGCGATCAGCCGCCCGAACGGCGGGATCTTCTCGGCCTCGGCCTGCGGCGTGAATTCGAAGACGTTTCCCGGAACCAGATTGAGGCTGTAGTCGGTGTCGAAGCGATCGAGACCGGACTTCTCCTGGGACGGATCGATCTTGAGCAGCCAGCCGACTGCGCACTCGTCGCCGCCGAGGCAGATCAGCCGATCGTAGAGCCACCAGCGGCAGTATGCGAGGATGGCCGCGAGCGCGACCAGCATGACCGCCGGTCCGGCAACGACGCCGACCAGGATCAGCGGAAGCGCAACCACGGCAGCGGCAATGATCACCTGTGCATATTGCTTGCCGATATGATTTCCGACCGAAATGCATTTTGTGTGGTGCCGGTAAGCCATGACGGTTCCTACCGTTCGACATAAAGCGTCACGCCGCCGGCAAGTCCGCGCGCCGAGAAGGCATGGACGTTGACCGCCTTGCGGCCGGTGAAGCCGGCAGGTGGCTCGACATTGACGGCGACGGAAATCTCTTCCCCGGGACCGAGGGCGGCTTGCGCCGGGTCGAAGGTGACAAGCCAACCGGCAGGGATGGGATGTGCCCGTCGGGTATGGCCGGCAGGCACTGCCGCTATGGTGCCGGGAAAGGTGCGCAACGGCCGGCGGGAGGGCCTCGGGCGGGGCCGCTCGCCGCAGACCGGCATTTCAGGCAATGCATAGGTGTCAGCTTCAAGCCGAAACTCGGCCCTTTCCCGTTCGCCGTTGCGCAAACGGAATTCGAACTTTGCCGGGGAATGGGCGACGCCGACGGTGGTGTTGTCCTGCCCGAGGTTGTTGTTGGGGTTCACGTCGTCCAGCCAGTCGAGCAGCACCTGGATGCAGTAATGACCCGGCTCGGCCGGCGTGCGCCATTTGACCGAAGCAAAGGCCGGATGATTTGCGCCGCCTTTGACTCCGAGATCGGTCTTTGTCTCGTCTATCCAGGTCGAGGTGGTCCCGATGCCGAAACTCAGATAGGAGAACTTCACTGGCAGGTCGACGACCGGCGCCTCGGTCGAGTTGTTCCAGATGCGCGCAACGACCTCATATTCGGTATCTGGCTCCAGCATATGCGGCGGTACGGTGACGCCACCGCGCTTGATCTCGATATCCGGATTGTCCCAGGTGACAGCCAGGCCCTGGCCCATCAAATAATACTGAGCGTAGATCAAAGGGTCTGGCCGCCTGTAGGCGGGATCGCTGATCTTGACGCAGCGTTGCGGCCCGCTCCGATCGAGCCGGCTGGGAAGCTTGGCTCTTTCGCACATCAACCTGATGAGCGCGCAAATCTGCCCGGCTATCCGGCGCAGATTGACTGGCCAATGCCTGAAGGCGTCAACGATCGCCTTCAGAAATTCCAGTATTTTGGGGACCGGTGTCACGGCCTGTCTCGGGCCGTCAGCGTCGTTGCCGACGCATATAGAACCAGATCGCAGCGACTAGGAACGGAGCAAGGATCAAAAGAAGTTCGAAAGATCCTGAACCACCGTCAGGCGAAAAGCCGAATAACTTCTCGATGAAATCCACCACAGCCTCCCCGGCCTGCAACAAGAATTGCAGTTAACGATGTCTTTGCATCTGTTGGGAGGCTGCCCCTCTGCCGGCGATTGCCACCAACACCTCGGCTTGATAACACAACATAAGCAAAGCTGCCACACGCAATTGGCATTCTCGCGGGCGCTTGTGTTTCCAACTATGTTCGGGGGCTCCCTATATGCGAAGGCCGCGCCCTTTGTAGGGGGCGCGGCCTGCGGAGTGCCGTGGTTCTGCGGCGGCTATTTGTAGGAGTGGACGAGATCCAGCGAGGCCACCGCGACGGCCAGGTTGAGGCCGGTCTGTGCCTGGACGCTGAGCGGCTCCAGCATGAAGGCGCCGTCAAGGCCGCCGACCAGGAGGTTGGCGCCGCCGCCGGTCACGACGCTCGCCTCGGCGTTGACGCCGTAATAGCTGCCGGCGAGGTCGCCCGCGTCGTGATGACGCGTGGCGGCAAGCACCGCCCAGACGAGCTGGCCCTGATGCGTCTGGCCGAGGTCGACGCCGAGCTTGGAGATCATGCCGGTGTACTGCTCGGCTGGACCGTGATGATAGGGGCGGAAGGTGCAGGAGACGCCCTTGTTCGACGTGATGACGTAGCCGACGCCGCCGTCGATCGTGCAATCGAGCGTACCGAGCCGGAGCGTGCCGGCGCTGACCGGAGAAGCGAGGACCGTGGCGGCAAGCGCGGCAGCGGCACAGGCAAGTGTTTTGATCATTGGAAAGGTCCTTTCGCGAAAATCTTGGCCCCGGCTTAAACGATCGAGGTGCACGGAGCGTTCCGCCGAAAACTTGGCGCGAACATGGCAAGGATTAACGCATTGGACTGGGCGGTTAACGGATCGCTATCGGCGTCTGCGCGGCGCAACACTGCGCTCGCAGGCGGACCCGTAAGTCGTGCAAGATACCTTATTTTCGGCGCCAGCTTCCGATCAGCTGGCGTTGCCACCGGTGCGCGACAGGCCGTCCTTGGCCGGCTGATAGCTGGGGTCGAGGTGGATGGCCTCGCGGTAGGACTTGGCTGCCCTTCCCTTTTCGCCGCGCTTTTCGTAGATCAGCGCCTGGTTGGCCCAGGCCTCGGCGTTCTTGCCGTCGAGCTTGATGGCCATGTTGAAGTCGGAGAAGGCGTTGTCCTCGTCGCCCGTCGCCAGATAGGAGAGGCCGCGGCCGTTGTACGGCTCGGCGGCGTCGGGCGCCAGCGAGATGGCGGTCGAGAAATCCTCGATGGCGAATTTGTGTTGGCCCTGGCTCTGATAGATCAGGCCGCGATTGTGGTAGGCGCGGGCATCGGTGGTGTCGAGCTGGATCGCCTTCTGGAAGTCGTTGAAGGCATCCTGGGTGCGGCCCGCCTTGCGGTAGAGATTGCCGCGGCCGATATAGGCGGCGTCGTAGTTGGCGTTGATCTGGATCGAGCGGTTGTAGTCGGCCAAAGCGGCTTCCTGATTGCCGAGGAAGCGCTGGATCAGCGCGCGGTTCGAATAGGCCTGGTAGAAGTTCGGGTTGAGCTGGATCGCCTGGTTGAAGTCCTTGAGCGCAGCCTGGTACTGGCCGCCGCGGCCATAGGCCGAGCCCCGCACGTTATAGCCCTCGGGATCCTGCGGATTGCGCTGGATGACCGCCGAAAGCGAGGAGATGTTCTCGCTCGACCCTTGCGCCTTGTCGATCGAGTTGAACTCACCCGTCGGGGTCGTCTGGCATGCTGCAAGCGTCAGACCCGAAAGCAGGGCCGCCGTCAGGGCGAAGCCGCGAAAAGCGGTTTTGCGCTCCACGGAAATTGCGTTCATCTTTGTCCTCACTGCCGCAGCGCCGTCAGTCCGTTCCCTCTCCGAACCGGCTCCTATGCATAAACAAAAAGGTGGCGGCGATTCCGCATCGCGCCACCCTCGGTATCCTTCGAAAAGGACGAAAAATAGGCGTTATGAGCGCGGCGAGCGCGATGCGCCGGCAGCACCAGCCGGAGCCGGGCGCGGGGTCATCGGCAGCAGGCCTTCGCGCTGGGCGCGCTTGCGGGCCAGCTTGCGGGCGCGGCGCACGGCCTCGGCCTTCTCGCGGGCACGCTTCTCGGACGGCTTCTCGTAGTGACCGCGCATCTTCATTTCGCGGAAAATACCTTCGCGCTGCATTTTCTTCTTCAGCGCGCGAAGCGCCTGATCAACGTTGTTGTCGCGGACGAGTACCTGCACGGGCAATCCTGTCTTCGGGTTTGATATCGATAGGCATACAGCCATAGCCGCCATGCCTCCGCGGCGGGTTGCACCGCGAATTGTGGGCGGCTGATAGCAGAATCATGCTGCACTGTCCACCGCTGATTGCAGGAAACCGCGATCAAAATCCCGCGTGTCCCGGCGTGACGGCCGAAGCACTATGCGGTCGCCAGATGCAGGCGGGCGAAATCCTCGAAAAACTCGCCGTAATCGCAGGTGATTTCCTCGCCGGCGGCAATGTCGCGAATGGCGGTGGCGCCGCCATATTGCGAGAAATCCGTGTTCGGCCGCTCGGAATGGTTCATGAAGCGGCCATTGTCGACCTCGTAGACCATGAAGCCCGGCTTGTCCGGGCTCGGATAGGCGTAGCGGTCGAGCAGTTCCTTGAGATGCGCGGGAGCGGTCTCGTATTTCTCCATCGGGACCAGCCGGTCGAAATCGGGATCGAGCCGCCAGATCGAGGCGCCTCTCCTGATCGGCTCGGCGGCGAAAACGCCGACGCCTTCGATGGCGCTCTGGGCGACATAGGTTCTGATCAGCAGCATCGTTCCGGTCCGTTTTTCGACGGGAACGAAAATCGTCAAAACAGACCGGAATGCAAGGGTGCAGTCGCAAGATTTTAGCGGATGAGCATGTCTGCCGTCGGCCAAACGGATCACGTCCGGTTGATTGACACGCCGCCATCGGCAAACAGCGCGGTTCCGGTGGTGAAACTCGAAGCATCCGAGGCGAGATAAAGCGCCGAGCGGGCAATCTCTCCCGGTTGCGCCATGCGCTTCAAGGCATGGATGCCTTCGACGAAGGCGCGGGCCTCCGGTGTCGTGGTCGTGGCGCCGGGAGTGTCGGTGCCGCCGGGCAGCAGCGCGTTGACGCGCAATCCCCTCGGCCCGTATTCGGCGGCCAGCACCTGCGTCAGGCCGATCAGGCCGGCCTTGGCGGCGGCATAGGCCGCCATGCCAGGCATGCCGGCGGTGTAGCCGACGAAGCTCGAGGTGAAGATCAGCGAGCTGCCGCCGCGCTCCAGCATAGCCGGAATCTGATGCTTCGCGGCGAGATAAGCGCTGGTCAGGTTGGTGTCGATCGTCTCCTGCCAGGTGGCCGGCGCCATGTCGGTCACCGGTCCCATCACGCCGACGGCGCCGGCATTGTTGAAGGCGATGTCGAGGCCGCCGAACCTTTCGACCGCGAGGTCGACGAGCGCCTTCGCGTGGGCCTCGTCCCTCACATCGCCGGCAAGCTTAACCGCTGTGCCGCCGGCATCCTCGATCTCGCCGACGAGCGCGTCGAGTTCGGCCTGCCGGCGCGCCGCGACGACGAGGCTCGCGCCCTGGTCGGCGAACAGTCTGGCTGTGGCGCGGCCGATACCAGAGCTGGCGCCCGTCACGATGGCGACCTTGTTTGTCAGGGTGAACATGTCCTTGCATCCTTCCTTGTGCCTGGCTTGCCGGCGGTTGGATGCTTGGTCGCAAATCGGTATGAATGCAGCCACCCGAAAGCTGCCTTGCCATCGGCGCGCGGGCATTACGCGGCACGGGCGCAAAACGGCAAGTGCCGTCGCAAACAGCGCAAGGATGACAGCGCGGTTTCGCTAGTGATACACCTCGCGCGCCGAGGCGGGGATGCCCGGCCGCAAATCCGCGAAAGCTACTGGCGCGAGGCCTGACACGTGAAGAAATACTCGGTATTCGCCATTGCCCGCGAGGCCATGCGCGGTCACAAGGGCTGGGAAGAGCAGTGGACGTCGCCCGAGCCGAAGAAGGAATACGACGTCATCATCGTCGGTGCCGGCGGGCATGGCCTGGCGACGGCCTATTATCTGGCGAGCGAGCACGGCATCACCAATATCGCGGTGCTGGAAAAGGGCTGGCTCGGCGGCGGCAACACCGGCCGCAACACCACCATCATCCGCTCCAACTACCTCTATGACGAAAGCGCCGGCATCTACGATCATGCGCTGAAGCTGTGGGATGGGCTGAGCCAGGAGCTCAACTACAACGTCATGTATTCGGCGCGCGGCGTGATGATGCTGGCGCACAACGTCCACGACGTCCAGGTGTTCAAGCGCCACATCCATGCCAACCGCCTCAACGGCATCGACAATGAATGGCTGACGCCGGAGCAGGCGAAGGAATTCTGTCCGCCGCTCAACATCTCCAAGGACGCGCGCTATCCGGTGATGGGTGCCGCGCTGCAGCGGCGCGGCGGCACGGCGCGCCACGATGCGGTCGCCTGGGGCTATGCGCGCGGCGCCTCGGCGCGCGGCGTGCACATCATCCAGAACTGCGAGGTCACCGGCATCAAGCGCGCGGCAAATGGCGCGGTCAGCGGCGTGGAGACGACGCGCGGCTTCATCGGCGCCAAGAAGGTCGGCGTGGTCGCGGCCGGTCATTCCTCCGTTATCATGAACATGGCCGGCGTGCGCATGCCGCTCGAAAGCTATCCGCTGCAGGCGCTGGTGTCGGAGCCGATCAAGCCGGTCGTGCCCTGCGTGGTGATGTCGAACACCGTGCACGCCTATATCTCGCAGTCGGACAAGGGCGAGCTGGTGATCGGCGCCGGCACCGACCAGTACGTCTCCTATTCGCAGACCGGCGGCCTGCACATATTGCAGCATACGCTCGACGCCATCTGCGAGATGTTCCCGATTTTCACCCGCATGAAGATGCTGCGCTCCTGGGGCGGCATCGTCGACGTGACGCCCGACCGCTCGCCGATCCTGGCGAAGACGCCGGTCCAGGGCCTCTACGTCAACTGCGGCTGGGGCACGGGCGGCTTCAAGGCGACGCCCGGCTCGGGCAACGTCTTCGCGCACACGATCGCCAAGGACGAGCCGCATCCGATCAACGCGCCCTTCACGCTCGAGCGGTTCCGCACGGGCCGCCTCATCGACGAGGCCGCCGCGGCCGCGGTGGCGCACTGATGATGGCTCAGTCGCTTTGCTTTCACTCGGCCGGTGCGCGCGCCGGTCACGGCAAGTTTTAGGATCACCCAGATGCTTCTCATCCGCTGTCCCTATTGCGAGGAAGAGCGCCCGGAACTCGAGTTCCGCAATGCCGGCGAGGCGCATGTCGTGCGCTCAGCCAACATTGCCAGCGAGAGCGACGACGATTTCGAGAAATTCTTCTTCATCCGCGCCAATCCGAAGGGCGTCATCTATGAGCGCTGGCGGCACATCCATGGCTGCGCGCGCTTCTTCAACGCCGTCCGTGACACCGTCACCGACAAGTTCGTCATGACCTACAAGGCCGGCGAACCGAAGCCGGCGAAACTGCCTGGAGCCACGAAATGAGCGCCGCATTCCGTATCTCCGGCGCCGGTCGCCTCAGCCAGGCGAAGACCGCATCGTTCAGCTTCGACGGCCAGGCCTATTCCGGCATCGAGGGCGATACGCTGGCCTCGGCGCTGCTTGCCAACGGCGTGCATCTGGTCGGGCGCTCGTTCAAATATCACCGGCCGCGCGGCTTCCTCTCGGCCGGCGCGGAAGAGCCCAACGCGCTGGTGCAGATCGTGCGGGACGATGCGCGCAAGACGCCGAATGTGCGCGCCACCGTGCAGGAGCTCTATGACGGGCTGACGGCCAATTCGCAGAACCGCTGGCCGTCGCTTGCCTTCGACGTCGGCGCCGTCAACGACATCGCCTCGCCGATGTTCTCGGCGGGCTTCTACTACAAGACCTTCATGTGGCCGAAGTGGGCCTGGAAGGATCTCTACGAGCCGAAGATCCGCGCTGCCGCCGGCCTTGGTGTTTCTCCCGAGAAGCCGGATCCGGACCATTATGCCGCCCGCTACGCGCATTGCGAGGTGCTGGTGCTGGGCGGCGGCGCCGCCGGCATTGTAGCTGCCCTTGCCGCCGCCGAAACGGGCGTGCGGGTGATCCTCGCCGACGAGCAGGCCGAATTCGGCGGCAGCCTGCGTTTCGAGAGCGGCGCCAGGATCGACGGCCAGGACGGCTATGCATGGGCTCAAGGCGCGATCGCCAGGCTCAAGGCGATGGACAATGTGCGCGTGCTGTCGCGCACGACTGCTTTTGGGTACTACGCGCAGAACTTCGTCGGCCTGGTCGAGCGGGTCAGCGACCATCTCAAGAGCCCTGGACGCGAGCTGGCGCGCGAGCGCTTGTGGCAGGTCCGCACCAAGCGCGTCGTCATCGCCACCGGCGCCATCGAGCGCCACATGGTGTTCGCCAACAACGACCGTCCGGGCGTCATGCTGGCTTCGGCGGCGCGCACCTACCTCAACCATTATGGCGTCGCGGTCGGCAGGAATGTCGGCGTCTATACGGCGAACGATTCCGCTTACGCCGCCGCGATCGACCTCAAGAAGGCGGGCGTCAATGTCGCGGCGATCGTCGACCTGCGCGACAATCCCGCCGGCCCGGTGATCGACGAGGCGAGGGCGCTCGGCATTGAGATCAATTTCGGCCGCGCCGTGGTCAGCGCCGGCGGCAAATTGCGCGTGTCCTCGATGACGGTGCAGCCGAAGAATGGCGGCGGCGAACGAACGATCCCGGTCGACGCGATCCTGATGTCGGCAGGCTGGACGCCGTCGGTGCATCTGTTCTCGCAGTCGCGCGGCAAGGTCGCCTTCAACGACGAGACCAAGCGCTTCGTGCCCGGCACCTATGCGCAGGACTGCGTCTCGGTCGGTGCCTGCAACGGCACGGACGGGCTGGACGCGACGGTCGACGAGGCCTATGCGGCCGGCGCCAAGGCGGCGAAGGACGCCGGCGGCAGCGCCAGGAAGAGCGCCAAGCCGAAGGTCGATGTCGGCGAGAGCTGGTCGCGCGGCATGCTGGGCGCCGGGCCCGGCGCCGGGTCGGGCACAACGGTCAAGGCCTTCGTCGATTTCCAGAACGACGTCACCGCCAAGGACATCCGCCAGGCGGTGCATGAAGGCATGCACTCGATCGAGCACGTCAAGCGCTTCACCACCAACGGCATGGCGACCGACCAGGGCAAGACGTCCAACATGCATGGCCTGGCGATCGCCGCCGAGGAACTCGGCAAGCCGATCCCGCAGGTCGGCCTCACCACGTTCCGCGCGCCCTATACGCCGGTGACGTTCGGCTCGATCGTCGGTCATGCGCGTGGCGCGCTGTTCGACCCGACCCGCCGCACGGCAACGCATGGCTGGGCTGCCTCGCAAGGTGCTGTGTTCGAGGATGTCGGCCACTGGAAGCGCGCCTGGTATTTCCCCAAGCCCGGCGAGGACATGCACGCCGCCGTCGACCGGGAATGCGTGACGGTGCGAAAAGTGGGCGGCCTGTTCGACGCCTCGACGCTTGGCAAGATCGAGGTGGTCGGGCCGGATGCGGCGAAGTTCATGGAGCTGCTCTACACCAACCCGTGGGAGAAGCTGGAAACCGGCCGCTGCCGCTACGGCATCATGCTGCGCGAGGACGGCTTCATCTATGATGACGGCGTCGTCGGCAGGCTGGCGCCCGACCGCTTCCATGTGACGACGACGACCGGCGGCGCGCCGCGCGTCATGAACCACATGGAGGATTACCTCCAGACCGAGTTCCCGCATCTCAATGTCTGGCTGACCTCGATCACCGAACAGTGGGCGGTCATAGCCGTCCAAGGGCCGAAGTCGCGTGACATCATCGCGCCGCTGGTTGAAGGCATCGACATGTCGGACGAGGCGATGCCGCATATGTCGGTGCGCGAGGGCAAGATCTGCGGCGTGCCGACAAGGCTGTTCCGCATGTCCTTCACCGGCGAGCGCGGCTTCGAGGTTAACGTGCCGGCCGATTACGGCGAGGCGGTCTGGGAAGCGCTGTGGGCCGAAGGCCAGAAACATGGCGCGACTGCTTACGGCACCGAAGCGATGCACGTGCTGCGCGCCGAGAAGGGCTATATCATCGTCGGCCAGGACACGGACGGCACGGTGACGCCGAACGATGCCGGGCTCGACTGGGCGGTCGGCAAGAAGAAGACCGATTTCGTCGGCATTCGCGGCCTGACCCGGCCGGACCTCGTGGCCAAGGGCCGCAAGCAACTCGTGGGCCTGAAGACCAAGGATCCGAAGGTCGTGCTGGAAGAGGGCGCGCAGATCGTCGCCGACCCGAAGCAGCCGATCCCGATGAAGATGATCGGCCACGTCACCTCCAGCTATTGGTCGGAGAATTGCGGCCGCTCGATCGCCCTGGCGCTGGTCGCCGGCGGTCGCGACCGCATGGGGCAGACGCTCTACGTGCCGATGCCGAACGGCACGGTCGAGGTGGAGGTCACCGGCATGGTGTTCGTCGACGAGAAGGGAGAACGCCTCAATGGCTAAGGCCGCCGCCAAGACAAAAGCCGCTGCTGCCGCGCCTTCCGTCGAGCGCCGGCCGGCACTCGCCGGCCGCACAGTCTCGGCGCCGGGCGTAAAAGTGGAGATGCTGCCGCCGGCCGAACGCATCTCGCTGCGCGCGCCGCAGGCTTCGGTCGCAGCACTTTCCAAGGCGCTCGGTGTGACGCTGCCGGCCAAGCCGAAGACCTCGGCGACCAAGGACGGACGCATGGCGCTCTGGCTCGGGCCGGACGAATGGCTGATCATCGACGAGGCGGGCAACGATCCGTTCGCCGACTGCGCCAAGGTGACGGCGCTGCATTCGGCGGTCGGCATCTCGCACCGCAATGTCGCAATCTCGGTCACCGGGCCAGCGGCCTCGATGACGGTCAATTCGGGCTGTCCGCAGGACCTGTCGCTCGAGGCTTTCCCGGTGGGCGCTGCCTCGCGCACCATTCTCGGCAAATCCGAGATCGTGCTGTTGCGCACCGCGGCCGACGCGTTCCGTGTGGAGTGCTGGCGTTCCTTCGCGGACTATGTCTTTACTCTGCTGTCGGAAGCGGCGAGCGACGCGGCGAACTGATCTTTGCGCCACGCTATCCGAAGGGATGCGGCGTGGCAGGAACCATCGCCGATCCAGCCCGTTCTTGCGGCAAGAGCGGCTGGGTGTTTTATGACGCCCACCGCTCTAAATGTTTGCTCTGCCGCAGTTCCGGACGGAAAACCGCTGCGCACTTTTCCTGGAACTGCTTAGCGAGGGAGAAGCCGATGCCATCCAAATCCGCGCCGAAATCGCCCAGGAAGACTTCGGCCGTCCGCTCGCTCGAGCGTGAGAAGCATCGCCAGGTCGAGGACGAGGAACTCGAGGAAGGCCTCGAGGACACATTCCCAGCCAGCGATCCGGTGTCGATCACCAGCACCACCATTCCCGGCGCTCCCGCCAAAACCGGCAAGGCCAAGACGGTACCCGGGAGCAAGCCGCGCAAGAAATAGGTGCTGTCGCCGACCGTTTCAGTTGGCGCCATACAGGTGGATACGAAACGGGCGGCCGGATGCCGCCCGTTTCGATGTTGAGATCTTAAAAGCCGGCCGGCACTTAGAGGCCGGGCACGAACCACGGGCTGACATCGATGCCGAGCCGCGGGCTCTTCGTCGTCTTGTTGGCGTCCGCCTTTTCGACCGAACCGGTCGACGTGCAGTCGAGCTTCACGCTGGCGTTGGTCTGAGCGCAAGCCGCGGGGGCATGCTTGGCCGGCTGGCTCGCGCCAGCGAAAGCAGCACCCGAGAAAGCCAGCACGGTGGCGAGCGCAAGGAGGGTCTTCTTCATTTTCCGTCTCCAGTCAATCTCGTCGTACACGTACGATACGGCGTACAAATACGGTTAATAGAGTCGGAATTCAAGGAGGAATCTGTACGTGTACGACAAATTTTTTTGAACACAGGAATTCGCCGCCGCAAATCAGGCGAAGCGATGCGAGCCGACGATCAAAGAGATCAGCAGTTGACGGGCGTTGTGGTCAGCGGCGGAATATCCTGCGCCTGCAACCCCACAAGCGTGAAATCGCACATGCGCTTCACATAGGCCTGGGCGTCGCCGAACGGATAAAAGGGAAAGGTGATCAAGAGCGAAATCGTGCCGTGGCCCACGGTCCACAGCATGGTCGCGATGGCGCGCGGGTCGCCCTTAAGCCTGCCGGCGGCAACGCAGGCCTCGACGCGTTTGATCAGCACCTTCATGGCCGGATTGCCCTCTTCCATGTCCTCGTAGCTGCGTCCTTCGGGCAGCTTGGTCTTCTCGGTCATGAAGACGGTGCGGTATTCGTTGGGATTGCCGAGCCCGAAGGCCGCGTATTCGGTCATCACCGCCTTGAGCGCCTCGACCGGATCGTCTGCGGGATGCTCCTCGATGCGCCGCGCGAGCGTCTCGAAGGCGTCTTCGGCGAGCGCGAACAGGATGTCCTGCTTGTCGGCGAAATAGGAATAGACCGACATCGGCGCGTAGCCGACGCGCTTGGCGAGCTTGCGGATGGTGAGGCCCTCGTAGCCCTCTTCCTGCACGAGCCTATGAGCCGCCGCGACCAGTTCGGAGCGAAGCTCCGCCTTCTGTTTTTCGCGGCGTTTCTGAACGCTCAGCGTCAATGTCCGCTGCCTTTGTCGTTGGTTGCCTGACGAAATTATATACGCTGTACGGAAACGGACAAGAGAGCGTTCCGGTTCCGCAACGTCCGCTCAAGCTCTTCGGTTAACGCGATTGCGGACGCAAGCCGTTCCCGGCATGCTCAAATGGCGCCAATGCCGCCGTCGAGCGCCAGCGCGTGACCGGTCATGAAGGAGTTGGCAGGGTCGGCAAGGAACAGGACGCCGGTGGTGATCTCGTCGATCTCGCCGACACGCTTCATCGGCACGCCGCGCGTGAGTTCGGCAAGCGCTTCGGCTTCGGGCGCTCCGCTGAAACGCACGAAGCCGTCGACCATCGCCGTGCGGGTGTGGGCCGGGCAGACGGCGTTGATGCGTATCCCTTTGCTGGCATATTCCACGGCGGCAGAGCGCGTCAGCCCGACGACGCCATGCTTGGCGGCGGCATAGACCGAAAGTTTCGGCGCGCCCGATAGACCGGCGACCGAGGCGATGTTGACGATGACGCCGCCCTTGCCGCTTTCCCTGAACTGCCGTTCCAACTGAGGAATCTGGTGCTTCATGGCATAGAAGACGCCGAGCAGGTCGACCTCGACCACGCGGCGCGCTTCCTCCGAGGTGACCTGCGGCAGGCGCACGAAGTTGTGTACGATGCCGGCATTGTTGACGGCGATGTCGAGCCGGCCGAATTTCTCGACGGCCAGTTGCACCAGATACTCCGAGAGCTTTTCGTCGGCGATGTTGCCGGCAAGATGAGCGGTCTCGGCGTCGAGCGTTGCCGCAAAGTCGCCGAGCGCCGCCTCGTCGAGATCGGAGAGCACGAGCCGCGCGCCTTCCGCTGCGAAAGCCTTTGCCGCGCCGCTGCCAAGGCCGCCCGTCGCGCCGGTGACCAGCACCGTCATCCCATCGAAACGGCCCATCGCTCAGCTTCCTTTCTTCAGTTCTTCCCGCCGCTCAGCTCCGCCGCGAGTATCGCGATCAGCTTAACCGCTTGCCCATAGGTCTTTGCCTTTTCCGGATTGGAGGCATTGCCGTCCAGCGCGCGGCGATAGACGCCCTGGCAGATCGCCGCCAGCCGGAAGAAGGAGAAGGCGAGGAAGAAGGTCCAGTTGTCGATCTTCCCGATGCCGCGCCGTTTGCAATAGGCTGCGACATAGGCCTCCTCGGACGGCAGGCCGGCAGCGGCGCGGTCGACGCCGCCCAGGCCGCGAAAGCCCGAGGCATGCGGCAGGCGCCATTGCATGCATTGATAGGCGAGGTCGGCGAAGGGGTGGCCGAGCGTCGACAGCTCCCAGTCGAGCAGCGCGATGACTTTCGGCGCATCGAGCGCGAACATCATGTTGTCCAGCCGGTAGTCGCCATGGACAAGCGAAACGCGGCCGTCATCGGCCGGTATATGGGTTTCGAGCCACGCAATCAGCCTGTCGATATCGGCTATGGTTTCGGTTTCGGAGGCGCGGTACTGGCCGGTCCAGCGCGCGAGCTGGCGCTCGAAATAGCTGCCGGGCTTGCCGAAATCGCCAAGGCCGACGGCGCCGACATCGACATCGTGCAGGGCGGCAAGCGTCGCGTTCATCGCGTCGTAGATCGCGGCGCGCTCGTCATTGCCGGAAAAGTCCGGCAATGACGGATCCCAGAAGATGCGGCCGTCGAGATATTCCATGACATAGAACATGCGGCCGATCGGGGAGGTTTCACCCGACAGGTGCAGCATGCGCGGGACCGGCACAGCCGTGCCGGCAAGCGCCTGCATGACCCGGAATTCGCGGTCGACCTGATGCGCGGATTTCAGCAATTGTCCCGGCGGCTTGGCGCGCAGCACATAGCGGCCGCTGGCGGCGGTCAAAAGATAGGTCGGATTGGATTGTCCAGATTTGAATTTTTCAATCGCGGACAGGCCGGTAAAACCCGGGATATGCGCCTCGAGATAGGGCGCAAGCGCCGCCTGGTCTATGGCACCGGCCTCGTCGCTCATGCGTTTTCGGGCTGGCGCTCGATCAGCGTCAAGGTCAGCCAACGCGCCGTCAGCGCCGGCTTCTTCGAGCCTTCGATCTCGATGGTCACATCATGCGCCGTCTGCACCCAGCCGGACGGCCGCACCTTGACGTCCGCCAGCACGAAGCGGGTGCGGATGCGCGAGCCCGTCTTCACCGGCGCCAGGAACCGCAGCGTGTCGAAGCCGTGGTTGACGCCCATCTTGGTGTTTTCCAGCGGCGGCATCGTCTCGAAGGTCATTGCCGACAGAAGCGACAGCGACAGGAAACCATGAGCGATGGTGCCGCCGAAGGGCGTTTCGCGTTCGGCGCGCTCCGGATCGCAATGGATGAACTGGTGGTCGTCGGTCGCATCGGCGAACTGGTCGATCATGCGCTGCGTCACCGTTCGCCAGGGCGAGACGCCGACCTCCTTGCCGACGCTTGCCACAAGCGTATCGAGACTGATCGGTTCCACGCTGATGTCCTCCGCACCCCCGCCCGGATTACGATTCCTCGAACCGGGCACCTTATTCCTTGAACAAAGTCATTCCATGCTGCACCGACTGGCCGCCGTCGATCGGCAGGATGGCGCCGGTGACATAGCTGCCGGCCCGGCTGCACAAATAAAGCGTTGCGCCGGCAATGTCATCCGCCACGCCGATGCGGCCGAGCGGAACATGGTTACCAACATGTTTCGCCTGCTCCTCGGTCGCGGTGGCAAACGCCGTCATACGGCTCTGGAAAGGACCAGGCGCAAAGGCGTTGACGGTGATGCGGCGGGCCGCGAACTCGATCGCCAGCGTGCGCGTCAAATGATGCACCGCCGCTTTCGATGCCGCGTAGGAATAGGCGTCGTCGGCCAGCGGCTGGGTGCCCATCACCGAGCCGAGATTGACGACGCGGGCAGGATCCTCGTCGCTCGCGGCGGCATCGAGCAACGGCAAGAGCTCCCGTGTCAGGTGAAAGACGGCGGTGACGTTGACACCGAACACCTTGGCCCAGGCGTGGTAGGGGAAATCCTGCAGCGGCGCACCCCAGGAAATGCCGGCATTGTTGACCAGGATGTGCAGGCGCTCCGTGCGCGCCTTGACCTCGGCGACCAGAGCGGCGATGCCCGCTTCGCTGGACACGTCGCCGGCAAAGCCCTCGGCATGGCCGGAGCCGCCGAGCGCGTTCAATTCATTGGCGACTTTGGCGCAATCCTCGCCCTTGCGCGAGACGATCATCACATGAGCGCCGGCGCGTACCAGTCCGGTCGCCACCATGCGGCCGATGCCGGTCGCAGCACCCGTCACCAGCGCGGTCTTGCCGGCGACCGAGAACAGCTTGTCCAGATAGCTCATCGTGTTTCTCCGCATCCGGCCAAGCCGGGGACTCGCCCAAGGACTCGCGTTGACAAGGCTAGCCGAAGTACGGTCATCCTTGCCACGGGTAAAGATTTATCTTCGGAAAGGCCGGAAGCGATGACGGATATGAATCTCGGCATGACCGAGCGGCTGAAGCCAATCCACCAGCGCGTGGCGGCGATGGTGCGCGACGAGATAGCGCCGCTCGGCGAAGAATTTCTCGCCGAGATCGGCAAGGGCGGCGACCGCTGGTCCTATACGGCCAGGCAGACGGAAATCCTCGAAGGCTTGAAGAAGACTGCGCGCGAACGCGGCCTGTGGAACTTCTGGCTGACCGATTCCAAGCGCGGCTATGGCCTTTCCACCGTCGAATACGCCTATCTGGCGGAGGAGATGGGCAAGGCGCATCTCGGCGCCGAGACGTTCAACTGCTCGGCGCCCGACACCGGCAACATGGAAGTGCTGGAGCGTTACGGCTCGCAAGGGCACAAGCGGGACTGGCTGGAGCCGCTGCTCGAGGGCAAGATTCGTTCGGCCTATCTGATGACCGAGCCTGACGTCGCCTCTTCGGACGCGACCAACATTTCGATGCGCTGCGAGCGGCAGGGCGACGACTATGTGCTGAACGGCGAGAAATGGTGGGCTTCCGGCGCGGGCGATCCGCGCTGCGCCATCTATATCGTCATGGTCAGGACCGGATCGGACGAAGAGCCGCAGCATCGCCGGCATTCGATGATCCTGGTGCCTTCCGACAGCAAGGGCATCACCAGGCTGCGGCCCATGCAGGTCTATGGCGACGATGACGCCCCGCACGGCCATATGCATCTGAGATTCGAGAATGTGCGGGTGCCGGCGGCGAACCTGATCCTCGGCGAGGGCAGGGGTTTCGAGATCGCGCAGGGGCGGCTGGGGCCTGGCCGCATCCATCACTGCATGCGCGCCATCGGCCAGGCCGAGATGGCGCTGGAGATGCTGTGCCAGCGCTCGGTGCGGCGCGAGGCCTTCGGTCAGTCGCTGGCCAAGCTCGGCGCGAATTTCGACATCATCGCCGAATGCCGGATGGAGATCGAGATGGCGCGGCTGCTCTGCCTCAAGGCCGCCTGGATGATCGACCAGGGCGACGCGCGCGCCGCCGCGCCCTGGATCAGCCAGATCAAGGTGGTGGCGCCGCGCGTCGCGCTGAAAGTCACGGACGAGGCGGTGCAGATGTTCGGCGCGCAAGGCATCAGCCAGGATACCCCGCTCGCCCGCTCATGGACGCATCTGAGGACGCTGCGGCTGGCCGACGGGCCGGACGCGGTGCACCGGCGGCAGGTGGCGCGCACGGAACTCAGGAAATACACGCAGGAGAAGGTCTGACGATCATGACGCTTCCATCGCAAATGCGGGGCTTGCTGGTTGTCGGCGACGGTTACACCAGGACGCCTTCGCCGGCTGCGCTCGAAGCGATGGAGCCTTACCTCCAGCCCGGCCGCATAGCCGTGCCGGTGCCAGGGCCGACACAGGCGCTGATCAAGGTCAGCCTCGCCTCGATCAACCCGTCCGACATCGCCTTCATCAAGGGCCAGTACGGACAGCCGCGGGTCAAGGGCCGTCCGGCGGGTTTCGAGGGCGTCGGCATTGTCGTCGCCACGGGCGATGATCCCTATGCAAGGAGCCTCGCAGGGAAACGCGTCGCCTTTGCCACCGGCGTGTCCAATTGGGGGGCGTGGGCGGATTATGCGGTTGCCGAGGCCGCGTCATGCATTCCGCTCCTCGACACGGTGCGCGACGAGGACGGCGCCGCGATGATCGTCAATCCGCTGACGGCCTTGGCCATGTTCGACATCGTCAAGCAAGAGGGCGAAAAGGCCTTCGTCATGAGCGCTGGCGCCAGCCAGCTCTGCAAGCTGATCATCGGGCTGGCGAAGGAGGCGGGTTTCCGGCCGATCGTCACGGTGCGTCGCGACGAGCAGATGCCGCTTTTGAAAGAGCTCGGCGCCGCCCATGTGCTCAACGAGAAGGCGGCGGATTTCGAGGCGGCGCTGCGCGAGGTGATGAAGGCCGAGCAGCCGCGCATCTTCCTCGACGCCGTCACCGGCCCGCTGGCTTCCACCATTTTCAACGCCATGCCGAAACGCGCGCGCTGGATCGTCTATGGCCGGCTCGACGCCGAGCCGACGGTGATCCGCGAGCCCGGCCAACTGATCTTCCAGCACAAGCGTGTCGAAGGTTTCTGGCTGGCCGAATGGATGCGCCAGTTCCGCGACAGGCTGGGCCCGGCGGTGCTGGAAGCGCAGAAGCGCTTTTCCGACGGACGCTGGTCGACCGACGTCGCGGCAGTGGTGCCGCTGGACGAGGCGATGGCGCGGCTGCCGGCCGAGCTCGCTGGGCCCAACGGAAAGGTGTTCATCAAACCGTAAGCTCCCCGGGCGCCGATCGCAGCTGTTCAGACCACGGCCGACGCCTTGAACACAAATCTGTGATCGACAAGGTGGCGGCGGAAAAACGCCGCTGTTGCGCCGTCGTTTGCCCCCGCGCCGGTAACAGTCACGCTCGTATGTTCTATTTCATTTCGATGTGATATCTCGCCGGCGCTGAAGGCCAGGCGGCGATGGGAACGCCATTCTGGTCGGAACGCGGGGTGCGCTATGACGGTAACCAAGCCGGTTTTCGACCGTTTGGGGTTTTGGCTGTGGGTCGGGTCGTTTCTGATTGTGCTTGGCCTGGCGCTATGGTCGCCCGATACGCGTTCGGTGGTCTATATCTACAGACATGGCAGCGAAGCTTTCCTGAGCCGTGAACCGCTATATCACGTCCAGGCCGCGATGGGGTATCTCTACGCGCCCGCCTTCGCCGCCCTTTACGTTCCCCTGGTGAAGCTCGGGCCGCATCTGGGCAGCGTTTTGTGGCACGTGCTGGGCTTCGGCGCGCTGACTTTCGCCGCAATGCGTCAGGTGCGCAAGATCGACGGCCAGGAGCAGACATGGCTGCTGTCCTTCGGCCTGTTCCTTGCCTTGCCGATGGCGCTGGCGGCGCTTCGCAACGGCCAGGCGACGATCCTGCTCACCGGAGCGTGCTGGTTTCTCACGCTCTCGGCGCTCGAGGGGCGCCGGGCTGAAAGCTTCTTCTGGGCCACGCTTGCGGTCATAGCCAAGCCCACGGCGATCATCATGCTGCTTCTGGTGGGAGCGCTGCGTCCCCGGCTGATACCGGTGCTGGTGCTGGCGGTGCTCGTCGTGCTCGCCATCCCCTATGGTTTTGCGCCCGCGGACTACATCAACGCCCAGTACCACGATTTCTTCCGCATGCTGACGTCGATGACGGTCGACCCAACCGGCCCCTTCACTCCGGCCGACTTCACAGCGCCTTTCACGCGGTTTGGGATGCCGCTGTCCGAAGCCGAGGCGACGATCGTGCGCGTCGTCGTGGGGTTGCTTGCGCTTTGGGCGGTGCTCCAGTTGGACCGCAGGCTGGACTCCAACATCGGCGGACTGGCCATCTTCCTCATTGCGGCCTTCTACATGTGCGTCTTCAATCCGCGGGTCGAGCAGAACACCTATGCCATGGTGGCGGTGCCAGCCGGCCTTTCCATCGCCCTGGTGTGGCGGAAGAAGGAAAACGCGGCCATGCGCTGGTTGCCGGCGATACTCCTCTTCGTTACCGGACTGACCAGTGTCGCTCTCCGGCTGCACGATCTTTTCCACTTGTGGCTGTGGCCAATCAGCACCAGCATAGTCGCCTGCATGCTTGTCGCCTGGTTCTGGGGGCGAGGCGGGGACAAAGTGCCGACCCCCGGAGCCGTCGCGCATGGCTGAGATGCTCGACGTCATCGCGCCGTTCTTCAACGAGGCCGAATCCGCGATCGCCTTTGTTGGGTTGCTCGACAGGCTGGAAGTGGCCGTGGCGGAGCGCTTCGGCATGACCGTCCGCAAGATACTCGTCGACGATGGCAGCCGCGACGGCAGCGCCGAGACATTCGCCGCGGCGTTGTCGGGCTCGTGGGAAATCGTGCGGCTCAGCCGCAATTTCGGTAAGGAAGCGGCGGTGCTCGCCGGCCTCGATCATTCCCGCGGCGACATGGTCCTGATCATGGACTCCGACCTCCAGCATTCCATGGATATCAGCCTGAGGATGATCGGCGAGCTGGTCGAGAATCCCGAAATCGATGTCGTCTACGCCCAGAACGACCGGCGCGAGGGGAGCTGGCGGCGCAGCCAACTGGCGCGGCTCTTCTACAGGCTGATCAACAGCAGCCAGCGCTTCGATATTCCCGAGAATGCCGGAGACTTCCGCGTCATGCGCGGCGCGGTGGCACGTGCCTTGACCAGCGTGCGCGACAAGCGGCGTTTCAACAAGGGCCTGTTCGCCTGGGCCGGCTTCCGCCAGAAGGCGGTGCTTTACTCGCCGGAAAACCGCTCCGGCGGCACGTCGAAATGGACCAGGTTCAACCTGATCGCGTTCTCGCTTGAAGGGTTCACCTCGTTTTCCGTGATCCCGCTGCGCGTCATCAGCCTCATCGGATTGCTCGCGGCATTCGCAGGACTCGCCTATGGCGTGAAGGTGCTCTTCGAGGTGCTGTTCTACGGCATCGCCGTGCCAGGCTACCCCAGCATCATGGTCGCCGTCGTGCTTTTTGGAGGCCTCAACCTGGCGCTGCTCGGCCTGATCGGCGAGTATGTCTGGGTCACGCTCAGCGAAAGCAAGGACCGGCCCGTCTACATCGTGCGCGACGTGTTGCATGGCAATGCCGCCGAGCAGGTTGCTTCCGAGAGATGACCAGGTCGATCCGCCTGATCGCCGACGACTACGGGCTGGCGCCGGGGGTATCGGGTGCGATCCTCGACCTCATCGAGCGCGGCCGCCTGACCGGGACCAGTTGCATGACCGGCTTTCCCGAATGGGAAGAGGCGGCGGCGCGCATCAGGCCGTTCCGTCAACGCGCGGCCGTCGGGCTGCACCTGACCCTGACCGATCAGATAGCCGTGACCGGATCGTCCAGCCTGGCGCCGGACGGCAAGTTGCCCGGGCTTGCCTCTCTTGCGCTGCCGGTGCGGCGTGAGCGTATCGACGAGCGGGACGTTCATGCCGAGCTCGACGCCCAGTACGACCGCTTCACCGAAGCGCTGGTTGGCCCGCCCGATCACATCGACGGGCACCAGCACGTGCATTTTCTTCCCGTGGTACGGAATTGGCTGCTCGCCCGGTTTGGGGAGAGTGCGCGCAGGCCGGCGCTGCGAGGCGCGCCGGGACTTCCCGGCCTGGACGCGGCGGCGGCCAAGATCGCGGCGATCGCGACGCTGGCCGTGGGGTTCAACAGGTCGATGCAGCGGGCCGGCTTCAGCGTGATGACGCCGCTCTGCGGCATCTATGACTGGCGGCAGCCGCAAAAATTCGCTCCGACGCTGCGCGCCGCGGTCGACACCTTGCCCGAACAAGGGGTGTTCATGTGCCATCCGGGTCAAGTCGATGACATTTTACGGGCGCGAGACCCGATGCAGGGCGCACGTGAGGCTGAGTTCACGGTTCTGAGTTCCGAGGATTTCGGCGCCAGCCTCGAACGGGCCGGAATGCGCGTCATGGACGGCAAAACATGAGCGCCGGCCAGCCGCAGCGTTCGACCGGCAACAAGATCGTTCGTTTCGCCTTGGTCGGGCTGGTCAACAGCGGCATCGACCTCGCCGCATTCTTCCTGCTGCTCAAGCTCGCGATACCGGCCCTGGCCGCCAATGTCGGCGCCTGGTTCGTCGCGGTCCTTTTCTCCTTCGCGGCGAACGGCTTCTGGTCGTTCGAGCGCGACCCGGGCATCCGGCTCCGCCAGTCCTTCCTGCGCTTCGTCTCGCTGGGCGCGTTGATTTCGCTTGGCGTTTCCAGCCTGTCGATCGCCGCCCTCGCGGGGGCCATCGGCGTGTGGCCGGCCAAGATCATCGGTGTCGTGGTGGCCGCTGTGCTGAACTTCCTGGCGGCACGCTGGTCGATCGAGGGTCGGCTGTTGAGATAGTCTACTCGGCCGGCTCCGCGTCGACATACACGGCTTCCTCGAGCTCGCGCTTCAGCCTCGCTTCCTCATGCGCCTTGGGTGTGACGAAGCGGCCAAGCAGCAAGTAGGCGACAGGGGTGAGGAACAGGGTCGAGACAGTGGCGAGCCCAAGGCCGCCGACGATGACCCAGCCCAGCGCCACGCGCGCCTCGGCGCCGGCGCCGGCGGCGAGCACCAGCGGCACGCCGCCGAGCACGGTGCAGATCATGGTCATCATCACCGGGCGCAGCCGGATGGTCGAAGCCTGTTCGATCGCCTCGCGCACGCCGAGCCCGCGGTCGCGCAGCTGGTTGGCGAACTCGACGATCAAGATGCCGTTCTTGGCCATGACGCCGACCAGAAGCACCAGTCCGATCTGGCTGTAGGCATTGAGGCTGGTGCCCGACAGGAGCAGCGCGAAAATGGCGCAGGCGAGCCCGAGCGGCACCGTCGCCATGATGATGAGGGCGCTGACGAAGCTTTCGAACTGCGCGGCCAGCACCAGCAGGATGATGACCAGGGCGAAGCTGAAGACGGCAATCATGGCGTTGTTGCTCTCGCCGAGTGTCGCGGCTTCGGCGAGCGGCAGGATGCGCGCGCCGGGTGGCAGCAGCGGCGCCGCGATCTGATCGGCGCGGGTCAGCGCCTCGCCGAGCGCGAAGCCGCTGCCGAGATTGGCGGTGATCGCGACCGAGGGCTGCTGCTGCTCGCGCGTCAGCGACGGCGGCACGGCGCGCTCGGTCAGCGTGGCGATGGTCGACATCGGCACGAAACGGCCATCGGACGTCTTCAGGAAGATGTTTTCCAGGTCGGTCGGGTCGTTGATCGGGTTGGTGGTCGAGACCAGCTTCACGCCATAGCTGCGGTCGGCGATGTAGACGTCGACAACATCGTTGCCGTCGAGCATGGCCTGCAGCGTGTCGGCCAGCCCGGTGATGTCGATGCCGAGATCGGAGGCGCGTTCGCGATCGATGGCCACGGCAAGCTGCGGCTGCGTCGGGTCGACGGAGAGGCGCGGCGTCTGGAAGCGCGGGTCCTGACGCATCTCGTCGACGATCTTCACCGCCGCCTCGCTCAGCGCCTTGCGGTCGTTGCCGACCAGCGCGAATTGCAGGCCGTTGCCGGCGCCGCGAATGCCGAGGCTGTTCGGCTGCACCGGAAAGACGCGCACGCTCGGCACCTGCCTGGTCAGGCGGCTGATGTCGGCTATGATCTCCTGCTGGCTGCGGCTGCGCTCGTCCCAGGGCGCCAGCGTCATCACCATGAAGCCCGAATTGTAGGAGCCGTTGTTGCCGGCGTTTTCGAAGGTTGAGCGGATCTCGCCGGAATCGCGCAGCGGCTGGATCAGCCGCTCGATCTTGCGCATCTGCTCGGTCGTGTAGTCGAGGCTGACGCCCTGCGGCGCGCTGATGCGCAACAGCACCACGGCACGATCTTCCGTCGGCGTCAGTTCCTGGCGGATGGTGCCGAACAGCGTAAAGGCGGTGCCGGCGAAAATGAGCGCGGCCAGGACAACGATCCAGGGCGCGTCGAGGCAAAGACGCAGGCAATGCTTGTAGAGCCCGTGCAAGGCGCCGCCGATGCGCGCGCCGATGCCGGTACCGCCTTCATGGTGAAGCGATGCGCTGGTCAGCATGCGCGAGGCAAGCATGGGGCAGAGCGTCAGCGCGACCACGCAGGAGAGCAGCACCGACATTGCCAGCACGAAACCGAATTCGCGGAACAGGCCGCCGGTCTGCCCCGGCAGGAAGGAGATCGGCACGAAGACGGCGACCAGCGTCAGCGTTGTGGCGACGACGGCGAAGAACACTTCCTGCGTGCCAAGCACCGCCGCCGCGCGGGGCCCCATGCCTTCGTTGCGGCGGCGCACGATGTTTTCGAGCACGACGATGGCGTCGTCAACGACAAGGCCGGTCGCCAGCACCAGCGCCAGCAGCGTCAGGATGTTGACTGAGAAGCCGGCGAGATAGATCGCGGCGATGGTGCCGATCATGGCGACCGGCATCGCCAGGCCGGGGATCAGCGTGGCGCGCCAGTCGAGCAGGAAAGCGTAGATGACGACGAGCACGATCGAGACCGACAGCGCCAGCGCGATCTCGACTTCGTGCACGGCGCCATTGACGAAGACGGCGTCGTCGCTGGTCACCTTGATGGACATGCCGGCGGGCAACGTCTCTTGCAGCTTGGCGACGGCGGCCCTCACGCCGGTCGAGATGTCGAGCGTGTTCGATTCCGCCTGGCGTATGATGCCGAGGCCGATACCGGTCTTGCCGTCGGAGCGCAGCGAGGTCTGGCCGATATCGGGCCCGAGCGTCACGGTGGCGACGTCGCGGATACGGGTCGCGCCGCCGATGACGATGTTCTCGAACTCCTCCGGCGTGGTCACGTCGGCGGTCGTGCGAACGATGAGGTCCTGATTGGTCGTGGTGATCGAGCCGGCCGGGGAATCGAAGGCGACCGAGGCAAGAGCCTTTCGAAGGTCGGCGACGGTGAAGCCCAGGCTCGCCAGCTTGTTCTGGTCGACGTCGATGCGGAAGATCTTGTCGCGGTCGCCGGAGACCTGGACGTCGGCGACACCCGGCACCGCGGCGAGCTCGTCCTCGATGCGGTCCTGCACGAACACCGTCATGTCCTGCACCGACATGGTGTCGGAGGTGACGGCCAGCCGCATCACCGGGTCCGAATTCGCGTCGGCCTTGACGATGCGCGGCGCGTCGGCAGTCTCGGGCAACTGATTGGTGATCCGGCTGACGGAATCGCGCACGTCGGAGGCCGCGACGTTGAGGTCGACGCCGTCGTTGAATTCGATGGTGACGCGGCTTTGGCCGAAGGAGGAGGTGGACGAGATCGACTTGACGCCCGAAACGCGCGCGACGGCGCCTTCGATCGCGTCGGTCAGCTCACGGTCGACGGTTTCGGCGGCCGCGCCCTCGAAGGTGGTGTTGACGGTGATGACGGGGCGGTCGACATCCGGCAACTCGCGGATCTCGACGCCCCAGAAGGCGGCAAGCCCGGCAACCGCGATCAGCGTGTTGAGCACGAAGGCCATGACCGGCCTGCGGATGAAAAGCGCCGTCAGGCCAGATCCCGCGGCGGCGTCGCCGGCGCCGCTCATGAGCCCTCGGTCCCGGCGGCGCGATCCTCGCCGGCGATGCGGACATCGCCGCCTTCGCTGACGCTCTGCGTGCCTTCGGTCACCACCATGTCGCCGCTCACGACCGAAGCATCGATCAGCACGGTCTCGGTGTTGCGCTGGATGATGCGCACCGGAACGCGCTTGGCCTTGCCGTTGTCGACGGCCCAGATATAGGCGCCGTCGGTCCCCCACTGGATGGCGAGCGGGCTGACTGCCGGATAGGTATCGCCGGGGAACCGCATGCCGATCTGGAAGGACATGCCGGCGCGCAGCGAATCGGCTGGGTTGGCGATCGTCGCTTTCACGAGCAGCGTGCGGCTGTTCTCGTCGATATGGTTATCGATGGCCGAGACGGTGCCGGTATAGACCTGGTTGGGGTTGGCCAGAGGCGTGGCCGACAGCTGAGCGCCAACCTTGACCGCGGCGGCGAAGCGTTCCGGTACCCAGAAATCGACCAGGATGCTGGAGCGGTCGTCCAGCGTGGCGATCGCCGATTGATTGGTGACATAGTTGCCGGCGGCGATCGGTAGGATGCCGACGGTGCCTTCGATCGGCGCCACGATCGAGCGGCGCTCGAGCGCGAGCTCGGCATCGCGCAGCGCCAGCCTGGCGTTGGCGAGCGTCACCTGGGCGTCGGCGACGGCAACAGGCGTGGCCGCATTGGACGCCCTGAGCGATTTTACCCGGTCGAGCTTGGACTGTGCATCCTCGATCGCCACCTTGGCGCGGTCGCGCGCGATCACTTCCGTCTCGGAATCGAGCCTGGCGATGACATCGCCCTTTTCGACATGCGTGCCGGACTGGACCAGCAGTTCGGTGAGGCGCCCGGACGAGTATGGATTGACGGTGACGGTCGCGTTGGCACGGCCGGTGCCGATCGCCTGCAGCCTGTCGTTGATGGTGGCGGTGCCGGCAGGCGAAGCGACGATGGTGACGATCTGACCGGCGCGGTTGCGTCCGGACTGGCCGGTGCCGGCGGCGCTTTCCGTCGCGGGAGGTGTCGCGGCGATGGCCCAATCCATTCCCCAACGCGCCAGTATCTGAGGCGCGCCGGGATAAAAGCGTGCCCAGGCGGCCACGGCGGCGACCAGAATCACAAATGCTGCAACAATCTGTTTCCAGCTCGACATCGACACTCCAGCGGCAGGACTCGTCTGCCGGATTCCAGCGGAAGCAGGCACTTCGACGGTACGGGCTGAGGGCGAAAACCGGCCACGCCACACCCCGATATCAGCGGTTTATGGCAATTATCACGCAATCGTGCACATTAAATCTCGGTAACGTGAGGTCCGGACGCCGTTCGGACTCTTGCGTTTGCTGCATTTCGCCGCCGGCTTCCGCCTCGCTAGCGGAGGCTTTCAAGATCGCGGATGCGCTTGGCGCCGGCCGCTTCCAATTGCCTGGTCACGGCGCCGATAAGGGTTTCGGCGACCACGAACAAGGCGGCGGAGGAATCCCAGGCCGAAGGCACGGCGGTGCGCCCGGCGATCACGTGGCGGGCGAAGCGGGCGATCGGCGAAAGCCACTGGTCGGTAAAGAGAATGATCTGCACGCCGCGGTGATGCGCCTTCTCGGCGAAGCGGACGAGACTTTCCTGGTAGCGGCGGATGTCGAAGATCACCAGAACGTCACGCTTGCCCATGTCGATCAGGCGGTCACGCCAGATGCTCTCCTGGCCGGCGAGGTGATAGACATCGGGCTGGATGATGGCGAGATGGGCGGCCATGTAGCGGGCCAGCGGATCGGTGAAGCGACCGCCGATGAGGAAGGTCTTGCCGCGCCGCTCGGCAAGCCGTGCGGCTATGTCGGCAAGCTGTTTGTCGGTGAGGTGCCGGAAGGTCTCGCGCATGTTGTCGAGCGTCGCCTCGAGCATCGGCGAGACGGCGCCGCCGGCCGAGCTTGGATCGAGCGTGCGCGAAGCGGGCGACTGCAATTGCGCCGCCAACTCATCCTGCAGCGCCGACTGGAATTCAGGATAGTTCTGGAAGCCGAGCCTGGCGACGAAGCGCAAGATCGTCGGCGAGGACACGCCGGCCGCGGCCGAGAATTCGGCGACCGTCTTCAGCCCGGTCAAAGGATAGTTGGCAATCAGCGTCTGGGCCGCGCGGCGCTCGCCGGCCGGCATCGTCCCGATGCGGTCCGAGATCAGTTCGGCAATGCTGGAAATCATGTTTTCCCCCGCCTGTTGGCCGCCCGCCGCCGTTTTCCCGAATTCGCGTTTGACAAAGCCGGTCAAACTGTATGAAATCATTCACAGGGACGCAATGAGACAAAATACGTAACATACGATACAGCGCTCCCCCAGGGGACGGCAGCATGGAGAAAGCACGGCCTGTCAGCCTTGCACCGTCTGAAACCGTAAGGGTGACCAACCCTGGCGGCTCTAGCCCCTTCGTCATCACTTGCGACCACGCTTCCAACGTCCTTCCCGCCGAGTTCGGGACGCTCGGCCTGCCGGCCGCGGACCTTTCGCGCCATATCGCCTGGGACCCGGGCGCGCTTCCCGTCGCACGCCGCATGGCCGAAGCGCTCGATGCGACCTTGATCGAGACCCGTGTGTCGCGGCTCGTCATCGATTGCAACCGGCCGCTGGACGCGCCGGACCTCGTTCCGCCGGTCAGCGAGACGACAGCCATTCCGGGCAACACGGGTCTTTCGGACAAAGACCGCGCCACGCGGATCGACCTTGCCTGGCGCCCGTTCCACGACACGATCGCCCGGATCATCGACGAGCGGCTGGCGCGCGGCCAGGAGACACGGCTGGTGTCGGTGCACTCCTTCACGCCGATCTACAAGGGCAAGAGCCGGCCATGGCATATCGGCATCATCCATGACGAGGATCGCCGCCTGGCGGCGCCGCTGATATCGGCGCTGCAGCGGCTCTCCGGCGTCACTGTCGGCGTCAACGAACCCTATTCGCCGGCCGACCGCGTCTATTTCACGCTGGAACGGCACGCGCGTTCGCGCGGCCTTGCCTGCGCGATGATCGAAATCCGCAACGACGAAATCGCCGGCGATGCTGGGCAGCGGAAATGGGCGGATCTGCTCACAGGCATATTCTCGAATCTGGAGCCCGACGAGGCCAGGGGCTTCCGACCGCGCGCAATGGGAAAGTCAGTAGGAACGGCCAGCCAAGAACGATAGGGGAACTCCAACATGACAACAGATCACGCAGAGAAATCGGAGGACGTAAAAATCCTTCACAGCATGGGCTATGCCCAGGAATTGGCCCGCCGCATGAGCGGCTTCTCCAACTTCGCCATTTCCTTCTCGATCATTTGCATTCTAGCCGGCGGCATCACGTCGTTCCCGCTGGCGATGGGCACCGGCAGCGGTTTCGAGGCGACCATCGGCTGGGTTATAGGCGGTCTGTTCGCCCTTGTGGTCGCGGCTTCGCTCGGCCAAATCGGTTCGGCCTATCCTACCGCCGGCGGGCTTTACCATTGGTCGTCGATCTTGGGCGGGCGCGGCTGGGGCTGGGCAACGGCCTGGATCAACCTGCTCGGCCTGATCTTCGTCGTCGCTTCGGTGAATGTCGGCGTCTACCTGTTGTTTTCCGGGCTTGTCGCGGGACCGATCCTTGGCCTGGACACATCGACCTGGGGTTTCTGGCAGCAGACGACGGCGGTTGTCATAATCACCGTCACCCAAGGCCTGTTCAACCACCTTGGCATCAAGACGACGACGATGTTGACCGACTTTTCGGGCTACCTCATCCTCGTTGTCGCGGTCGTGCTGACGCTGACCTTCCTGATCTGGGGCGCGCATGGCTTCGATCTTTCGCGGTTGACGACTTTCGTCAACACGACCGGCGATGCCGGCGGTGGCTATGTTCCGACGGCCCGCACGGCGCTGGTGGCCTTCTTGATCGGCCTGCTTTACCCACTTTATACAATCACCGGCTTTGACGCCTCGGCGCACACCGCCGAGGAGACGCACAATGCTCGCATCGCAGTGCCCAGGGGCATGATCCACGCAGTCCTGTGGTCTCTCGTCTTCGGCTTCGTCATGGCGGTCTCCTTCGTCCTCGCGAGCCCCGATCTCGTGGCGACCGCAAAGGACGGCGGCAATGCCTGGTTCAACCTCTTCAACAACCTGCCGGCGCCGACCTGGCTGAAGGATCTGCTCGGCATCTGCATCGTGCTGGCGAATTATCTGTGCGCGCTGGCCGGGCTCACGTCGACCTCGCGTATGATCTTCGCCTTTTCGCGTGACGGAGGCCTGCCGGGGTCGTCTTTGTGGAAGCAGGTTTCGCCGACCTGGCGCACGCCCGTCCCGGCCATCTGGCTTGGCGTCGTGCTGTCGATCGCGGCCACGCTCTATTCGCCGGCCTTCGCGGCGTTGGCAGCAGGCTGCGCTCTCTTCCTTTACGTGTCCTATGCCATGCCGGTGGCGGCAGGCCTGTTTGCGGAAGGCAAGACTTGGACGGAGTTCGGCCCGTTCCGTCTCGGCGTCTGGTCAAAGCCTTTCGCCATCGTCACCGTGCTCGGGGTTCTGGTGCTGATGTATGCCGGCATCCAGCCGCCCTTCGACATCCTGATCAACTACGCCATCGGATTGATCATTCTGCTGGCCGTTCTGTGGTTCGGTATCGAATCGCGGCGCTTCAAGGGGCCACCGATCGGTGCCGACATTGCTCGTCGCGCGGCGGAGATCGCGGCCGCGGAAAAAGCAGTCGGCCAGACAGCGGGCTAACGGCAAACGCAATATCGCCCGGTCGGCTCAGGTCGATCGGGCATCAAGGTGCAGGACCGGCCAGCCAAGAACCATAGGGGAATTCCAACATGACGACACCGGGTTATACAGACGTCGACAAGGCGGAGGACGTGAAAGCCCTCCACAGCATGGGCTATGCCCAGGAACTGGAGCGGCGGCTCAGCCGCTTCTCGAATTTCGCGGTTTCGTTCTCGATCATCTGCATCCTGTCGGGCGGCATCAATTCGCTGGCCCAGGCCACGTCGGGCGCCGGCGGCATCGGCATCGGCATCGGCTGGCTGGTCGGCTGCTTCGTGTCGCTCACCTTCGCGGTTGCCATGTCGCAGATCAGCTCGGCCTATCCGACGGCCGGCGGCCTCTATCACTGGGGCTCGATCCTCGGCAATCGCGGCACCGGCTGGGTGACGGCCTGGCTCAACCTGCTCGGCCTGATCACCGTGCTGGGCGCCATCAATGTCGGCACCTGGACCTTCTTCATCGGCGCCTTCGGACCGGCGCTCGGCATCGAGGGCACGCTGACCAACCAGATGATCTTCCTGGTCGTCATCACCGGCGCCCAGGCGCTGATCAACCACCTCGGCATCAAGCTGACAGCGAAACTGACCGATTTCTCGGGATATCTCATCTTCTTCGGCTCGATCCTGATCGCAGTGGTCTGCCTGCTTTCGGCCGAGACCTGGGATTTCAGCCGCCTCTTCACCTTCCATAACTACTCCGGCGACGCCGGCGGCGGTGTGTGGCCATCGGTTTCGAACGCCTGGGTGTTCGCGCTCGGCCTCCTGCTGCCGATCTACACGATCACCGGCTACGACGCCTCGGCGCATACGTCGGAAGAGACCATCAAGGCAGCCTCTTCGGTGCCGCGCGCGATGGTGATGTCGGTCGTCTGGTCGGCGCTGTTCGGCTACCTGTTCCTGGCCGCCTTCGTGCTGATGATCCCGAACATGGACGACGCCGCCAAGCAGGGCTGGAACGTGTTCTTCTGGGCTTTCGACCAGCGCGTCAGCCCCGGCCTCAAGGAGTTCGTCTACCTCGTCGTGTTCATCGCGCAGCTGCTGTGCGGTCTTGCCACCGTCACCTCGGCCTCGCGCATGATCTTCGCCTTCTCGCGTGACGGCGGCCTGCCGGGCTCGGCAGCGCTTGCCAAGGTCAGCCCGACCTATCGCACGCCGGTGGCGGCGATCTGGACGGCCTCGATCCTGTCGGTGCTGTTCGTGTGGGGTTCGACCCTGGTTTCGGTCGCCGGCACCTCGGCCTATACGATCGTTGTATCCTGCACGGTCATCTTCCTGTTTTTGTCCTTCATTGTGCCTATCGTGCTCGGCATGATGGCCTGGGGAACGCCAAAGTGGGACAAGATGGGCCCGTGGAACATGGGGCGCGCCGTCTTCATGCTGTTCGGCGTTCTCTCGATCCTGTCGATGATCCTGATCTTCGTCATCGGCATCCAGCCGCCGAACGACTGGGCGCTCTATATCACCGTCGGTTTCTTCATCCTGACGGCGATCGTCTGGTTCGCCTTCGAGCGCAACCGCTTCCAAGGTCCGCCGCTTGGCGACATCATCGCGGCGCGCCAGGCAGCGATCAAGGCGGCCGAACAGGCGGTCGGCGAGACCGGCCACTGATACTTCGCCTCATGGCTATGGCCGGCGCAACGCCGGCCATGGTTTTGTTTCCCCTCAATCGACAAGCGCTGGAGTGCCAAAGGAATGGCCGGGAATTTCTCGTTCGATCAGTTGAAGAAAGCGGTCTCGAACGGCGAGATCGACACGGTGCTGGCCTGCATCGTCGATATGCAGGGCCGGCTCTCGGGAAAACGCTTCCTGGCCCAGTATTTCGTCGATTCCGCGCATGGCGAGACGCATGGCTGCAACTATCTCTTGGCCTGCGACATCGATATGGAACCGGTGCCGGGCTACAAGGCGGCGAGCTGGTCGAAGGGCTATGGCGACTTCGTCATGAAGCCGGACCTGTCGACGCTGCGGCGCATTCCGTGGCTGGAGAAGACGGCGCTGGTCATCTGCGACGTGCTCGACCATCACGACCATGAGGATTTGGCACACTCGCCGCGCGCCATCCTGAAGAAGCAGGTCAAGCGTCTGCAGGAGCGCGGCTATATCGGCTATTTCGCCTCCGAGCTCGAATTCTACCTGTTCAGCGAAACCTACGATTCCGCGCGCAAGAAGCACTGGCAGGGGCTCGACAGCGCCTCGCCCTATATCGGCGACTACCAGATCGGCATCACCAGCAAGGAAGAAGGCGTCATGCGCCGGCTTCGCAACGAGATGGAAGCGGCGGGTATCCCGATCGAGAATTCCAAGGGCGAGTGGGGCCCTGGGCAGGAAGAGATCAATGTGCGCTATGCCGAAGCGCTCGACATGGCCGACCGCCACGTCATCCTGAAGAACGGCGCCAAGGAGATCGCCGATTCCGAGGGCAAGGCCATCTCCTTCATGGCTAAGTACAATTACGGGCTCGCCGGCAATTCCAGCCACATCCACAATTCGCTGTGGAGCGCGGACGGCAAGACGCCGCTGTTCTTCGACAAGAAGGCCGATTGGACGCTGTCCGCGCTCGGCCAGCAATGGGCGGCCGGGCAGCTCAAATACGCCAAGGAGTTCACCTGGTTCCTGGCGCCCTACATCAACTCCTACAAGCGCTTCCAGGCCGGCACCTTCGCGCCGACCAAGATCATGTGGAGCGAGGACAACCGAACCGCCGGCTTCCGGCTGTGCGGCGAGGGCACCAAGGGCATCCGCATGGAATGCCGCATAGGCGGCGCCGATCTCAATCCCTATCTCGCCTTCGCCGCCCTGATCGCGTCCGGCCTTGCCGGCATCGATGAGAAGCTGGAGCTGCAGAAGCCTTTCGTCGGCGACGCCTATCAGGCCTCGCGCCTGCCCGAGATTCCGAAGACGTTGCGCGACGCCACCGAGACGCTGGCCAAGTCGAAGATGCTGAAGCAGGCCTTCGGCGACGACGTGATCGAGCACTATGTGCACACCGCCCGCTGGGAGCAGTTCGAATACGACCGCCGCATCACGGATTGGGAGCTGCACAGGGGCTTTGAGCGGTACTAGGGGGCCGGGTTAGCGTCGGCGCTGCCCCTCACCCTTACCCTCTCCGTGAAGAACGGGGAGACGGGTCGCCAGCGCGGGAGCTTCCCCCCGTCACTATACGGGGAGAAGGTGCCGGCAGGCGGATGAGGGGCGGCGCCAAGCCAAGTGATTTCGATTGTTGTAAAACCGCGAGGAAGAAATGACCGAAACGGTCAAACTCAAATCCCCCATCGACGGCTCGATCTATGCCGAGCGGCCGGTCGCGAGCGACCAGGCGATCAACGCGGCCGTCGAGCGCGCCAGGGCGGCGCAAGAGAAGTGGGCCGAGACGCCGGTCGTCGAGCGCGGCAAATACATGTTGGCGATGCTGGAAGCCCTGGTTGCGATGACCGACGAGATCGTGCCCGAGATCGCGTGGCAGATGGGCCGGCCGGTACGCTATGGCGGCGAGTTCGGCGGCGTCAAGGAACGCACCAACTACATGGTCGAGATCGCCGAAGCCGCGCTGAATCCGGTGCTTGCCTCCAATACGAAGGACGGCTTCCGCCGCTATGTCAAGAAGGTGCCGCTCGGCGTCGTGCTGGTGATCGCGCCGTGGAACTATCCCTATCTGACCGCCGTCAACACCATCGTGCCGGCGCTGATGGCCGGAAGCGCCGTCATCCTCAAGCATGCCGCGCAGACGCTGCTGGTCGGCGAACGCTTCAGCCAAGCCTTCGACAAGGCCGGCCTGCCGAAGGGACTGTTCCAGAACCTGGTCATGAACCACGTCCAGACCGAGAAGCTGCTCGGCTCGGGCAAGATCGACCATGTCAATTTCACCGGCTCCGTCGGCGGCGGCCGCGCCATCGAGAAGGCGGCCGCCGGCACTTTCATGACGCTCGGCCTCGAACTCGGCGGCAAGGACCCGGCCTATGTGCTGCCCGACGCCAAGATGGACCATGCCGTCGCCAATCTGGTCGACGGCGCCTTCTACAATTCAGGCCAGTGCTGCTGCGGCATCGAGCGCGTCTATGTGCATGAGAAGGTCTATGACGAGTTCGTCGAGGGTTTTGTCGCCGAGACCAGGAATTATGTCGTCGGCAATCCTCTGGACCAGGCGACCACGATGGGGCCGATGGCACAGGCGCGCTTCGCCGATCTGATTCGCGAGCAGAAGGCAGAGGCGCTGCGCAAGGGGGCCAAGGCGCATATCAACATGAAGGTCGAGAACGACAAGCCGGGCTCGCCCTATCTGGCGCCGGAAGTGCTGACCGAAGTCGATCACCAGATGAGCGTCATGCGCGAGGAGAGCTTCGGGCCGATCGTCGGCATCATGAAGGTGCGCAACGACGAGGAGGCGATCGCCCTGATGAACGACAGCCCCTATGGGCTGACCGCCTCGATCTGGACGCGCGACACGGGGCGCGCAATTGCCATCGGCGACCGTGTCGAAACCGGCACCGTGTTCATGAACCGCTGCGACTATCTAGACCCGGCGCTGGTCTGGACCGGCGTCAAGGATACCGGCAAGGGCGCGGCGCTTTCGGCCATCGGCTACGACAATTTGACGAGGCCGAAATCCTATCACCTGCGTGAAGCGATCTGACTTTTTGAAAGACAAGACATGTCCAAGCTCATCTCCAAATGGAACTATCCCACCACCGTTCGCTTCGGCGCCGGCCGCATCAAGGAACTGCCGGACGTACTGGCTGCGGCGGGTATCAAGCGCCCGCTCTTCGTCACCGACCCCGGCCTGGCAAAGCTTCCGGTTGTCGCCTCGACGCTGAAAATCCTCGACGACGCCAAGGTTCCCTATGGCGTGTTTTCGGAGGTGAAGCCGAACCCGGTCGAGTCCAACCTCACCGCCGGCATCGCCGTGTTCAAGAAGGGCAAGCATGACGGCGTGATCGCCCTCGGCGGCGGCTCGGCGCTCGACCTCGGCAAGCTGATCGCCTTCCAGGCCGGGCAGACCCGGCCGGTATGGGATTTCGAGGACGTCGGCGACTGGTGGACCAGGGCCAACTCGGACGCGATCGCGCCGATCATCGCCGTGCCGACCACGGCGGGAACCGGCTCCGAGGTCGGCCGCGCCGGCGTCATCACCAATGAGGCGACCCACACCAAGAAGGTCATCTTCCATCCGAAGCTTCTGCCGGCGATCGTCATTGCCGATCCGGAGCTGTCGGTCGGCATGCCGGCCTTCATCACCGCCGGCACGGGCATGGACGCGCTGGCCCATTGCCTGGAGGCCTATTGCGCGCCGAGCTATCACCCGATGGCCGACGGCATCGCGGTGGAAGGCATCCGGCTGGTGTTCGAGAACCTGCCCAAGGCTTTCGCCAACGGCAAGGATCTGCTCGCCCGCGCCCATATGATGAGCGCCGCCGCCATGGGCGCCGCCGCCTTCCAGAAGGGGCTCGGCGCCATCCATTCGCTGTCGCATCCGATCGGCGCGCTCTACGACACCCATCACGGCATGACCAATGCCGTGTTCATGCCCTATGTGCTCGCCTTCAACAGGGAGAGCATCGAGGAGCGCATCGCCCGGCTCGCGGCCTATTGCGGCATCAAGGGCGGCTTCGACGGCTTCGCCAAGGCGATCATCAAATTGCGCAAGGAATTGAAGGTGCCGCACGCGCTGCCGGGCCTGATCAAGGGCCTCGAAATGGACAAGAAGCGCAAGGCACTGATCGCCGGCATGGCGGTGGTCGATCCGACCGCTGGCGGCAATCCGGTCAAGCTCACCAAGAAAGCGGCGCTGACGCTGCTCGAAAATGCGATCGCCGGCTCCGTCTGAGAGCCGGCTTTCAATGCCGAAGAGTTGAATGAAGGGGCGTTCCAGAGCGGAGGGGGAGGGCAAAAGGCAAGGCGACTAACCATTAGCCGGAAAATTAAGCGCGGGCTAATTGCTACAGTCTGTTAAAAAGAGTTAACTTTTTTGGCCGCGGGGCTCGGGTTTCAAAAAGTCTTCATCTGGCTGTCACACGAAAACGATACCCGCATCGCAGGCGCTTAAACGCGCCAGTTCAACGGAGAGAACACATGTTCAAGTTCACGGGGAAAGTGCTTTCCCTCTCGGCCGCGGCGCTCTTTGCGTCGACGGTGATTTCGTCCGCGGATTCGCTGGACGATCTCGTCAAGGCCGCGAAGGCTGAAGGCCAGCTCACCACCATCGCGCTTCCGCATGACTGGTGTGGCTACGGGGCAGTGATCGACGCTTTCAAGGCTAAGTATCCGGAAATCAAGATCAACGAACTCAACCCGGACGCCGGCTCGGGCGACGAGGTCGAGGCGATCAAGGCCAATAAGGACAACAAGGGCCCGCAAGCGCCCGACGTCATCGACGTCGGTCTGTCGTTCGGCCCGACCGCCAAGGCCGACGGCCTGCTGATGCCTTACAAGGTGTCGACCTGGGACTCGATTCCGGACAGCGCCAAGGATGCCGATGGCGCCTGGTACGGCGACTATTACGGCGTGCTGTCGTTCATGGTGAACAAGGACCTGGTCAAGGAATCGCCGGCCGACTGGGCCGACCTGCTGAAGCCGGAATTCGCCAATTCGGTCGCGCTCGCCGGTGATCCGCGCGCTTCGAACCAGGCCATTCAGGCGGTCTATGCCTCCGGTCTGTCGTCGGGCGCCGCCGCTGGTGAAGCCGCCGGCACCGCTGGTCTCGACTTCTTCAAGAAGCTCAATGCCGCCGGCAATTTCGTTCCGGTCGTCGGCAAGCCGGCGACGCTGGCCCAGGGCCAGACGCCGATCCTGATCAACTGGGACTACAACGCGCTTGCCGGCCGCGACACGCTGAAGGGCAACCCGCCCGTCGACGTGATCGTGCCGAAGACCGGCGTTGTCGCCGGTGTCTATGTGCAGGCGATCAGCGCTTATGCGCCGCATCCGAATGCCGCGAAGCTGTGGATGGAATACCTCTATTCCGACGAAGGCCAGATCGGCTGGCTGAAGGGCTACTGTCACCCGATCCGTTTCAACGATCTCGCCAAGAACGGCAAGATCCCGGCGGACGTGCTGGCCAAGCTGCCGCCGGCTGAGTCCTATGCCTCGGCGGCTTTCCCGACGCTCGACGAGCAGGGCAAGGCCAAGGAAGCCATCAGCAAGAACTGGGACGCCACCGTTGGCGCCAACGTCAAGTAAGACTTGAAGTGCACCGGGCGGCCACTTGGCCGCCCGGCTTTCCCTCGAAGACGGTGCCGGGCGCATGACCGATCTATCGCTTTCAAATCAGTCAGTTGCCACCAAGCCCGCGCCGCCGAACGCGACGACCGCTTTTCGCCTGCCGACGCAATGGATCGGTGTGGCGCCATTCTTCGTCTTCACCCTGATGTTCCTGATCATGCCGACGCTTTATCTCGTCATCGGCGCGTTTCAGACCGGGGAAGGCGGGTTCACGCTCGACAACATTCTGCAATTGGTGAGCGATCCTTCAATCAGCAATTCCTATTGGGTCTCGATCAAGATCAGCTTCTGGTCGGCCATCGTCGGCGCATTTGCCGGACTGGCGATCGCCGTGGCCATCGTGCGCGGCGGCCTGCCCAGCTGGGTTCGCTCCGCGACGCTGACCTTCTCGGGTGTCGCCTCGAATTTTGCCGGCTTGCCGCTTGCCTTCGCGTTCATCGCCACGCTTGGCCGCGTCGGCATCGTGACGGTGCTGCTGCGCGACATATTCAATCTCAACATCTATGCGATGGGCTTCAATTTCCTGACCACGTGGGGCCTGATCGTGGTCTATCTCTTCTTCCAGATCCCGCTGATGGTGGTCATCATCGTGCCGGCGATCGACGGTTTGAAGAAGGAATGGAACGAGGCCGCCGCCACGCTTGGCGCCACCCAGTGGCAGTACTGGCGTATGGTGGTGATACCGGTGCTGTTTCCGAGCTTCCTCGGCACCGTCATCCTTCTGTTCGCCAACGCCTTCGGCGCCATCGCAACGGCCTATGCGTTCGCCGGCCCGCAGCTCAACATCGTTCCCATCAAGCTCTATTCGCAGATCAACGGCGATGTGCTGCACAACCCGCAGCTCGGCTACGCGATCGCCTTCGGCATGATCGTCATCACCGGACTGGCGAATGTCTTCTACATCTGGTTCCGGACCCGTTCCGAGAGGTGGCTGAAATGAAGTCGGGCAAATTCTGGGCCTGGGTCGTCTTCGGAATCGGCACGGCCTATTTCTTCATCCCGCTGCTGGCGACGTTCGAGTTTTCGCTGCGCATGCGGCGCGGCGTCCATTCCTTCGACGCCTATCAAGTCGTGCTCGGCGATCCGCGCTTCCAGGCGACGTTCCTGTATTCGGTGGTCGCCGCGATCTTCACCATCATTCTCGGCGTGCTGATCGTGGTGCCGGCCGCCTATTGGATCCGTCTGCGTTTGCCTCAAATCAGGCCGATCGTCGAATTCATCACGTTGCTGCCGCTGGTCATTCCGGCGATCGTCATCGTGTTCGGCTATATCCGCATGTACGGCTCGAATTCGCCGCTGCCTTTCCTGGCCAGCGATCTCGGCGCCAGCGCCTTGCTGGTGATCGGCTATGCGACGCTGGCGTTGCCCTATATGTACCGCGCCGTCGACACCGGTCTTCGTACCATCGATGTCAGAACGCTGACGGAAGCCGCCCAAATCCTCGGCGCCGGTTGGGCCACGATCATTACCCGGGTCATTCTTCCCAATGTACTGATCGCCGTTCTGTCAGGCGCCTTCCTGACCTTCGCCATCGTCATCGGCGAGTTCACGATGGCCAGCCTGCTGAACCGTCCGGCCTTCGGCCCCTATCTTCAGAACATCGGCGCCAACCGCGCCTACGAGCCGGCGGCACTTGCCATCATCGCCTTCGCCATTACCTGGGGCTGCATGTCGCTGATCCAGATCCTGTCCCGTTTCGCGCCGAAATCGGCGAACCGCCCGAATTGACCTGAGAGAAAAGCCATGGCCGAGCCATTCCTGTCTATCCAGCATGTGCGAAAGTCCTACGGCGCCAACACCGTGGTGCAGGATTTCAGCCTCGACGTCGAGCCCGGCGAGTTCGTCTCCTTCCTGGGGCCATCCGGCTGCGGCAAAACCACTGTGCTGCGCATGGTCGCCGGGTTCGAGGAGCCCTCGGCTGGCAAGATCGTCGTCGCCGGCAAGGACATCACCAGGCTGAAGCCCAATCAGCGCAATGTCGGCATGGTGTTCCAGGCCTACGCGCTGTTCCCGAACCTGACGGTGGCGCAAAACATCGCCTTCGGTCTGAAGGTGGCCGGCATGTCGAAGCCTGACGCGGACAAGCGCGTTGCAGAGATGCTCGACATGATCAAGCTGCCGCAGATGGCCGATCGCTATCCCTATCAGCTGTCCGGCGGCCAGCAGCAGCGCATCGCGCTCGCGCGGGCAATTGCTCCGAAACCCAAACTGCTTTTGCTCGACGAGCCGCTGTCGGCGCTCGACGCCAAGGTGCGCGTGTCGCTGCGCGAGGAAATCCGCTCGATCCAGAAGAAGCTCGACATCACCACCATCTTCGTCACCCATGACCAGGAAGAGGCGCTGTCGATCTCGGACCGCATCGCGGTGATGTATGGCGGCAAGGCCGAACAGGTCGGCACGCCATTCGAGATCTACAACCGGCCGGCGACCAAGTTCGTCGCCAATTTCGTCGGCACGCTCAACGTGCTCGAAGGCAAGGTCACCGACGCTTCAACGGGCAAGGTGCAGGTCAACGCCCAGGAAGTCTCGCTCAAGGGCAAGCTCAATGGCTCGAAGTCCGGCGATACGCTGTCGCTGGCGCTGCGGCCGGAAGCGATTTCGCTGGCGCGCCAGCCCGGGCACGACACCAGCCTTTCGGGCGAGATCGCCGAAGTGCATTTCCTCGGCTCGGTCATCCGGGTGCGCGTCGGCATCGGTGGCAACACGGTGTCGCTCGACACCTTCAACAACTCGACGACACCGCCGCCGATCGTTGGCGACAAGGCGGATATTTCGTTCTCGTCGGGCGATATGCTGGTCCTGCACTGACGGCCTGGCCGTCTTGACGCCGATAAGACAGGCGAAGCCTTTGCGCCGGCCGAGGGTAATCCGTCGATCGGCCGGGGCGCGGTCTGCCGGGCACCACAGGCCTTGTCGGATAAATCAACAGTATCCTGCTTCAGGGTACTGCCAAGCTTCGTGCTTCGCCGTTACGATAAGCCATGGCGCTGTTCGAACTTACTCTGATCCTGCTTCTCATCGCCGTCGCGCTGACGGCGGTATCGCGATGGCTGGAGGTACCTTACCCGTCGCTGCTGGCGCTTGCCGGGGTCGGGCTTGCCTTCGTGCCGGGCGCGCCGGTGATCGAGATCGATCCGGAACTGGCGCTTGCACTGTTCATCGCGCCGGTGCTTCTCGATGCCGCCTATGACACCTCGCTGCGCGACCTGAAGCGCTATCGCCTGTCGCTGGTGCTTTTGGCGCTCGGCGCCGTCGTCTTCACCACCGTGGCGGTTGCCTTCGTCGGCTGGAAAATGGCCGGGCTGCCGATCGCGGCGGCGATCGCCCTCGGCGCCATCGTCGCGCCACCGGACGCGGTCGCGGCAAGCGCGGTGCTCAATCAGTTCAAGGTGCCGCACCGCCTCACCGCGATCCTGCAGGGCGAGAGCCTGCTCAACGACGCCACGGCGCTGTTGATCTACCGGATATCGGTTGCGGCAGCCATCGGCACGCTCATGCTGAAAGACGCAGTGCCCGTCATCTTGCTTGCGACGGTCGGGAGCGTTATCGCCGGCTATCTGTTCGGCCGCTTCTCGCTGCTCACGCTGACGCGCATCGAGGATGCGGCCAGCAGCACCGTTGTGCAGTTCGCCGGAACCTTCGCCGTCTGGATCATTGCCGACAGACTCGGCCTTTCCGCCATCATCACCATCGTCGTTTATGCCATCACCATCGCGCGCACCGCGCCACGCCGCATGTCGGCCCGACGCCGCGTCAGCACCTATTCGGTCTGGGAATCGGCCGTATTCGTACTCAATGTGCTGGCTTTCGTGCTGATGGGCTTGCAGGCCCGTTCGATTGTCGGCCGGCTTTCCGGCGACGGGCAAGGCGAAGCCTTTCTCTTCGCCGCAACGGTGCTTGCGGTCGTCATCGTGGCGCGTCTCGTCTGGGTGGCGGGCTATGTCACGGTCATACGCTGGTTTGCCCGCTATGACAGCGAGGAAGAAAGGCGCGATGCACCGACATTTCGCGGCGCCGTGCTTGTGGGTTGGTGCGGCATGCGCGGGCTGGTGACACTGGTGGTGGCAATTGCCTTGCCGGCCGACTTCCCCGGTCGCGATCCGATCGTGCTGGCCGCCTTCGCGGTCGTCCTCGGAACGCTCGTGCTGCAGGGCATGAGCCTCAAGCCGCTGCTGCGCCGGCTCAACTTCGAGCGGGATACCTCGATCGACCGCGAGGTGGCCGAGGCGCGGGTGGCGATCATGCAGGCCGCGCTCGATGTGCTGAGCCGCAAGACGTCGGCCGCTGCCGCCGTCGTGCGCGAGCAGTACGAGGCGCAGCGGCGGGTTGCCGAAAATCCCGAGGACGCACAAGCCGCGACGGAATACGACCGGTTGCGTCTTTACGCCATCAAGCGGCAGCGCGACAGGTTGGAGGAACTGCGCAGCAATGGCACGATCGGCGACGAGGCCTATCACCGGCTGGAAGAGGAGATCGACTGGTCGGAACTGGCGGCGTCGCCCGCCGGAAGCTTCCAGCCACTGACGACCTATTAGGCGCAGCGGTTCGCTGGTCTCCGTTGGACTATTCCGCTTGGCCTCGCGGCACATTGCAACGCAAGAGGCGGGGCGATAGAGCGGTTCACCGAAGACCGCGAACCACTCTATCTCTTTGTTTTGACGCAATTCCGGACGGAAAACCGCTCACACTTTTCCTGGAATTGCGCTACTGCGATCACCAGAAGTGAGCCGGTTAATCAATGAAGCTGATCAGCTACAACATCCAGTACGGCTACGGCAGCGATGGGCGCTACGACCTCAGCCGCTGCGCCAGGCTGGTGAACGGCGCCGAAATCATCGCGCTGCAGGAGGTCGAGCGGCACTGGCAGCGCAGCAATGAGGACGACCAGCCCGAGATCCTGTCCAGCCTGCTGCCCGACTATTACTGGGCTTACGGCCCGGCCTTCGATATGGACGCCAGCGAGAGACGCGACGGCCGCGTCGTCAACCGCAGGCGGCAGTTCGGCACGATGGTGCTGTCGAAGCTGCCGATCGTCTGGTCGCGGCTGCACACGCTGCCGCTACGGCGCACGCTGAGGCCGCTCAACACCCGCAACGCGGCGCTGGAATGCATGATCCGCACGCCGGCGGGACCGGTGCGGGTGCTTTCCTTGCATCTGGCGCATATCGCGGCGGAGGAGCGGCTGGAGCAGATCGATTATCTTAATGCCGAGCATCGCCGCGCGCCGTCCGACGGCGGCCCTTGGAGCGGCGTCGACGACGAGCCGCGGCGCAACTGGACGAACGGCCAGACGGAACCGGAAAATCCGTTGGCGGCGATCTGGCTGGGCGACTTCAACATGGAGCCGGGCAGCGCCGAATACCGGCGTATTGTCGGTAGCACGCCCTACCATCGAGGCGCCGCTTACATCGACGGATTCGTCGATGCCGTAGCGGTCGCCGGCGAGTCCGGGCCGGACTTCCACACGCACGAAAAGATCATCGATGGCAGGCTGGCGAAACGACGGCTCGACCATTGTTTCGTCGGCGGCGGGTTGGCCGATCGCGTGCGTTCGGTAACCGCCGATATCGGCGAGGTGGCTTCCGACCATTTTCCGCTCAGGGTCGATATCGATCTGGAAACGCCTTTCGGCTCGACAAGGTCGATGAAACCGACATGACGCTGTTCGTCTTCCTGGCGGTGCTCTCGGCGGCGGCCATGCACGCGATCTGGAACGCGCTGGTCAAGGTGCATCTCGACCGCTTCCTGTCGATCACGCTGATGACGCTCGGGATGGGATTTGCGGCGCTGTTCGCACTTCCCTTTGTCGAGGTGCCAAAGGCTGAAGTCTGGCCCTATATCATCGCCTCGGTGATCTTCCACATGGGCTATCGCACCTTTCTGGTCGGCGCCTACAAGGCGGGCGATTTCGCTCAGACCTATCCGCTGGCGCGTGGCACCGCACCGCTGCTCTCGGCGCTCGGCGGCATCTTCGTGGTCGGTGAGGTTCCGGCGCCGTTCGCCATCGTCGGCATCGTGCTTCTGTCGGCAGGCACGCTGGTCATGTCGTTCCGCGGCGGGGCGCATCTGGAGAAGCTCAATTTGCGCGCGGTCGGCTTCGCGCTCGGCACATCGATCTTCATCGCCAGCTACACACTCTCCGACGGCAGCGGCGCGCGGCTCGCGGCAACCGCGCAAAGCTATGCGGCCTGGCTGTTCGTCTGCGATGCGGCGTGGGCGCTCGTGCTGTGCATTGTCGTCCGCGGACCGCAGTCGCTTCCGGTGCTGGCACGTGACTGGAAAGCCGGCCTGTTCACCGGCGTGCTCAGCGGCGCGGCCTACTGGATCGTGATGTGGGCTATGACCAAGGCGCCGATCGCCTCGGTCGCGTCGCTGCGCGAGACCTCGATCCTGTTCGCCATGCTGATCTCGGTGCTGGCGCTGGGTGAAAAGATGACGGCCTGGCGCGCAGCCGCGGCGCTCGGCATCGTTGCCGGCGTCGCGGCGCTCAGGCTCGGATAGAGGGCGCCGTCTCGCGGAAACGGCGCCCTCTATCTCTTCGTTTTTAGCAATTGCGGACGGGCTGCGGCGAAGTCGCCGAGCCTGACCGTTTCACACTTTTTCCGGAATTGCTCCAACCTCATGGTCCAACACGGTCATCACCTGGCCGCGCTTCTCAGGGCTGAAGCGGATGACGATGATGATGCAGACCGCGACCACACCGGCGAAGAGCGCCAGCGCGTAGCCATAGCTGCTGCCGGGCGCCTCGGCGATACCCGCCTGATACGGACCGCCATAGGATGCCGCCAGATTGCCGGCCTGGTAGATGAAGCCGGGCAAGGTCGCGCGCACGGCGCCTGGCGAGAGCTCGTTGAGATGCACCGGGATGACACCCCAGGCGCCCTGAACCGCCACCTGCATGACGAAGGCGCCGACGGCCAGCATAAAGGGCGTGGTCGAATAGGCCCATAGAGGTAGTGCCGGCAAGGCGATCAGGCAAGCGAGCGTAATGGCGTTGACGCGGCCGATCTTCTCGGACAGCGCGCCGAAGGCCAGTCCGCCGACGATGGCGCCGATGTTGGCGACGATGGTGATCCAACTCACCGTATGCGGGTCGAAGCCATGCTGCTTCTTGAGGAAGGTCGGATAGAGATCCTGCGTGCCGTGGCTGAAGAAGTTGAAGAACATCATCAGCACCACCGCATAGAGCGCGATGCCCCAGTGCTTCCGCAGCGTTTCGAGCAATCCTGGCTTCACGCGCTGGCGCGCTTCGACGAAGGCTGGCGATTCCGGCACATGCGAGCGGATGAAGAGCACGATCAGCGCCGGTATGAAGCTCAGGAGGAACATGGCGCGCCAGCCGAAGGTGAAGTCGCCGATCTTCTGGCCGTAGAGCAGCCCGTAGACCACCGCGGCCAGCAGGTAGCCGGCCGGATAACCGCATTGCAGGATGCCCGAGACCATGCCGCGCGCGCTTGGCGGAATGGACTCCATGGCAAGCGAGCTACCGAGGCCCCATTCGCCGCCCATGGCGATGCCGAACAGGGCGCGCAGCGCCAGGAATATGCCGAGATTGGGCGAGAAGGCGGCCAAAGCGCCGATCACCGAATAGCTGACGATGTTGAGCATCAGAATGGGCTTGCGGCCGTATCTGTCGGCAAGCATGCCGAAGAAGAACGCGCCGATGAAACGCGTCGCCAAGGTCAGGAACAGCGCTTTGGAGACCGCCGGCACGTCGGTCTGGAATTCCGTTGCAATATCGGTGAGCAGGAAAGTCAGAAGGAAGAAATCAAAAGCGTCGAGCGTCCAGCCGAGGAACGACGCGAGTACGGTTTTCTTCTGCTCGGTGGTGAGGTTCAAGGCGGTCCTCCTTTTGCATCCCCCAAAAGCAACGATATGTTCCAGGGCGGGTAAAAGAGAACCGGACAGCTGCCGGTTTTAAGCCGGCGAGCGGTCACATTTGCGTCACCTCGAGATCGACGACCATCAGCCCCTCGGTGCCGCCTTCGAGGGCGGCGACCAGACGGGCGCCGGCGCGCTGATGCGCTTCGTGCACCAGATAGGCGTCACGCGCGGCGGCATTTTTAAAGTCGATGGTGAAGCCGTGGCTGAAGCCACGCGCGAACGGCTCCGGGCTGACATTGGCGCTGAATTCCACCTTGCCCATGCCGTCGATGACGGCGTGCAGCGCTTCGAGATCGGTATGGATCGCCGCCCGCTCGGTTTCAGGAACGTCGTTGCGAAAGCGGACAAAGACGCAGTGACGGATCATTATCGGTGCCTCACGCCGCCTGGTTGCCCTTGAACACGGCCGGCGGCAGCGGCTCGCGGTCGAGAATGAGGTCGGAACCTTTTTCACCGACCATGATCGTCGGCGCATTGGTGTTGGAGGACGGCACGCGCGGCATCACCGATGCATCGCAGATCCGGAGACCTTCGATGCCGCGCAGCCTCAGGTCCGGCGTCACCACGGCCATCGCATCATGGCCCATGCGGCAGGTGCCGACGGGGTGATGATCGGTCTTGGAGGTGCGATAGGCATAGTCGGTGAGGTCGGCGTCGCTCTGCAGGTTTGGCCCGGGCAGCACCTCGCGAAATACGTAGGGGGCAAGCGCCTTCTGCCGCATGATCTCGCGCGCCAATCTAAGGCCCTTGATCGACATGTCGCGATCATAGGGATCGGACCAGTAGTTCGGATCGATGAGCGGATGATCGGCCGGGTCGGCGCTCTTCAGCCGCACCGTGCCGCGCGAGCGCGGACGCAGGAAGGCCGAGTTCAGCGTCACGCCAGGGTTCTTCAGTTTTTCCACTCCGGCCTCGATGCCGGAGCCGAGGCCCAGATGGAACTGGATGTCGGGGGAGGCGGCCGTCGGGTCGGCGTACCAGAAGCCGCCGGTCTCGAACAGGCTCGAGGCGACGGGACCCTTCTTGAGCAGCAGGTACTGCAGACCGGCCCATAGGGTGCGGTGCAGCTTGGCGTAATTGTCGTAGGTGTGGTCGCCGGTGCATTCGGCGATCACGAACAGGTCGAGATGGTCCTGCATGTTGGAGCCGACGCCGGGCAGGTCGTGAACGGGCGTGACGCCGACCGATTTCAAATGGTCGGCCGGGCCGATGCCCGACTGCATGAGGAGCTTGGGCGAACCGATGGCGCCGGAGGAGACGATCACTTCGCGTTCGGCGCGCAGGATTTTCTTCTCGCCGCCGGGCTTATCAACCACCTCGACGCCGATGGCGCGGCCTTGCTCGACGACGACGCGGGTGACCAGCACATCGGTCCTGACCGTCAGGTTCTTGCGGGCGCCGATCGGCTTCAGATAGGCGACGGAGGCGGATGAGCGCCGCGCATTCTTTTGGGTCAGCTGATAGTAGCCGACGCCCTCCTGGCTGGCGCCGTTGAAATCCGGGTTGAAGGGTATGCCCATCTCCTGGCCGGCGCGGAAATAGGCCTCGCAGATCGGCAGCGGCGAGATCGGGTTGGAGACGCCGAGCGGGCCCTGGTCGCCGTGATAGTCGTTGGCGAAGCGCTGGTTGTTCTCGGCGCGCTTGAAATAGGGCAGCACGTCGCGATAGCCCCAGCCGGCGAGCCCCTCTTCCTTCTCCCAGGCGTCGTAGTCGCGGGCGTTGCCGCGCGTGTAGATCTGGGCGTTAATCGACGAGCCGCCGCCGACCACCTTGGCCTGGGTGTACCAGAAGACGCGATCCTTCATGTGCTTCTGCGGCACGGTCGACCAGCCCCAGGAGGCGATGCCCTTGGTCATCTTGGCGAAGCCCGCCGGCATGTGGATATAAGGATGCCAGTCCTTGCCGCCGGCCTCGAGCAGCAGGACGGAATTCGACGGATCCTCGCTCAGCCGGTTGGCGAGAACGCAGCCGGCCGGACCGGCGCCAACAATGATGTAATCAGCCATTGTTCCTCACAAGCGTGGCACGGAGAGCGCGCCGTCGACATCGATGACCGATCCGGTCGAAAAGCCGAACTTTCCGGAGGCAAGCGCGGCCACGACGGCCCCGATATCGGCGCCTTCGCCCCAGCGTTTTGCCGGCACCAGGCCGCTTTCGATCAACGCGTCATATTTGGTGGAAACGCCCGCCGTCATATCGGTGCGGATGATGCCCGGCCGCACCTCGAACACGCCGATATTTTCGGATGCGAGCCGCAGCGCCAGGTTCTTCACCCACATCGAAAGCCCGGCCTTGGAGATGCAGTAATCGGCGCGTTCCGGCGAAGCCATGGCGGCGCTGACCGAAGTGATGGTGATGATCGACCTAACTGAACCGGCAGGCGCCGCAAGCATAGCCTTGGCGACGGCCTGGCTGAGGAACACGGTGCCGCGCAGGTTGATGTTTAAGGCGCGGTCGAAATTCTCCGGCTTCAGCTCCAGCAGATCGCCGCGCAGCACGGCGCCGACGCCGGCATTGTTGACCAGGCAGTCGATGCGGCCGAAGGTTTTGGTTGCGGCTTCGATCAGCCTCGAATGACCAGCGATGTCGGCAATGTCACATTGGGCATAGGCGAATTTCGCGCCGCGCGCGGCGATGTTCTCGGCAAGGCCCTTGGCGGGCTTCTCGGCAAGGTCGGCGACAAGGACGTCGAATCCGGCATCCGCCAGCGCTTCGGCGCAAGCGAGGCCGATGCCGCGCGCGCCGCCGGTGATAATGGCCGCGGGGCGGGTCATTGGAGACTAGCCTCGTGGACGCAGGCGCTGCCCCTCATCGCCCTGCCGGGCACTTCTCCCCGTATAGTGACGGGGAGAAGGATGCTGTCGCCGGCGCTTTCGCCAATCGCCAGCGCTGCAGAATGAGTGCCGGCGTTGCGGCTAGCCCTCTTCTTCCCGTTTACGGGGAGAAGGTGCCGGCAGGCGGATGAGGGGCGGCGCCGACCGATCATGAAGAAAGTTCCGTCTGGCGGATATGGTCGGCGACGCGCAGCGCCTGCGCCGCGATCGACAGCGCCGGATTGACGGCGGCCGATGTCGGCAGGAAGCCGCCATCGACGACGTAGAGGTTCTGATGGTCCCAAGCGCGGCAGAGCGGATCGAGCGGCGAGGTGGCTGGATCGTTGCCCATCTTCACCGTGCCGCACTGATGCGAGGGCGTGCGCTTGTCGAAGGGCCGCGACAGCACGATCGGATAGCCGCAGGCGCGAAGGTTCTCGCGCATAACCTTGGCCAGGTCTTCCAGCGACTGCATGTTGGAGCGCCGCCACTGCATGACGATCTCCTTGCCGTCGACCATGATGCGGCTTTCCGGATCGGGAAGGTCCTCGCACATCAGGTACCAGTCGACGGCGTGGCCGGCCATGTAGTCGAGCGCGAATTTCGGCATCGTCTTCACATTGGCCTTGAGCATGTTGCCGTCGATCTTGCCAAGCAGTTGCACATTGCCGAGCGGCTTGCCGCCCTTGCCGTCGGACAGATAGTAGTCGTTGAGCATCAGCGTCTTCTGGTAGACGCTATCGTTGCGGCGGCGCGGATCGATCGCCAGCATCGCGCTCGAATTGTGGTTCATGAAATTGCGCCCGACCTGGTCGGAGCTGTTGGCGAGCCCCTTGCCCCCTTTCTTGCTGGTATTGGGCGACGGCGAGCGCAGCAGGATGGCGGCCGAGTTGATCGCACCCGCCGACAGGATGACGAGCTTCGGCGACAGGGTCTTTTGCGCACCGTTTTGGGTATAGTGGATGGCGGCGATCGACTTGCCGTCCGGCGCGGTTTCGAGCCAGTCGACATAGGCGCCGGTTTCGAGCCGGATGTTGGGATCCTTCAGCGCTTCGGTCAGCGGACCGGTCTGCGCGTCGATCTTGCCCTGGCCGGTGTTGGGGAACGCATCCCAGCCCGTCTTGCCGTCTTTCAACCAGGTCTCGATGTCGACGCCGAGCGGCAGCGATGCCGGATGCAGTCCGAGGCTCTTCAACTCGGCGCGGGCGCGCGCGATCGGCGGCTCGTCCGGCACCGGCTTGAAGGCGTAGGGGATCGAATGGAACGGCTCGGTCGGGTCCTCGCCGAGCGTGCCGCGCACGCGAAAAAGCTGCTCGGCTTTCGAATACCAGGGCTCGAATTCGTCATAGGAAAACGGCCAGGCCGGCGAGACGCCGCCGAAATGCTCGAGCTCGGCAAAATCCTCCTTGCGGTAGCGGATCAGCACCGCGCCGAAGAACTTCGAATTGCCGCCGACATAGTAGTAGTTGCCGGGGTTGAAGGCAGCACCGCCGGCCTCGCGCCACATCTCCTTCGGGCGGTAGTGCTCGTCGACGAAGATGGAACGCGTCGAGCGCGTATGCGGTGTCGCGGGCAGCGGTTCGCCGCGCTCCAGGATCAGGATCGAGGCGCCGCTGCCGGCCAAGCCGGAGGCGATCGTGGCGCCGCCGATGCCGGAGCCGATGATGACGATATCCGGATTTTTCATAGATCTTTGTTTTGCTGCATGTCGTTGCCCCAAAACCGGACCCACTTTTGGGCGACAGGCATCAGAGGATGCGCTTCTCGGTCGCGGGGTCGAAGAACACCGCCTTGCTGAGGTTGAAGGCTAAAGGCGTGCTGGTGCCGGGCTGGATCCTGGCATCGGCCCGCAGCCGCGCCACGACGCCCTTGCCGCCCAGATTGGTGACGGCGAAAGTATCCGATCCCGCCGGCTCCACCACTTCGATGTGGCAGTCGGCGGTGGCGATGTTCGAACCGTTGCGCTCGGCGCCTTCAGGGTCGGTCAGCGCCTCGGGGCGCACGCCGAAGATCACCTGCTTGTCCTTGAACGCCGACAGACCCGCAGGCGCGGCAGGCATGGGCAGCACGATCGGCTGGCGCGCCTCGCGGTCGAGCACCACCGACAGCCCGCTGCCATTAGCGTCGATCTTGGCCGGGATCAGGTTCATCGCCGGCGAGCCCATGAAGTCGGCGACGAAGATGTTGGTCGGGTTGTTGTAGATCTCGGCCGGCGTGCCGAATTGCTGCACCTCGCCGTCGCGCATGACGGCGATCTTGGTCGCCAGCGTCATCGCCTCGATCTGGTCGTGCGTGACATAGACGATGGTCGTGCCGGTCGTGGCGTGCAGGCGCTTGATCTCGATGCGCATGTCGACGCGCAGCTTGGCGTCGAGGTTGGAGAGCGGCTCGTCGAACAGGAAGAGTTTCGGGTCGCGCACCAGCGCCCGGCCCATGGCGACGCGCTGGCGCTGGCCACCGGAAAGCTGGCTGGGCTTGCGGTTGAGCAGGTGGCCGATCTGCAGGACCTTGGCCACCTTGTCGATCGCAGCCTGGCGCTCCGTCACCGGCACGCCGCGCATCTCCATGCCGAAAGCGATGTTGCCGGCCACCGTCATGTTCGGATAGAGCGCGTAGCTCTGGAAGACCATGGCGATGTCGCGCTTCGAGGGATGCAGGTCGTTGATGGCGCGGCCGTCGACGCGGATCTCGCCCTCGGTGATCTGCTCCAGGCCGGCAATGGTGTTGAGCAGCGTGGACTTGCCGCAGCCGGACGGGCCGACCAGCACGAGGAAGCCGCCCTTTTCGAGCTCGACATCGATGCCCTTCAGGATCTCGACATTCCCGAAGCGCTTCTTCAGCCCATCAATTTCAAGAAAAGCCATGATCGTTCCTTCAGAAAATAGGGTCAGCCCTTGACCGCGCCCGCCATCAGCCCGCGCACGAAATAGCGGCCGGCGACGACATAGACGATCAGTGTGGGGAGCGCGGCAATCATCGCCGCCGCCATGTTGACGTTGTATTCGACGACGCCGGTCGAAGTATTGACGACATTGTTCAGCGCCACCGTCATCGGCATCACGTCGCCGGACCCGGCATAGGCTGAGGCGAACAGGAAGTCATTCCAGATGTTGGTGAACTGGTAGATCACCGTCACAACGATGATCGGCAGCGAATTGGGCAGCATGATGCGCCGAAATATCTGGAAGAAGGAGGCGCCGTCGACCTGTGCCGCCTTGATCAACTCGGTTGGGAAGGCCTCGTAGTAGTTGCGGAAGAAGAGCGTGGTGAAGCCGAGGCCGTAGACCACGTGGACGAAGACGAGATTGACGGTCGAATTGCCGAGGCCGAAATTAAAGCCGGTGGCGTTCTGCAGGGTGACACCGAAGCGGCCAAGGCTGCCCAGAATCGTTGCCATCGGCAACAGCACCGACTGGAATGGAATGAAGCAGGCGAACAGCATCATGGCGAAGACCAGGGTGTGGCCGCGGAAGCGCCATTTGGTCAGCACATAACCGTTGAGTGCGCCAAGCAGCGTCGAGATCAGCACCGCCGGCACGACCATCTTGATGGAGTTCCAGAAGTAGCCCTTCATGCCGACGCAAGTCAGGCCCGAGCAAACTTCGCTCCATGCCTTTATCCATGGTGCGAAGGTCGGGGCATGCGGCAGCGACAGCATGTTGCCGTTCTGGATCTCGTCCATGGTCTTGAACGAGGTGACCAGCATGACGAAGAGCGGCATCAAATAGAAGATCGCGAACAGCGCGAGCAGCCCGTAGATCACGATGCGGTTGAACGTTCTGGCACGGACGCCGCTTGTGGCCTGGCGGGCGGGTGAAGTGACGGCGCTCATCGCGACTTCTCCCTGAGCTCGGAGTAAAGATACGGAACGATGATGGCCGTGATGGTCATCAGCATGATCACCGCGCTTGCCGAGCCGACCGCCATTTCGTTGCGCTTGAAGGTGAACTCATACATGAAGTTGGAGGGCAGCCAGGCCGAGCCGCCGGGGCCGCCGCTGGTCAGCGCCACCACCAAGTCATAGGACTTGATGGCGAGGTGCGCGAGCACGATGAAGGCCGACAGGAAGACGGGCCGCAGCAGCGGGATGACGATGCGGCGGTAGAGCTGGAAGGTGGATGCGCCGTCGATCTGCGCCGCCTTCATGATCTCGCCGTCGATGCCGCGAAGCCCGGCCAGGAACATCGCCATGACGAAGCCGGAAGCCTGCCAGACGCCGGCGATCACCACCGTGTAGATGACGAAATCCTTGTTCTTGATCCAGTCGAAATGGAAGCTCGTCCAGCCCCATTGATGCAGCGTCTGTTCCAGCCCGAGGCCGGGGTCGAGGAACCATTTCCAGGCGACGCCGGTGACGATGAAGGAGAGCGCCATCGGGTAGAGGTAGATCGGCCTCAAGACACCTTCGCCGCGGATCTTCTGGTCGAGCAGAATGGCCAGGAACAGGCCGAGCGCCAGGCAGATTCCGATATAAAGGAAGCCGAAGATGCCCATATTGGTGATCGAGGTGTACCAGCTCGACGGCGGGTCGCTCTCGAAGGTCCAGCGCCATAGCCGCTGATAGGCGCGGGGGCCGGTGATGGCATAGGACGGGAAGGTCTTGGAATTGGTGAAGGACAGATAGATCGTCCACAGGATGAAACCGTAGACGAAGACGATCGTCGCCGCGAAGCTTGGCGCCAACACGATCTTCGGCAGCAGGTCCTGCAGCCGCGAACGGACCGACGCGCCAGGGCGGGCGTCGTGCTCCGGTGTCAGCTTGATCTGGGTTTCGGCAACTGTGCTCATCCGCTTGTCCAGTACCGGTTTGTCACGGGACCGACCGGCGCGAACCGCGCCAGCCCGAGCAATCCCGGACCTTGCTTCGGTAGGAGACCTCCCCCGCCAGGGCAGGGGAGGCTCAGTTCAAGGCGCGCTTACTTTGCGTCGTCGATCGCCTTGACCAACTCGGTCACGGCTTCGTCGGAGGTCTTGATCTGACCATGGACGAACTTCGACACGACATCCTTGTAGGCGTTGGCGACGGCCGGCGGGGCGCCGTAGCCCTGCGCCAGCGAGCCGAACAATGTGCCGCCTTCATTGGCCTTCTTCAGGTCGGCGATGCCCTTCTTGCCGCAAGCATCGAAGTCGGTGTCCGGCACGTCGGTGCGGGCCGGGACAGAACCCTTCACCACGTTGAAGGCCGACTGGAAGCTCTTCGACAGGGTGGCAGTGGCCAGAGCGACCTGGGCGGCCTTGCGGTCGTCCGGAACGTTGAACATGCCGAACATGTCGGAGTTGTAGATCACCGAGCCGTCGGTGCCGGGGAAGCGATAGCAGAGGAAGTCGGTGCCCGGGGTCTTGTTGGCGGCGTGGAACTCGCCCTTGGCCCAGTCGCCCATGACCTGAACCAGCGCGTCGCCCTTGATGACCATGGCGGTGGCGAGGTTCCAGTCGCGGCCCGAGAAGTTCGGGTCGACATAGGTGACCAGCTTGGCGAGGTTGTCGAACGACTTCTTCATCGTGTCGGACTTGAGCGACTCTTCATCGAGGTCGTTCATCGCCTTCTTGTAGAACTCCGGACCGCCGGTCGACAGCACGACGGAGTCGAACATGGTGGCTTCCTGCCAGTTCTGGCCACCGAGTGCCAGCGGGGTGACGCCGGCCGCCTTGGCCTTGTCGAGCAGGGCCACGAAGTCGTCGAATGTCTTCGGCTCGGTGCCGCCGATCTTGTCCATCACCGCCTTGTTGATCCACAGCCAGTTGACCGAGTGGACGTTGACCGGAGCCGCGACCCACTTGCCGTCATAGACGGAGAACTTCTGCAGGGCGGCCGGAACCGACTTGTCCCAGCCTTCCTTCTTGGCGGTCTCGGTCAGGTCGCCCATGACGCCGGCGGCGGCGTAGTCGAGCACGGTGTAGCCGAGCATCTGCGATGCGGTCGGATAGTTGCCGGCCGCGACCATCGCCTTCAGCGCGGTCATGGCGGCGTCGCCGCCGCCGCCGGCCACCGGCACGTCCTTCCAGGCATAGCCTTCCTTGGCCAGATCCTGCTTCAGCACGTTCAGAGCAGCCGCTTCGCCGCCCGACGTCCACCAATGCAGCATCTGCACTTCCTTGACGTCCGCGGCATGCGCCGAGAACGCAAAGCTCGTCGCAAGAGCCGTTCCGATAAGCAGTTTGCGCAACATGTACTACCTCCCTTGTTGCATACACATAACCGGCGGGTGTCCGCCGGGGTCTCCCAACTCAGCCGACCCACCACCCGGTGCGCTGGCCGCGATGAAACTGGATGGTCTTTTCCTCGGTATAGTCCTCGACTGCGCGCTTGCCGAGTTCGCGTCCCAGACCGGACTGCTTGTAGCCGCCGAAGGGCAGTTCGGGATAACCTTCCATGAACGTATTCACCCAAACCGTCCCCGAACGCACACCGCGCGCCACCGACATGCACGTGTCGACGCCGGCGCTCCACACCCCTGCAGACAAACCATAGGGCGTGTTGTTGGCAATGTGCAATGCCTTTTCAATCGTTTCAAAAGTGAGCACGGACAGCACCGGTCCGAACACTTCCTCGCGCGCGATCGCCATATCCTCTGTAACGTTACGGATGATGGTCGGATCGAGATATTGGCCGGCATTGGATGCAAGCCGGGCGCCGCCGGTGAAAACGTTGCCGCCGTCTGTTTTCGCCGCCGTTACATAGCCGGCTACCTTTTCCACATGATCGGCCGAGATCATCGCGCCGACCTTGGTGCGGTCGTCGAGCGGATCGCCGACGCGGACCTTCTGGGACAGCGTCTTGACCGCGTTGAGGAAGTCGTCGGCAATCGCCTCATGCACGATCAGGCGGCTGCCGGCATTGCAGCATTCGCCGGCGTTGAAGAAGCCCCCGAACACCGCGGCATCCGCCGCGGCTTCGAGGTCGGCGTCGGGGAAGACGATCTGGCCGTTCTTGCCGCCGAGTTCCATCGAGACCTTCTTCAAGGAATCGGAAGCGGCGGCCATGGTCATCTTGCCAACGCGGGTCGAGCCGGTGAAGGACACCATCTCGACCAGCGGATGGCTGACCATCGGCGCGCCGACATCGGCGCCGAAGCCGGCAAGGATGTTGACGACGCCTGCAGGAAGCCCTGCCTCGAGCAGGATGTCGCCGAGCACGAAGGTCGAGGCCGACGTCATCTCGCTCGGCTTCACCACCGCCGTGCAGCCGGCGGCGAGCGCGAAGGGCAGCTTCTGGCTGACGATCAGGAAGGGGAAATTCCACGGCGTGATGATCGAGACGACGCCGATCGGCTCGCGCAGCACGACGCCCAGCATATCGTCGCCGAGATTGGCGTAGCTTTCGCCATGTAGCGTGCGGGCGAGCGAGGCGGCATAGCGCCAGATGTCGATCGCGCCGCCGATCTCGCCGCGCGCCTGGGCGATCGGCTTGCCGGATTCCAGCGCATCGAGGCGGGCGATCTCTTCCAGCCGAGTCTCGATCAGGTCGGCCGTCTTCAGCAGAACCGCCGCGCGTTCCGATGCTTTCATGCGTGGCCACGGGCCGGTCTCGAAAGCCTTGTGCACCGCCCGAACCGCAGCCTCGACGTCCGCTGCGCCTGCTTGCGCATAGCGGGACACGACAAAGCCATGGCCGGGGCTGGCGCGCTCGATCGCGCGGCCATCGCGCGCTTCGATATGCTTGCCGTCGATCAGGAGCTTGTAGGTCTTGGGCGCCTGGGACGCCTCGGCCGGCATGACAATGTTGAGCGGTGCGTTCATCGTCTCTTCTCTAGGATCTCGAAAAGGCCGGTTTCTGCTTGGCCTTGAAGGCGCTAACGCCGGTTTTCAGGTCGGCGGTGAGCGCTATGAAACCACTGGCCAGCGCCTCGGTCGCGGCGGCGTTTTCCTCGCCCTCGGCAATGCCGATCATCAGCTTGGCGGCCTCGGTTGCCAGCGGCCCGCGCTCGGCGATTTTTTCTCCCCAAGCTTTCGCTTCGTCGAACGCCTTGCCGGTTTCTACGACACGGTCTACGACGCCGAGCGCAAGCGCGTCAGAGGCCAGCAAAATCTCGCCACCCAGCGCCATGCGCCGCACCACTTGCGCGCCAAAGCGGCGCACGGCGCGCTGCGTGCCGGACCAGCCGGGCACGACGCCGATGGAGGTTTCCGGGAAGCCCAGCTTCACCTGGGTTTCGGCGACGCGGAAATCGCAGGCCGCCGCCAGTTCCAGCCCGCCGCCCAGCGCATGGCCGGACAGCACCGCGATTGTCGGTTGCCGCAGGCGCGCCAGCCGGTCGAAGACGCGGTGGCCGTAGCGGACCCATTGCACCTGGAAATCGGCCGCGCTCATCGTCCCCCAGGCCTCGACGTCGCCGCCGGCGCAAAAGCCCTTGCCATCGCCACCGATGAGCACGGCGCGAACGCCCTCGGCCAATTCCGCTTCGTCAAGCGCTGCTTCGAGCGCACGCAGCATCGGGATGTCGAGCGCGTTGAATTTATCCGGCCGCCGCAGTGTGATGATGCCGACGGCGCCGTCCTGTTCGAAGGTGACGAGACGCTCAGCCATGCGCGCCTCCGAGCGAGGCGCCGCCATTGAGCGTCAGGCCGATCGTCCGGTCCTGATAGAGCGCCGCAGGCGTCATCTTGAGGTCATTGGCGACGCCAAGCGGGATCTCGGCCTGCGCCAGCACGTCGCGCTCGAGGTCGATGCCGGGCGCCAACTCCGTCACCATCAGGCCGTCGGGGGTCAGCTTCATCACGCAGCGTTCGGTGACATAGGTGATGTCCTGGCCTTGCGCGACGGCGCGTTTTCCCGAGAAGGAGATGTGCTCGACCTCCTCGACAACCTTCTTGACCTTGCCTTCCTGATCGATGCGGATGGCACCGTCAGCCAGAGAGAGCTTGGCGCCGGCATTGAAGAAGCCGGAAAAGACGATCTTCTTCGCCCGCGCCGTGATGTCGACGAAGCCGCCGGCGCCGGCCGTCACATGCGGCCGCGCCGAAAGCTTCGAGACGTTAACCGAGCCGTGGCGGTCGATCTGCAGGAAGGAGAGCAGCGAGGCGTCGAAGCCGCCGGCCTGGAAGTAAATGAACTGGTGCGGCGAAGGCATGATCGCCTCGGCGTTGGAGGCGCAGCCGAACTTGAAGTCGAGCAGCGGCACGCCGCCGACCGCGCCCTGCTCGATCACCCAGGTGACCTTGCCGTGCTGGCCTTCTTCGAGAAGGATGCGCGGCACGTTGGCCGAGATGCCGAAGCCGATGTTGACGGCCATACCGTCGCGCAATTCCATGGCGACGCGGCGCGCGATCACCTTCTGCACGTTCATCTCGGCATTGCGGAAGCTCGACAGCGGCCGGAAGATTTCGCCCGAGATCGCCGGATCGTAAGGGGTCTGCGTCGTCTGCAGCTGGTCGGGCGCCACCACGATGTGGTCGACCAGGACGCCGGGCACGCGCACGTCATGCGGTTTCAGCGTGCCGTTCTCGACCACGCGCTTGACCTGCGCGATGACGATGCCGCCATTGTTGCGGGCCGCCAGCGCCTGCTCCAGGCCGCCGAGATAGGCGCCCTCATGCTCGTAGGTCAGGTTGCCGCGCTCGTCGGCCGTGGTGGCGCGAATGATCGAGATGTTGGGGACGATGGCGCGGAAATAGAGCCATTCCTCGCCGTCGAACTGCTCAACCGAAACGATCGGCTCGCTGGCCGCCGCATTCATGGCGCAGCCCTGGTGACGCGGATCGGCGAACGTGTCGAGGCCGACCTTGGTCAGCACGCCGGGGCGCTTGGCGGCGGCCTCGCGATGCATGTCGAACAGGATGCCGGATGGCACGTTGTAGGCGGCGACGGAATTGTCGCCGATCATCTTCCAGATCCGCGGCGGCTCGGCGGAGGAGGGGCCGGACGGATAGGAGCCGCAAAGCGTGCGTTTCAACAGACCCGGCTTGGCGAGATGGTCGATGCCCTTGATGCCGTACATGTCGCCGGCGGCGATCGGGTGCAGCGTGGTGATCGCCTTCGGATGGCCCTCCGCGTCGAAACGCTCGCCGATCGCGGCAAGCACGGCGTCCGGGCAGCCAAGGCCGCTCGACGACGACACAGAGACGACCATGCCGTCCTTGATCAGGCTGGCGACCTGGGCCGCGGAAACAACCTTGCTCAATTTCCGCTCCCGAGTTTCGGATCGATCGAAACAGTCTTGCCGGTCTTCGCCGACTGCAAAGCCGCTTCGGCGGAGGCCAGCGACCAGATGCCGTCCTCGCCAGTGGCCGAAGGCTGGCCTTCGCCGCGGATCGCGGCATGGAACTGGCGCAGCGAGCGGGCGTAGAGGTCCTCGCGGTCGAAGCTCAATTCTTCTTCGCCCTTGGCCGTGCGCAGCAGCACCGAGCCGACCGGCTTCTGCGTCATCACATTGGTGGCGATCAGCGAGCCTTCCGAGCCATGCACCTCGAAGCCGGTGCCGGCGAATTTTGTCGTGAAGCCTTCATGCGACTGCGCGATGACGCCCGACTTGAAGCGCCAGATGCACATTGCACCGTCCTCCAGGCCGCCGCCGGCCATGCCTGCCGACTGCGTGAAGGCCGAAATCTCGACAGGATCGTCGCCGAGCACGAAGCGCAGCGTGTCGGCATCATGCACGGTGATGTCGAGCACCACGCCGCCGCCGGCCTCGGGTTTGGCGATGCGCCAGCCCTGCAGGTTCTCCGGCAGGTAGACGGAGTGGAAGACGCGCGCCGCGACTGGCTTGCCGATGCGGCCGGCGGCAATCGCCTCGCGCATGGCGCGATGAGCGCCGGCATTGCGCAAATGGTGGTTGGTGCCGAAGACGATGCCGGCGGCCTTGGCTGCCGCAACCATCTTGCGGGCATCGGCGCTGGTCAGCGCCAGCGGCTTTTCGCACAGCACATGCTTGCCGGCCTTGATTGCAGCAAGACCCTGCTCGAGATGCAGTTCGTTGGTGGTCGAGATGTAGACGACGTCGATGTCGGCGTCGAGCAGCGCGTCGAGGGTCGAGACGGCGGCCGCAATGCCGTTCTCACCGGCATAGGTCTTGGCGCGCTCGGGATTCGAGCTCATCACGGCGGCGACCTCGCCATCGGCCTGCGCGCGGATGGCATCGATCACGAACTGTCTGGCGATCGTGCTCGCGCCGATCAATCCCCATCGCACTCTCATGCCGCGTCTCCCACCTGGCTGTTGCGTTCCGGGCCGCTGCTTTCCCGCACGACCAGGCTGACGGCGCCGATATGGTCCTCGGCGCGCGTGGTGCGCGACTGAATCATCTTCAGCATGACGTGGGCCGCGCGTTCGCCGAGACCCGCTGTGTCGACGGCAACGCTGGTCAGCGCCGGACTGTAGTGCTCGGCCTCGGCGACGTCGTCGAAGCCGACGACGGCAAAGTCCGCTCCTGCTTCCAGATTGCGACGACGCAGCGCCAGCATGGCGCCGAAGGCGACCGCGTCGTTGAAGCAGAGTGCCGCAGTTGGCGGTTCGGCCGCGGCGAGCGCAGTCTCCAGGCAGGCCATGCCTCCCTTGCGGCTGGTCTCGCCCTCGACGATCAGCCGGTCGGAGGCCGGAATGCCGATCGTTTCGCAAGCCTCGAGGAAGCCGCCCAGGCGCTCGTGATAGACGACGAGATCGGACGAGCCGCCGAAGAACGCCAGGCGGCGATGGCCCTTGCGGATCAGATGCTCGGTGGCAAGCACCGCGCCGCGATGATTGTCCGGCGCGATCACCGGGATGCGGCTGTCGGGCAGGCGGCGCATGGCAAAGACGATCGGCACTCCGGCCGTCTCGATGCGGCGGAAGGCGCCCGGCGTGGTGCCGCGCGCCGGCGAGACGATCAGTCCGGCGACACCCTGCTCCATCAGCGATTTCAGCACCTCTTCCTGGCGCACCGGGTTTTCCGCCGTGTTGGCAATGAAGGGGACGACGCCCGCCGCCTGGAAGACGCGCTCCATGCCAACGGCAAGCTCGGCGAAGAAGGGGTTGGTGAGATCGTTGATCACCATGCCGATGACGTTGGAATGGGCCTTGCGCAGATTGGCGGCGCCGCGGTTGTAGACATAGCCGACATCCTCGATCGCCTTGCGCACCTTGGTCGCGGTTTCAGGCCGGATCAGCCCGCTGCCCTGCAGCACGAGCGACACCGTCGATTTGGACACGCCGGCCTCGCGGGCGATGTCCAGGATCGTTGCCTTGGCCCGGCTGGCCATCCTCGTCCCGTCCTCCGTGTTTTTTGAACGAATTTATTGGAACGTTCTAATCATCGTTCGAAATCAGAGTCAATTGCGATTCCGATAAGATTCAAAAAATTGATTGGAGCGGTTCAAAATCTCAATGAATGCAAGGATTATCCTCTAGAGACACGATGCTTCACCGGCTGGGGCGCCTTGAATCATAAAGGTTCTTGATTTATTGGAACGTTCCATTTATAGCGGCCGCAACGGGAGAGTTCCATGGACATCATCTTGCCTGCGGCAAACTGCGGCCGGGTCAGCTACCGCCTCGTCGGCAAACCGGTCGAACCGAGCATGGGCGCGCGGTTTTCACGCATCGCCTATGCCGCCGCCCATGTCGTTGCCGATCCCATCGCCATGACCAATCCCTGGTCTCGGCCAGCGGTCGACTGGGACAGGACGATGGCGTTTCGCCATCATCTGTGGCGGCTCGGCTTCCGCATCGCCGAGGCCATGGACACGTCCCAGCGCGGCATGGGTTTCGACTGGGCGAGCGCGAAGGAACTGATCCGACGCTCGATCGCGGAGGCTAAAACGGTGCCGGGCGCCGACCTCGCATCGGGGGCGGGGACAGATCACCTTGCGCCGGCTGCGGCCAAGACGCTCGACGACGTCATCCGCGCCTATGAAGACCAATTCGCCTTCATCGAAGGCGAGGGCGGCAAGGCGATCATGATGGCGAGCCGCGCTCTGGCGGCGGTGGCCAAGGGGCCCGACGATTATGCCCGCGTCTACGACCGCATGCTCTCCCAGGCGTCGGGCAAGGTCATCCTGCACTGGCTGGGCGACATGTTCGATCCGGCGCTCAAGGGCTACTGGGGCAGCAACGACTTCGACGCCGCGCTCGACACGGTCGTCGCCATCATCGAGCGGCACGCCGACAAGGTCGAGGGCATAAAGATATCGCTGCTCGATGCCGAGAAGGAAGTGCTGCTGCGCGACCGGCTGCCCGGCGGGGTGGTGATGTTCACCGGCGACGATTTCAATTATCCGGAACTGATCGCCGGCGACGGCAGGAAACACTCGCACGCGCTGCTCGGCATCTTCGACGCCATCGCGCCGGTGGCAAATGCCGCGCTGGCGAAGCTGGCAGACGGTGACAAGGCTCGTTACGACGCGCTGATGGCGCCGACCGTGCCGCTGTCGCGCAAGATCTTCGAAGCGCCGACAGAATACTACAAGGCCGGCATCGTCTTCATGGCCTGGCTGAACGGGCATCAGGATCATTTCACGATGGTCGGAGGCATGCAGTCGGCGCGCGGCATATGCCATTACGCGGACGTCTTCCGGCTCTCCGACCAGGCCGGCCTGCTGGCAGACCCCGATCTTGCTACCGCCAGGATGAAGGCACTGCTGGCGACGGCGGGCGTCTGAGCCGATCCCCCGTGAGGGGATTTGCGTTCCGCCGGCAAATCGTATTCGCTTCCCAAATTCAGGATGAGCGCGGCAATGCGGCGATCGCGGCGGCTGCCAAGATCGGCGATCGGTCCGAACGAGACGCGTTCAATCGGCGAGTTCATGGTGTAGGCCGGCAATTATCAGGGAGAGCGCTTCAGCGTGAAAGGATACTGGCTCATCGTCGGAACCAAGATTTCGGACCAGGAGGCGCAGGCCGAGTACAGCCGCCTCTGGATGCCGATCGGCGAAAAATATCAGGCACGAACGAACACGACAAAGCAGCCGCCTCTGCTCGTCGAGGCGCGCGATGCCAAGCGCATGGTCCTTGTGGAATTTCCGTCGCTGGAGATCGCCAAGGCCTGTTACGCGGACCCGGATTATGAGGAAGCCATGCGCTTCGCGCTCAAGGCGTCGAACCGCGTGCTCGTGATGTTCGAAGGGGATCTCAAGTAGTTGAGCCGCCGGAGTGTTCTCAGCCAGATGGCTTGACTAAGTTATTCGGAAGGCGTGACAAGGATTGAACTTGTGGCCCCTGCAATGTCAATGCAGTTCGTTCTCTGATTTCATTGCGAAATGGGCCAAAAATGAACGTGAACAGAGCAAAAACATTCGAAATATCTGTGCCGTTCCTGTGCCAGAGAGTGCGATCTTCCCTGTGTGTCAGCCAAAGGAAAAGGTGCCGTTTCGGCGGGCCGGCAAAATACGATACTCAATCGAGCGGTTATCGAATTCTTCGCGAATAACGGTCATTTGATAGCACGACACATGGCGTTTTGCCGGGACGCCTCTAGAACACTCGGGATATCTACTTCAACGAAGGGGCAACAAAGATGGGCTACCGCGTTACTGCTGTTGGGATCGCGCTTATTTTTTTGGGACTTGGTGCAGGCCAGGCCGCCGCATGGGGGAACTCGAAAACCCTCGAAAGGACAGCGCTTTCGGGGAAGGAAATCAAAGTCTACGACGGAGCTAGCGTTAACCCCGACTGCTCGAACGCGGGCCCGGTCGATCTGAAGGCGGTTTCCGGACCGAGTCACGGGAAAATCTCCATCGTCAACGCGAAGACGTTTCCTCACTTCACCAAAAGCAACATTCGATGGAAATGCGATTTCCGTAAGGTGGACGGCATAAAGGTGCTGTACCGGTCCATGTCAGGGTTCAAAGGCCATGACCAGATCGCCCTGTCGGTACACACATACGATGGCGCATCCTACAGCATCACGATCAACGTGAAGGTTGAGTAGCGCAATTCGCGTTCCCTCGGAGGGCACCACGGCCACCACCCGCCCGTTCACCATCGCCGCGGACGCACCTTGAACGCTATCGATCCCGTCTCAACCTACATCGCCGCCATCGGCGCCGTGATGCTCGCCATCGCAGTTTGGCGCTACCGGCAGCGCGATTATGATCGGGATGGCAGCAAACGCTCTCATGGCCGTGCTGCTCTTGCCGCCTTAGTTCAGACGAGCCCTGTCATATGATTGAGCAACATTGCGCAAGCCGCGTATCCGGCCAACGAAACCAGTGGAAAGGCATAGAAATCTATATCAATGCATGGATGCTAATTTAGCCTTCTCTTTGGCCGACTCACCCTTACCGAGTCGGTTAGGCCCGGCGGTTCAACCCAACGCAAACCCCAACGCGGAACTGTCGGGCCGCTCTATGGGGAAGGCGTCCAGTTCTTGCGCTGCTCCGACGCGCTGGCGCCCTTCGTTGCCGACAAGGCGCCCAGGCGGAATTAGCTGGCCAGACATACGATACCCGGCCTGCGGGAAGTCGGGGGACTAGGGCAGACAGGCCGGGCCCTTACCCCGGATTGCTGCGCGGGGCAGGCGAATATTATGCGCCAATTGGCAGGTTTCTGCATCAATGATTTTAGTGACAACTAATGAAATTAGGCCGCGCAACAAAAATCCCGCCGACAGAGGCCTACGGGCTGTTCAGCGAGGGGAATCCATCGCAGCACGGCTGCGTGCACTTTCACAAATATTAAGACGCCGCCTGCTCACGTCGCCACCGGGCGCGACCAGTGGCTGCAATGCTCCTAGCCGGTGTGCTCGGGGTCTAGTGCCGGAGATCGGCGAAGTTATTGGAAGGATGGTGGGCGTGACAAGGATTGAACTTGTGACCCCTGCAATGTCAATGCAGTGCTCTCCCGCTGAGCTACACGCCCATCCGAAGCCGCGCATACACCACTTTTGATCCGGCGCGTCAATAGCGGGAATGTGGAAAGACGGCTTCCGTTTGTCGCATCGGCGAAGCGCCTGCCGATGGGGCCTCAATGCGAACCAGAAGACGGCTCAGGCCGCCTGCAGCATCTTCTCGACCTCGTTGACGAGATCGCGCAGATGGAAGGGCTTCGACAGCACCTTGGCGTCCTTGGGTGCCTTGGAATCGGGATTGAGCGCGACCGCGGCAAAGCCGGTGATGAACATCACCTTGAGGTCCGGATCGATCTCGGTGGCGCGGCGGGCCAGCTCGATGCCATCCATCTCCGGCATGACGATGTCGGTCAGGAGCAGCGAAAATGGTTCCTCGCGCAGCCGCTCATAGGCGCTGGCGCCATTGTCGAAATCGCTTACCTGGTAGCCGGCGCGCTCCAGCGCCTTGACGAGGAAGCGGCGCATATCGTCATCGTCTTCCGCCAGCAGAATGCGTGCCATCATATCCCGTCCGAATCACCCGCCCCAAGCCTGCCGCCGGGCAAGACCGTTAACCATTCTGTATATGCGGTCGCGCCGGTAAACATCAAGTGAATGAAGGGCATCCGACATCCGGCTCGGGGCGCGGTTTCACCGCCTGAAATGCTGGACATGCCGGGCGCAAGATGGCAATTTCATGCCATGATGCAGTGCTGTTTCCTGGTTCGTACAAATTGAAGACGGCAGCCGAGGATTTTTCGGTCGTTCCACCCTTCGAAATCCGATCGGGCGCCGAACAGCGCGTGCCTTTCCTGTTCAACTCACCGCATAGCGGCCGCCACTATCCGGAGCGCTTCCTGGCCATGGCGCGGCTCGACCGCAACGCCATTCGCCGGTCGGAGGACTGCTATGTCGAGGAGCTCTTCGGCGGCGCCGTGGCGCTCGGCGCGCCGTTGCTGGCCGCCAATTTTCCGCGTGCCTATCTCGACGTCAACCGCGAGCCCTGGGAACTCGATCCGCGCATGTTCGCGGAGCCAGTGCCGTCCTTCTGCAACATCCGCTCGGCGCGTGTCGCCGGCGGGCTCGGCACGGTGCCGAAACTGGTCGGCGAGGGGCTTGATATCTATCCTGGCCGGCTGCCGCTGGCCGAGGCGGTGGGACGCGTCGAAGCGGTGTACAAGCCCTATCACGAGACGCTTAAGCGGCTCCTGACCAGGACGCATGCCAGGTTCGGCTATGCCGTGCTGATCGATTGCCATTCGATGCCGGCCAGCATCCGCGTCGGCGACAATGGTGTGCGGCCCGACTTCATCATCGGCGACCGGTTCGGCATTTCGGCATCGCCGGCGCTCACCGAGATGGCCATCAGCCTGCTTGTCGACATGGGCTACTCGGTCGCGCACAACAAGCCCTATGCCGGAGGCTTCATCACCGAGCATTATGGCAGGCCGGCAAGGCATCTGCATGCGCTGCAGATCGAGGTCAATCGCGGGCTTTACATGGATGAGCGGACGTTCCAGAAATCGGCCGGCTTCGACGCTTTGGCCTGCAACCTGACCCGCTTCTCGGCCGATTTGATGTCGATGCCCGACCATCATTTCGTCGATTTGCCGCTCGCGGCGGAATGACGGCGCGGTCGGCGCCGAGTTCTTATAAACGCAATTCCGGACGGAAAACCGCTTCACACTTTTCCTGGAATTGCTCGAAAAAAAGACCGCATCGTTTTCACGACACGGTCGAAGTCTAGGGAGGAAACGCCCAAGGAGGGCATGGACAGGAAAACCTGTCCGATGACAAAATTATTGTGCGCCGCACAAATGTCAATCGACAGCAGGCTTTTTTAATTCAATATGATGTGGAAATTCCGCTTCGGCGGCTCAGATGTGACATTCGGGCAACAGAAAACGGGCATCTGGCCGGTCTTCAGCGCGGCTGTTCCGTGAGAAAGAGCGGCTGGCAAAGGCCGCGATGGGGAGAGCGACTTGGATATCAGCACCGATTTCATGCGGCGCATCGCGCATGCCGCCGCCGCCGAAACCTTGCCGCGCTTCCGCAGCCAGGGGGTGGTCACCAACAAGCTTGCGGGAAGCTTCGATCCGGTGACGGAGGCCGATCGCGAGGCGGAGCGCGCGATCCGGGCGCTGATTTCCGCCGAATATCCCGAGCACGGCATTCTCGGCGAGGAACATGGCAGCCAGAACCTCACCAGCCGGCATGTCTGGGTGATCGACCCGATCGACGGTACCCGCGCCTTCATTTCCGGCGTCCCGGTGTGGGGAACGCTGGTCGGGTTCACCGTCGACGGCGACGCGGTCGCCGGCATGATGTCGCAACCTTTCACCGGCGAGCTGTTCTACGCCAACGCTTCCGGCTCGCACTACGAGGGACCGGGCGGCCCGCGCAGGCTCGCGACCCGCAAGACGACCGACCTTGCGCAAGCGACGCTGTTCACGACCACGCCGGCCCTGTTCAAGGGCGATGCGCGCAAGCGTTACGACCAGTTCGAGACAAAGGTGCAACTCGCCCGCTACGGCACCGACTGCTACGCCTTCGCCATGCTGGCCGCGGGCAGCATCGACATCGTCGCCGATCCGGGCCTGAAGCCCTACGATATCGTGGCGCTGATCCCGATCATCGAGAAGGCCGGCGGCGTCATCACCACTTTCGAAGGCGGACCGGCGGAAAAGGGCGGCGACGTATTGGCAGCGGCGACGCCCGAGCTTCACGCGGCGGCGATGGCGGCGCTGCGCGGCTGATGCGCCCAGCGGCAAGGGCTGGTCGCCGCAGGACTTCGATCGCGCTCAGGGAGCGTCGCCGGTGCCCGGAATGAAGGCGTCGAAGGCAGCCAGGAGCTGCTCGCGGTAGATGTCCTTCTCCTGCAGGATTTCGTGCTCGGCGCCGTCGATCATCAACAGCGAGCCGACGCGCAGTTTCCTGGCATAGGCTTCCACCGCCCTCGTCGAGACCACCCGGTCGGCGCCGGCGGCGACGATCAGCATCGGCACCTTCACCCTGGCCATGAAATCCGGATCGCTGACGGCTTCCGCGGCGGCAGCGGCGGCCTTCAGCCAGCGGATCGTCGGGCCGCCGAGCGCGAGCTGCGGCCAGGCCTCGTAGATCCCGACATTGCGTCGGTAGCGCCCGGGATCCGAGGTCACCTTGTTCATTTCGAAAGGCGGCGGCACTTTCGGCCGCGGACCGAGCGCGGCATAGAGCCAGCCGAGACCCAGCGCGCAGAAGACCGCGCAGACGCGCCGCACCGTGCTTATCGAAACCGGCAGGTCGGGCACCGCGAGGAAGGGCGTCAGCAGCACCATGCGGCGCACGCGGTTGACCATCGATGGCGAGGCAAGCAGCGCAATCACCGCGCCCGTGGAGTGGGCGAGGATGTAGTAAGGGCCGCGGCAGTCAGGCAGCACGATCTCCTCGAAGAATTGCTCGAGGTCGCGCGTATAGTCGCGAAAGCTGCGGACATAGCCGCGCTGGCGGTCGCGCAGCAGGCGGCTGGAATCGCCTTGGCCGCGCCAGTCGAGGACAGCGACGCTGAAGCCGCGATCGGCGAGATCGCGAATGGTCTCGAAATATTTCTCGATGCATTCGTTGCGCCCGGTCAGCAGAACCACCGTGCCCTGCAGCGGGCGGCTGACAGCGGCAAAGACGCCGTAGCGGATCTTCTTGCCGTCGCGCGTGATGAAGAAGCCGCCTGCGGCATTCTGCGGCGCGGGATTGTCTTCTGTGTGATGGAAAAGATCCGTCATTCGGCGCGTCGATGGTTGCTCTTTTGCCCGGACGGGCGAGGCGTCGGCATGGTGATAGACGGCCAGGCGGCAAAAGCAAAGGCGTTGCGAGGATTTACGCGGCTGCCAGCGCAGGGGGAAGGCCGGAAGTGCCTGCGGCGCACTTCCGGCCTCTGTCGATCCGGGAGGAAGGGACGTTGCACCCGGTTCGGCCTCGTCGCGGCGCAGGGAAAGAGGCGCCACTTGTCTCTGTGTCTTGACGCAATTTCGGACGGAAAACCGCTTCGCACTTCTCCTGGAATTGCTCGAACGTGACCAAGCCTAGCGCTGCATGACTGAACGGATGCCGAAGCGGTGGTTCATCCACCGTTCATGAACGTGGCCGCATTGCGACCGCGAAGAAAACCTTGAAATGGCTTTTTGAGCTTCCCAAATGAGGGTTGTGGCCGCCGATGTCGGGGCCGCTGGCCCATCCGGAACGCCTTTCGAGGGTTTCGCACCGGTCACACGCAAACCATGTTGCTCAAAAGGAGAACACCTATGCGTCACGTTGATTTTTCCCCGCTTTATCGTTCGACTGTCGGCTTCGACCGGCTGTTCACCATGCTCGACTCGCTCGGCCAGCCCGAGACCGCGCAGACCTACCCGCCCTATAATATCGAGCGCACCGGCGAGAACGCCTATCGCATCTCGATGGCCGTTGCCGGCTTCTCCGAAGACGAGATCTCGATCGAGGCGCACCGCAACGTGCTGACCGTCAAGGGCGAGCGCAAGGAAGAGAACAACGGCGAGGGTTCGGAGCTGCTTTATCGCGGCATCGCCTCCCGCTCCTTCGAGCGCCGCTTCCAGCTGGCCGATCACGTCGAAGTGGAAGGCGCCACGCTGAAGAACGGCCTGCTCTTCGTCGACCTCAAGCGTAACATTCCCGAGGAGCTGAAGCCGCGCAAGATCGCGATTACCCAGTCTTCGGACAAGGCCAAGCAGATCGAGGCCAAGGCCGCCGCGTAATCCGCGGGCTCCATCGCAGACGACGTCTCCCTCCCGAGACGGAAGCGGCGCCGAGAGGCGCCGCTTTTTTGTGCCACCCGCAACGAGCCTTTCTGGCTCTTTTGAAGCATGCGGCGGCGGATCATGAAGGGCGATGTCCGATTTTTCCCTGCTGCTGACGCTCACCGTCGCAATCACCTTCCTTTTGGCCGGGATCGTCAAGGGCGTGACCGGCATGGGCCTGCCGACGCTGGCGATGGGATTGCTGGGCACCATCATGCCGCCGGTGACCGCGGCATCGCTGCTCATCGTGCCTTCCTTCGTCACCAATGTCTGGCAGCTTTTCGCCGGCCCGAGTTTTTCCGTGATCCTGCGCCGGCTGTGGCTGATGATGGCGGGCATCCTGATCGGCACCATCGCCGGTTCGCGGCTGCTCGCCAGCGACAACGTCAAATGGACGACCGCCGGCCTCGGCGCGGCATTGATCGTCTATGCCGCCTACAGCCTGCTCGCGCGGCAGCCTTTCGTTCCCGCGAAAGCGGAGCGCTGGTCGTCGCCGGTCGTGGGTTTCCTCACCGGCCTGGTCACGGGCGGCACCGGCGTCTTCGTCGTGCCTGCCGTCCCCTACATCCAGGCGCTGGGCTTGAGCCGCGATGATCTCATCCAGGCGCTCGGCCTCTCCTTCACGGTGTCGACGATCGCCCTGGCGCTAGGCCTTGCCTCGCATGGCGCCTTCGAGGCCGGGCATCTGGCGATGTCCTCACTCGCCGTGCTGCCGGCCTTGCTCGGCATGTGGCTGGGGCAAGTGCTGCGCCAGAAAATCAGCCCAGCGACTTTCCGTCGATGGTTCCTGATTTTTCTGGTCCTGCTCGGCGTCGAGCTGTTGCTGCGGCCCTTCCTCGCCTAGCGCACATTACCGGCGCTTCGCCGCGATAACGGCCTCCACGTTCTGCCGGTGAACGGGTTCATAAGGCGCAAAATACTCAACCGCCGTTGTCGCAAAAATCTCGGCGCCGAAGGTCCGCAGATCCTGCTTGGCTAGGTCGGGGTCTTGCCGGCAGGCAAGCAGCTTTCGAACGTAAGCCTCGGTGGCGTCGATGAAGCTTCTGTCATAGCCGCCGGCTTCGATTGCCTCGAAGGAACCGTGGTTGGGCAGGATTCGATCGAACCGCCAGCCAGCCATGCGCTCGAGGTCGATCAAGTGTTCCGCCAGACGCTCCGGTTCCGAGACATAGGTGACGGAATCTTCCAGCGTATCGCCCGCAAGCAGCAGGCCAGCTTGGGGCATCAGCAGCACCGTGCCGTCATGGCTGTGGATTTCGACCTGGCGCAGTTCGATCGGGATCGCTCCCAGGCTGAGGCTGTTGTCGAACGTCCTGTTGGGCATAACGAGCGGCTTGATCGGCGGGTTGCCGCTTTCGATCTCGGCGCGGCCGCGTTCGAGTGCCGAGGCAGTCAGGGTATTGGCGATGATCTCGCAGTCCTGGAACACCTCGTTGCCGGCGATATGGTCGTCATGCCAGTGGCTGAGAACGACGCGTATCGAGGTCACGCCCAGCTCTTCGAGGGTTTTCCGGATGAAACGGGCATGGGGCAGGGAGATGTGCGTGTCGTAGACGAGCGCCTGCGATCCATCGACGATCGCATAGGTGCAGATGCCGAGCGTGTAAGCGCCGTCGTCGAGCCAATTCGACTCGTCCGACCAGATGCGTACGCCATCGACACGGCCATCGTAGAAGCCGAGTACGTTCGGCGCCGGACGGATCAGCCGCATCGTCGAGCCGAGAGGCGGTCTGGTCATCAGCTTGCCCTCGACTATTACAAGCTCAAGCCAGCAGTTGGCCGATGCGGTCGATCTCTTGCGTCGTGGTGGCGAAGCTGGCGACGAAGCGGTAGATCGCTTCATTGTCGCCGAGGTGGCCATCGAAACCCTGCGGCACGCCCCATTCATAGAATTTGGCGCCGGCCGCCTGCAGCTTTTCCGCCGTGGCCCGACCGAGTATGGCGAAGACCTCATTGGCCTGCGGCAGCCAGGCGAGCTTGCCGGCCGGCGCATCCTCGATCGTCTCGGCCAGGTGTGCAGCCATCTGATTGGCATGCCCGGCCATCCTCAACCACAGATCGTCGGTGAAATAGGCCTCGAACTGGGCCGAGATGAAGCGGGCCTTGGAGAAGGTCTGTCCGGCGCGCTGGCGCAGCAGGCGCAAATCCTTGCCGACGTCCGGATTGAGGACCACGACCGCGTCGGCCATCCAGCAGCCGTTCTTGGTGCCGCCGAAGGAGATGAGGTCGACGCCGCTCTTCCAGGTCATCTCGGCCGGGCTGACGCCCGTCGCGGCAATCGCATTGGCGAAGCGCGCGCCGTCCATGTGCAGCGGCAGCTTGTGGCGGCGGCTGACCTCGGCGATCGCCTTAACGTCGTCGACGCTGTAGACCGTGCCGACCTCGGTCGCCTGGGTTACGGTGACCGCCATCGGCTGACCAGCGGGCGCCAGATCCTGCGAATAGCGCCTTATCGCGCGGTCGAGAGCCTCCGGGTTCATGCGTCCCAGCGGTCCCGGCACCGGCGCCATGCGCGCGCCGCTGGTGTAGAAACCCATCGCGCCGAACTCGTCGACATTCATGTGCGCTTCGGAATGGCAGAGCGCGATGCCGCCGATGCGGTTCAACGCAGCCATCGAAAGCGCGTTGGCTGCCGTGCCGGTCGCGACGAAGAAGACCTGCACCTCGCGTTCGAAGATATCGTTGAAGCGGCGATAGACGGCGCGGTCCAGGTCGCCGTCGCCGTAAGCGACAGCGGTGCCGGCGGCATGGCGCGACAGGTTGGCCGAAATGTCGGGGTGGACGCCGGCCCAGTTGTCGGATGCAAAGAACATCGAAAGATCCATATCGTGATTGGCAAAAGCGGCGGGACTTGACCGCTTCGGCGCTCGAAGCGCAAGGGCCAATCATCGGCAAAGCGGTGAAGCCAGCAAATCGAGGCCAAAGGACCCGGACCAAAGCTTGCGTTTCCTGCGCTTGTCACGAAATTTTGTGTCGTGGCACGCCCAAGTTTTTTGTGAATCGGTCTTGTGCGGCTGTCTGATTTCTGTCATAAAAAATTTAGGACAGTAGTGCTGTCTTATTTTGTCGCACAAAACAGGCCGGACTGGCGTATCATCGCTGCCATTCCGGCCATTGTCGCGAGCGGCGGGTAGACGGCCCGGCTCTGACCTGTACGATACCGGATGCGAACCGGGCGTATAGCCGATTGGTTCGGTGGATTTCGCGAGACGTGCAGCAGGATGAAGGGGAAGCGTCATGCTTCCCAAGGCAAACCAGCGCCCTGAGACAGTCGGGGCCAAGGTGGAGAACGGAGGATAGGACGATGACGGAACTGACGCCATCTGCGATCGACGGCCATGCCGCGCAGACGAAAGCGGCAGCCGTTAAAAATACCGTCCTGACCAAAGAGCTGCGGACTGCCAACGGCATGGCCGCGCAGGGCCTTTACGATCCGCGCAACGAGCATGACGCCTGCGGCGTCGGTTTCATCGCCAATATGAAGGGGGTGAAGTCGCACCAGATCGTCGAGGACGGTCTGGCGATGCTGGAAAACCTCACCCATCGCGGCGCCGTCGGTGCCGATCCGCTGGTCGGCGACGGCGCCGGCGTGCTGGTGCAGATTCCGGACAGCTTCTTCCGCGATGAAATGGCCGCCAAGGGCGTCGAACTGCCGCCGGCCGGCCAATACGGCGTCGGCCATTGGTTCATGCCCCAGGACGCGGCACTGCGCGCCCATATCGAAGAAGTCATCGCCGAATCGGCACAGTCGGAAGGGCTGCCGCTCATCGGCTTCCGTGACGTCCCGGTCGACAATTCGTCGCTGTCGAAGGCGCCCGATATCGTGGCATCCGAGCCGTTCCATCGGCAGGTGTTCATCGGCCGCACGTCCGACATTACCGACGACGAGGAGTACGAGGCCAGGCTCTATCTGCTGCGCAAGGTGATTTCGGGCCGCATCTATGCCGAGAACGACAACAAGGACATCGGCGCCTATTGCGTGTCGCTGTCGGCGCGCACCATCGTCTACAAGGGCATGTTCCTGGCCTATCAGGTCGGCGCCTATTACAAGGATCTCACCGATCCGCGCTTCGAAACCGCGCTGATCCTCGTCCATCAGCGTTTCTCGACCAACACCTTCCCGTCCTGGAAGCTGGCGCATCCCTACCGCATGGTCGCGCATAATGGCGAGATCAACACGGTGCGCGGCAACAACAACTGGATGGCGGCGCGTCAGGCCTCGGTCGATTCCGAACTGTTCGGCAACAACATCTCGAAGTTGTGGCCGATCTCCTATGACGGCCAGTCCGACACGGCGTGCTTCGACAACGCCCTCGAATTCCTGTTCCAGGGCGGCTATTCGCTCAGCCACGCCATGATGATGCTGATCCCGGAAGCCTGGGCCGGCAACAAGCTCATGGATGCAGACCGCAAGGCTTTCTACGAATACCACGCGGCGCTCATGGAGCCGTGGGACGGACCGGCGGCGGTGGTCTTCACCGACGGCCGCCAGATCGGCGCCACGCTCGACCGCAACGGCCTGCGCCCGGCGCGCTACATCGTCACCGATGACGACCGCGTCATCATGGCGTCGGAGGCCGGCGTGCTGCCGGTGCCGGAGGAAAAGATCGTGCAGAAGTGGCGGCTGCAGCCGGGCCGCATGCTGCTCATCGATCTCGCCAAGGGCCGCATCGTCTCCGATGAGGAGATCAAGTCGGAGATCGCGACCAGGCACCCCTACAAGACCTGGCTCGCCAACACGCAGCTCATTCTCGAAGACCTGAAGCCGGTCGAACCGCGCGCGCTGCGCAAGGATGTCAGCCTGCTCGATCGCCAGCAGTCCTTCGGCTACACGCAGGAAGACACCAAGCTTCTGATGGCGCCGATGGCCACCACCGGCCAGGAAGCGGTGGGTTCGATGGGCACCGACACGCCGATTTCGGCGATGTCGGACAAGTCGAAGCTGCTCTACACCTATTTCAAGCAGAACTTCGCCCAGGTCACCAACCCGCCGATCGACCCGATCCGCGAGGAGCTGGTGATGAGCCTTGTGTCGTTCATCGGCCCGCGGCCGAACATCTTCGACCTGGTCGGCACGTCGCGCCGCAAGCGGCTCGAAGTGCGACAGCCGATCCTGACCAATGGCGATCTGGAGAAGATCCGTTCCATCGGCCACACCGAAGACCGTTTCGATACCAAGACGATCGACATCACCTACGGCTCGAACGAGGGCGCTGCCGGCATGCAGGGCGCCATCGACCGGCTCTGCGAGCGGGCCGAGGCGGCGGTCGCCGGCGGCTACAACATCATCATCCTGTCCGACCGCCAGGTCGGGCCGGACCGCATCGCCATTCCGTCGCTGCTGGCGACGGCGGCCGTGCACCATCACCTGATCCGCAAGGGCCTGCGCACCTCGGTCGGGCTGGTTGTGGAATCCGGCGAGCCGCGCGAAGTGCATCACTTCTGCTGCCTGGCCGGTTACGGCGCCGAGGCGATCAACCCGTATCTCGCCTTCGACACGCTGCTCGACATGCACAAGCGCGGCGAGCTGCCGGAAGAGGTCGACGAGTACGAGGTGGTCTCGCGCTACATCAAGTCGATCGGCAAGGGCATCCTCAAGGTGATGTCCAAGATGGGCATCTCGACCTACCAGTCCTATTGCGGTGCGCAGATCTTCGACGCCATCGGGCTGAAGTCGGATTTCGTCGAGAAGTATTTCACCGGCACCGCGACGCTGATCGAAGGCGTCGGCCTGGACGAGATCGCCACCGAGACGCTCAGCCGCCACAGCGATGGCTTCGGCAGCGATCCGGTGCTGCGCAACAACCTAGAGGTCGGCGGCGAATACATGTTCCGCATGCGCGGCGAGGCGCATATGTGGTCGCCCGATGCGGTCGCCACCTTGCAGCACGCCGTGCGGCAAGGCTCCTGGGACACGTTCAAGGACTATTCGGCGCAGATCGACAGCGCAACCGCGCGCGCCCAGACCATTCGCGGCCTATTCAAGCTCAGAACAGCGGAAGAGACCGGCCGCAAGAAGGTCGCGATCGAGGACGTCATGCCGGCGGCCGAGATCGTCAAGCGCTTCTCGACCGGGGCGATGTCGTTCGGCTCGATTTCGCGCGAGGCGCACACCACGCTGGCGCGCGCCATGAACGCCATCGGCGGCAAGTCGAACACCGGCGAGGGCGGCGAAGAGGCCGACCGCTATCTGCCGCTGCCCGACGGCGGCAAGAACCCGGAACGTTCGGCGATCAAGCAGGTCGCGTCCGGACGGTTCGGCGTCACGGCGGAATATCTGGTCAATTCCGACGTCATGCAGATCAAGGTCGCGCAGGGCGCCAAGCCCGGCGAGGGCGGCCAACTGCCAGGGCACAAGGTCGACGCGACCATCGCCAAGGTCAGGCACTCAACGCCCGGCGTCGGCCTGATCTCGCCGCCGCCGCACCACGACATCTATTCGATCGAGGATCTGGCGCAGCTGATCTACGATCTGAAGAACGTCAATCCGGCGGCCGATGTCTCGGTCAAGCTGGTGTCGGAGGTCGGCGTCGGCACGGTCGCGGCTGGCGTCGCCAAGGCGCGCGCCGATCACATCACCATCTCCGGCTATGATGGCGGCACCGGCGCTTCGCCGTTGACCTCGCTCAAGCATGCCGGCAGCCCGTGGGAAATGGGCCTTGCCGAGACGCACCAGACGCTGGTGCTCAACGGCCTGCGTTCGCGCGTAGCGCTGCAGGTCGATGGCGGGTTGCGCACCGGTCGCGACGTCATCATCGGCGCGCTCCTCGGCGCCGACGAGTTCGGCTTCTCGACCGCGCCGCTGATCGCCGCCGGCTGCATCATGATGCGCAAGTGCCACCTCAACACCTGCCCGGTCGGCGTGGCGACGCAGGACCCTGTGCTGCGCAAGCGCTTCAAGGGCACGCCCGAGCACGTCATCAACTTCTTCTTCTACGTGGCGGAAGAGGTGCGGGCGCTGCTTGCCGAAATGGGCTACACCCATCTCGACCAGATCATCGGCGACACCGACCTTTTGGAAAAGCGCGACGTCATCCAGCACTGGAAGGCGCGCGGGCTCGACTTCTCGAAGATGTTCTTCAAGCCGGACGCCCCGCATGAGGCGCTGCATTGGACCGAGCGGCAGAAGCATCCGATCGACGACGTGCTCGATCGCAAGCTGATCGAGTTGGCCAAGCCGGCGCTGGACGCCAAGCAGCCCGTCACCATCGAGCTGCCGATCCGCAATGTCGATCGTTCGGCCGGCGCGATGCTGTCGGGCGAGGTCGCCAAGCGTTTCAAGCATAAGGGCCTGCGTGAAGACACGATCCATGTGAAGCTCACCGGCACCGCCGGTCAGTCCTTCGGCGCGTTCCTGGCGCGCGGCGTCTCGTTCGAGCTCGTCGGGGCCGGCAATGACTATGTCGGCAAGGGCCTGTCGGGTGGCCGCATCGTCATCCGCCCACCGGAAGAAGCCAAGATCGTGGCGGCGGACTCGATCATTGTCGGCAACACGGTGCTTTATGGCGCCACCGAAGGCGAGGCCTATTTCGCCGGTGTCGCCGGCGAGCGCTTCGCGGTGCGCAATTCGGGCGTGGCCGCCGTCGTCGAAGGCGTCGGCGACCATGGCTGCGAATACATGACCGGCGGCATCGTCGTCGTGCTCGGCAAGACAGGCCGCAACTTCGCCGCTGGCATGTCGGGCGGCGTCGCCTATGTGCTGGACGAGAAGGGCGATTTCGCCGAACGCTGCAACATGGCGATGGTCGAGCTGGAGCCGGTCCCGGAAGAGGACGACCTGATGGAGAAACTGCTTCACCACGGCGGCGACCTCGACCACAAGGGCCGCGTCGACGTCTCCGGCGATATGACCAGCCATGATGAGGAACGGCTCTACCAGCTGATCTCGAACCATGTGCATTTCACCGGTTCGGTGCGCGGTCGCGAGATCCTCGACGACTGGCAGAACTTCCGGCCGAAATTCCGAAAAATCATGCCGGTGGAATATCGCCGCGCATTGATCGAGATGGAACGCATGCGCATGAGCGTGGCGGCGGAATAAGCATCGGGCAGGCCGGAGAGATGGCTCTCCGGCCGGCATCCTCGCCAACAATCCTGACCCCGAGAGCATGACCCCGACAAGTGGGAACCGGTTTTCGGGCGAAGGTCATGCTCCAACAAGGTGCGGTTGCCAGGGCAGCCTTAAGGGGTTAACGGGTGCGCCGACAAAAAGCGTGCCTCGGACAGCAGGGACTGGACTATGGGCAAGGTAACAGGCTTTCTCGAGATCGACCGGCAGGTGCACAAGTACCAGCCTGCCTCGGACCGCATCCGGCATTTCCGCGAATTCACATTGCCGATGTCGGACAAGGAGGTCGAGAAACAGGCCGCTCGCTGCATGGATTGCGGCATTCCGTTCTGCCATGGGCCGACGGGCTGTCCGATCCACAACCAGATCCCCGACTGGAACGACCTCGTCTACAATGGCGACTGGGACAACGCGATCCGCAACCTGCACTCGACCAACAATTTCCCGGAGTTCACCGGCCGCATCTGCCCGGCGCCGTGCGAGGAAGCCTGCACGCTGAACCTCGAGGACATCCCGGTCGCCATCAAGACGGTGGAGCAGGCGATCGCCGACAAGGCCTATGAGACCGGCCATATCCGGCCCTATCCGCCGGAAAGGAAGACCGGCAAGCGGGTTGCCGTCATCGGCTCCGGCCCGGCCGGCATGGCGGCGGCGCAGCAGCTGGGCCGCGCCGGCCACGACGTGCATGTCTATGAGCGCGAAAGCCGTCCCGGCGGGCTGATGCGTTACGGCATTCCGGACTTCAAGATCGAGAAGCACTATATCGACCGTCGCATCGAGCAGATGCAGGGCGAGGGGGTGACCTTCCATTGCGGCGTCAATGTCGGCGTCGACATGAAGGTGGCTGACCTGCTCGGGGAATTCGACGCCGTGCTTTATTGCGGCGGCTCCGAAACGCCGCGCCCGGCCGGTATTCCGGGCGCCGATCTCAGCGGCGTCTATGACGCCATGCCCTATCTGGTGCAGCAGAACCGTCGTGTCGGCGGCGAGCCGATCCAGTCGGTGGCGTGGCCCTCGCACCCGATCATCGCCGGCGGCCAGCATGTCGTCGTCGTCGGTGGCGGCGACACCGCGTCCGACTGTATCGGCACCGCCTTCCGCCAGGGCGCGGTGCGCGTGACCCAGCTCGACATCCGTCCGCAGCCGCCGGAGAAGGAAGACAAGCTTGCGGTTTGGCCCTATTGGGCGACCAAGATGCGCACCTCGTCCTCGCAGGCCGAGGGCGCCGAGCGCGAATTCCAGGTGGCGACGCTCGAGTTCATCGGCGAGGAAGGTCAGTTGACCGGTGTGCGCTGCTGCGAGGTCGACGACAAGCGCAAGCCGATCGCCGGCACCGAGTTCGTCATCCGCGCCGATCTCGCCTTCATCGCCATCGGCTTCGCCGGACCGGCGGGCGACAGCCTGATGAAGGAGCTCGACGGCGAGATCAAAGTCGTCACCGACAGCCGCCGCTCGAACAATGTCGAGGCCAACGATCGCGACTACAGGACCAGTGTCGACAAGCTCTATGCGGCGGGCGACGTGCGCCGCGGCCAGTCGCTGGTGGTGTGGGCGATCCGCGAGGGCCGCCAGGCGGCGCGCTCGATCGACGAGACGCTGATGGGATCGACGGTTCTGCCGCGTTAAATTGGGCTAACGAGCCGCAGCCTTTCGCGAAGCGCAGCCTAGCTAAGCAACAGCTTTATCGCCCAATAGAGGCCGATGGCCATCTGGACCAAGAACGCCGAAAATCGAGCCTTGACAGCGGTCGGACTTGTCGACGTCAAATGAATGGCCGACTGCACCAGCCTCGCGCCCAGAAACCAAGATGCGAGCGGATCGGTAATCGAGGCGCGCGCGCTCATTATGGCCAGGGCCATGAGACCTCCGAATATGGGAAGGCCTTCGATGCAATTGGCATGGGCGCGCGCCAGCCGCTGCAAGAAGGGCGAAAGACCGGCGTTGTCCGGTGCGAAGCCATTCGCGGGGACGCGGCCGCTCACCACAAGATGGGTGCGCAGGATTTCCATCCATATGAGCAATAAGAGGGTCCAAGTCACGAACCCAAGCAAGGCATAGCCTGTTGCCGACATATTCGCCCCCCGACTTTGACTTCGGCCAAAATCCAACAATGTCATTGTTCGGCTTGGCGCGAAATTGCCGCTACGCAGGAATGTCGGTCACGGAGTCGCCGGCGTCGGGTCGGACTCTACAGCCGCGGTCGCCGGCTGCGGCTTCGGCGGCCAGGAAAAATCGTCGGCGCGGCCAGGCGAGGCGGCCGGCGCCTTGCCTTCGATGATCAGTTTTTCGCCGGGCAGGTTCGGATCGGCCCTGGCCGGCTGCGCGGCGCCCAGCAGTTCGGTGCCGCCGTCGAGCGACGGGTCGCCGAGCAGCATCGGCGCGGTGCGGTTGACGATGACGGGCGCCGCAGCCGGCTTCGGCGCCTCGACCGGAGCGCCGGCAGGCGCCGACACGGTCGTGACGCTTCCCGGCGCCGCCAGGCCCAGGATCTTGGCCAACGGCTTTTCCGTGTAGAAAGCGAGCTTGCGCTTGCCGGCCTTGGTGACGTTGATGCCGTCGTCGGAACGCAAGCGAACCGGCTGGCCGTTGATGTCCGGGCCGGAGGTGACGAAAGCGCCGTTCTCGTCGACGAAGCCGTCCCAGACATCGACGAATTCGCCGCCATGCTTTTCGGCGGCCGAGTGATAGATGTCGTTGAAGGCAAGCATGTCCGAGTTCATCTTCGACACGCGGAAAGCCGGCATGCCGACCCATAGGAACGGCACTTTGGTGTCCTGGATGGCCTTGCCGAACGCATCGGTGCGGCGCTCGTATTCCTTGGTCCAGTTCTCCGAGCGGGGCTGCTCGCGCACCTCGCCGACCCGCATCTGCTGGCGGTCGTTGGAGCCCAGCATGACGATCACGGCCGACGGCTTCTCGGTCTCGATCAGTGACTTGATCTCGACCGGCCAGTTATAGAAATCGTCGCGCACGAAGCCCGACGACCCGTTGCTGCGGGCAACGATCCTGACGGCGGGATTGTCGGCAAAGGCAGTGTCCAGGCCTTCGGCCAGACCGCCCGCCAGAAAATCGCCGACCACCAGCACGACACGGGCGTCGTTCGTCTTCTCGACGATCGGCGTTTCCGGCTCGGCCGGTGGGCGCGGCTTGGATTTCTTCTTCGGTTTCGGCCTTGATTTCTGGATTTCGACCGGTGGCTCGACGCGTTCGCTGCGGCGCGGGAACAGAAGGTCACGCAACGACCAGCCGCGGCTTTCCTCCTGCGCGAATGCAGGTGCGTGGAAAGCGCCGGCGGCGATGACGACAAGCACGGTCAGCGCGAGAATCAGGATCGGCGCCCGGCGAATGCCCTGCCTGATACGCGCGACCGACACCAAACACCTCTCCATCCCTTGGCGCATGACTAGGCAGACGCGGGAAGTCATGCGCAAATCGAAGCGCTACAGCATCCTTGCCCTATTTGAAAGGATGCCTGGCGGCGTGGACGGCTCTACTGCTTGCGGAGCCATTTGAGCACTTCCATGCTCGGATAGCCATCCTGGTTCAAGCCTACCTTGGCCTGATAGGCCATGATGGCGGCTTTCGAGCCATCGCCGATCTTGCCGTCGAACTTGCCGTCATAATAGCCGTGATCGGAAAGCCGCTTCTGCAGTTCCTGTCGTTCCTCGAAGCTGAGCTTGGTGAAAGGCCGCTGCCAGTCCTGCACCAGGCCGTTGCCGCCAGCGATCTCGTCGGCCAGAAGGCCGACGGCCAAAGCGTATTTGTCGGCATTGTTGTAAGCCTTGATGACCGAGAAATTCCTGATCATCAGGAAGGCGGGGCCGCCCCTGCCGTCCGGTACTTTCAGCGTCGCCTTGTCGGTCAGGTTCTTGAATGGCTTGCCGCTGGCCCGGACGACGCCGAGCGCCTGCCATTGGGCGATCGTCTTTGCGCCGCCGGGCAGCTTGCCGGCTGGTATGGAAACCTCATATCCCCAGGTCTTGCCGGCCTGCCAGCCGTTCTTCTTGAGCAGATTGGCGGACGTCGCCAGCGCGTCGGGGATCGAATTCCAGATGTCACGCTTGCCGTTGCCGTCCATGTCGACCGCGTAGCGCTGATAGCTGGTCGGGATGAACTGGGTCTGGCCCATCGCCCCGGCCCAGGAGCCCATCAGATGGCTTTCGTCGATGTCGCCGGTCTGCAGGATCTTCAAGGCGGCGATCAGCTGGGTACGGGCATATTTCGAGCGCTTCGGGTCGCCATAGGCGAGCGTCGCCAGTGAACGGATGACGTTGCGCATGATGTCGTCGCGCTTGAGGATCTCGCCATAGTTCGATTCCATCGACCAGATGGCGAGAAGAACATTGCGGTCGACGCCGAACCGCGCCTCGATCCGGTCGAGCCACGGTCTCCATTTCCTCGCCATCGCCTGGCCGTTGGCCACCGACTGGTCATGCACGCGGTTGTCGAAATAGTCCCAGGCGGGCGCGGTGAATTCCGGCTGGGTGCGGGCTTTTTCCAGCACGACCGGGTCGGGCTCGATGCCTCTCATGGACTGATTGTAAACAGCGCCCGAAACGCCGCCCGCCACCGCGGTGGCGCGGAAACCCGAGACCCACTGGCGGAACCCGGCGTCGGCGAAAGCGGGTCCGGCGGGCATCAGCAAGGCCAGCGTGAGACCGGCGGCCGTCACCAGTGCCGTCATGCGCCTCGCGGTGTTGCGAACGGACATCATTTCCTCCTTCGTCAAATCAGGAAGGATCATTCAACGCCGAACCGGGTTAGTATTTAGTTTACCATAGGTGCCGCTGGGAACGAAAAGAGGTGTCGCGGCTTTTAGCTCTCACATTCAACTTTGGCCGTTCGGTAGTCCAACATTCCGGCGTGAAAATGATTCCGGCGTGAAAAAGCGTGGGGGGATTGCGGAGCGCGTCGCCGAGCGGATAATTGGCTGAAACGCAGGGGTGTCAGCATGAAGCGCGTTCGCAAGGCAGTTTTTCCGGTCGCAGGCCTCGGCACGCGGTTTCTTCCAGCCACCAAGGCCATCCCGAAGGAAATGCTGACCGTCGTCGACCGGCCGGTCATCCAATATGTGGTCGACGAGGCGCGCGAGGCCGGCATCGAGCATTTCATCTTCGTGACCGGGCGCAACAAGGCGGTCATCGAGGACCATTTCGACGTCCAGTTCGAGCTGTATGACACGCTGGCTCAGCGCGGCAAGGACGACCAGCTCGCCCGACTGCAGCGGCTCCAGCCAGCGCCGGGACAGACCAGCTTCACGCGCCAGCAGGTGCCGATGGGCCTCGGCCACGCCGTCTGGTGCGCCCGCGAGCTGGTCGGCGACGAACCCTTCGCGCTGCTTTTGCCGGACATGATCATGCAGTCGGAAAAGAGCTGCATGAAGGACATGGTCGAGCTCTATGCCGAGACCGGCAACAACATCATCGCCGTGCAGGAATGCGATCCGGCCGAGGCGCATAAATACGGCATTGTCGGCCGCGGCGACGATACGCATCACGGCTTCCGCATCACCGGCATGGTGGAGAAGCCGAAGCAGGGCACAGCGCCCTCCAACCTCTTCATCAACGGCCGCTACATCCTGCAGCCGGAAATCTTCGGCATCCTGGAAAGCCAGGAACGCGGCGCCGGCAACGAGATCCAGCTGACCGACGCGATGCTGAAGCTGGAGAAAAAGCAGCCCTTCTACGGCTATCACTACAAGGGGCGCACCTTCGACTGCGGCTCGCCGGAAGGTTTCGTCGAGGCCAATGTCGCCTTCGCGCTGTGGCGCAGCGACATGAACGCAAGCATGGCCGGCGTCATCCGCGCACTGCTCGATGAGGTGCAGCCGGTCGAGCGGCGCGGCGCGGCGTTCTAGCCTATGCCGATATTCAGGTGAGGCCGGTCTGCGAGCGGCAGGTTCCTGCGCTTCCGGTGCTCACGTACTTTGAGTACGCTCCGCTCCGGTTCTCGGAACTCACCGTTCTCGACTCGGCCTGACCTGAATCTCGACATAGGCTTGGTCGTCACTGCCTTCAGCGCTGGACCTTCAGTCCGAGATAGACGCTGTTGGCCGTATAGTCGCGTCCAGGCAGGTTGCTGGTCAGCTTCTCCGTCCGCACCCTGGTGGTGAGGCCGGCATAGCGGTTCAGCCACCAGGTCAGCCCGGCCTCGGCGCTCAGGATCAGATCGTGACCGTCGGAGCCGGTGTAATCGCGCCAGTCGAGGCCCAGTGCCGAGTTCGCCGTCAGATTGGCGCGGATCTGGCGCTCACCGGTCAGACGGCCCGAATAGAGGATATCGCCGCTCTGGCCTGCCGTCGTGGTGGTCTCTACTTCGGTCTTTCCGGTGAGCCCGATCGTGGTGCCGCGCTCGGGCGACCATTTGAGGTCGGCGTCGATGGACGGCCCGGCGATTGCTGGGAGGCGGCTGTCGTCTAGCGCCTCGCGCAGCCAGCCGACGGAAAATTCGCCCGAAAGCTTGTCGCCCATATCGAGCGCGAGGCCGGCGCGCGCGCCAACCCTCTTCGAGGCTCGGTCGAAGCCGTCTGTGTCGAGGCGCAGATCATAGACCCGGCGGCCGAGCTCGACTTCCGTGAAGGGCGTCAGCGCCGGCGATATCTGGTAGCCGGTGCGCAAGGTTGCCGTGTAGAGCGTGTTGTCCTGATCCTTCTGCGACAGTGTGGTGCCGTCGGTGAGCTCGGCGTCGCCATAGAAGTCGTGCGAAACCGCGCCGGTCAGCGTGTAACGCATCTTGCCGACATCCTTTTCGATGCCGAGGCTGCCGTCCACCGTCTGGCGCAACGGCTGGTGGTCGACGCCGGCGATCGCATCCGGCGCGGAGGCCGATTCGGGTGCGGCTTCGTAGCCCAGCTTGGCGATGGCGCGCAGCTCGTTGTCGAGATCGACATTGAGCTGGCCTTCGATGCGGCCTTGCGCATCGTTGATCTTTTCGCCCGAGACGCTGTTGCGGAACTGGCCGTAGCCGGTGATCAAGGCTGAATTCTCGCGCCAGTCGGAGGTCGCGGTGAAACGCAGCGCCGTCTCGGACAGAACCGCCGATTTGCCGGTGCTGCTGGAATCGGCGTTGGAGGTGGCCGTGAAGCCCTGCTCGAGCGTCGGCCGGAAGACAAAGGTGCCGACCTTGACACCGGGAGCGGCGAAGGGATCGTCCTCCGGCTTGACCTTCTGGCCTTCGATGGATGCGGTGCGCTCCTGGCCCGGGTCGAGCTTCTGCTTGTCGACACTGTCGATGGTGACGGCACGGCGGTTGCTGCCGTCGTCCTCGGTCGCTGCAGCGTCAGTCTGGTCGCCAGTGGCGGTGGTCGCGGCGGTGGTCGTGCCGTCGGTAGCCTCGCCCGCCTTCTTCTTGGTCTTCTTCTTGTCGGCGGTCTTGGTGTTCGACTTGGCGTCAGCCTTGGCGTCCTGGGCACGCTGAGCAGCCGTCGAGGGCCGGCGGGGTTTTGCCGGCGCCTTGGTGTCGGCCAATGGATCGTCCGTTGCCTGCGGCTGGTCGAAGATGCTGTCTGTCGCGCCCGCCGTCTGATCGTCATCGGGAACGGCGCCGGGGCTCGACGGCTGGTAGGTCGTCGGTGCCGTGTCCGGGACGGCCGCGGCCGCGGGCGGGGTCTGATCCAGCGACCCTTGCGCTCTCAACTGCCTGGCCTTGCGCTGCTGGTCGGCGAGTATGGCCGATTCGGAGACCTCGCCGCGCAGCTCGGTTTCCTGCGAAAATGCCGGCGCGGGACGCAGCAAGGCAAGCGCGCTTGCCGTCAGCAGCAGTGCCGCAACGGCAATGCCCCTTCGATCGATTTTCGTTTCAGACTGGCCCCCGGACATCGTCACCACTGCTTGCGCGGCGCGGTTGCGCCATACTTACCGAACCGTAAATGCGGATGGTTAACGGAGGGTTGAGACAGCCGCCTTAGAGCCGCCCGGATCGGCAGGCCGCGGCAATTCTGTTGGACAGGGGCGCGGCAAAGCGCTAATCGCTTGCGCCATGCATGCGGGGTCCCCAGAGAGAAAGCAGCCGGACAGGCAGGCCGCGATCGAATCGGCGCTGAGAACGGTGGCGACGGAGCAGACCGGCGTGGCGGCCCTGGCCGCCGCGCTCGCAAACGGGCTGACCGAGCCTTTTGCCGCCGCGATCGACCTGATCTCGCGGATCGAGGGCCGCGTCATCGTCACCGGCGTCGGCAAGAGCGGCCATATCGGCGCAAAGATCGCCGCGACGCTTGCCTCGACCGGCACGCCAGCCTTTTTCGTCCATCCGGCCGAGGCCAATCATGGCGATCTCGGCATGATCGCCAAGGACGACGCCATCATCGCCATGTCGTGGTCGGGCGAAAGCAAGGAATTGATGGGCATCGTCGCCTATTCTAGGCGTTTTTCCATCCCGCTGATCGCCATTACTTCCGGCGAGAGCTCGGCGCTGGCGCGTGCGGCCGATGTGGTTTTGCTGCTGCCGGTCGTGCCCGAGGCTTGTCCGCACGGGCTGGCACCGACGACGTCGACGCTTCTCCAACTCGTGCTGGGCGACGCGTTGGCTATCGCTCTGCTCGAAGCGCGGGGCTTCACGCCGGATCACTTCCGAGCCTTGCACCCCGGCGGGCAGCTTGGCGCCAACCTGACCCTGGTGTCGGAGATCATGCGGACCGGCGATCAGGTTCCGCTCGCCCTGCTCGGCACCAAGATGCCGGAAGCGGTGATGACGCTGTCGCAGAAGAAAGTCGGGTGCGTCTGCATCGTCGATGCGAGCGGCAAACTGGTCGGGATTGTCACCGACGGCGACGTTGCACGCAATCTGCATCGCAATCTGGCCGACGTGACCGTCGATGAGGTCATGACCCGCACGCCCAAGACGATCGATCCGCAGACGCTGGCGGGCACGGCGATCGCCATGCTCAACGAGCACAATATCGGCGCGTTGGTCGTGATCAAAGACAAAATGCCGGTGGGCGTGGTTCATTTCCACGACCTACTGCGCATTGGCGCAGCCTAGCCACGCACTTTTCCTGGAATTGCCTTAGCCTCAGCCCGTCCGATACCTGTCTCGGTTCAGGCCGCCTCGACCGTCAGCTCCAGGTCGGTGTCGGCGGCGCCGACAACGCGCACTTGCGTGCCCGCGGGCAGGTCAGGGCCGGAAACGCGCCACAGCGTGTCGCCGAGCTTTATGCGGCCGCGGCCGTCCTTGATCGGCTCGGCCAGCGTCGCCAGCTTGCCCACCATCTGCGCGCCGCGGCGGTTGAGCAGTGGCTGGTCGGCATCGTCGTGGCGGCCGGCCATCAGTTTCTTGCCGACGAAAGCCGATATCAGCGACAGGATCAGGAACGCCAGCACCTGCACGTGCCAGGTCCAGAAAGCGGCGTCCCATATCGCCAGCGACACCGCGCCGACGATGAGCGCGGCGATGCCGATCCACAGCATGAAGACGCCCGGCGCGACGATCTCCATCACCAGGAGCACGAAGCCCAGAACCATCCAGTTCCACGGGCCGAGTTCGGAAACGATACGATCGAACATGGGAGCAGCCTCCTATGATCTCAGTTTTCGTTCGGCCGAACCAGCGGCGGGCGTGCTGCCTGCCGCTGCGCCCCAGCCGTACCTTCACTCCTGAAAACTTCCTTGGCGATCTCGCCGATGCCGCCGAGCGTTCCAATCAGCGACGAGGCTTCCAGCGGCATCAGCACGATCTTGCTGTTCGTGGCCGAGCCGATCTTGGTCAGCGCCTCGGTGTATTTCTGGGCGATGAAGTAGTTGAGCGCCTGGACGTCGCCCTTGGCGATGGCTTCCGACACGACCTGCGTCGCCTTGGCCTCCGCTTCGGCCGAGCGCTCGCGCGCCTCGGCGTCGCGGAAGGCTGCTTCCCTGCGGCCCTCGGCCTCGAGGATCTGCGACTGCTTGAGGCCTTCGGCGGCCAGGATCTGGGCGCGCTTGTTGCGCTCGGCCGTCATCTGGCGGCCCATCGATTCGATGAGATTGGCCGGCGGATTGATGTCCTTGATCTCGACGCGGGTGATCTTGATGCCCCACGGATGCGCCGCCTCGTCGACGACACGCAACAGGCGCTCGTTGATGGCGTCGCGGTTGGACAGCAATTCGTCGAGGTCCATCGAGCCCATGACGGTACGGATGTTGGTCATGGTCAGATTGAGAATGGCGTTCTGCAGCCCGGCCACCTGATAAGCGGCCTGCGCGGCATTGAGTATCTGGTAGAAGGCGATCCCGTCGACACCGACGATGGCGTTGTCGCGGGTGATGATCTCCTGCGTCGGCACATCGAGCACCTGCTCCATCATGTTCATCTTGGCGCCGACGCGCTCGAAGATGGGGTTGATGATGTTCAGGCCAGGCGTCAGCGTCTTGGTGTACCGGCCGAAGCGTTCCACCGTGTAATTGTAACCTTGCGGCACCGTCTTGATGCCTTTGAAAAGAAGGATGATAACCAGGAAAACAAGAACGACGATGGCAATATCGAAACCGCTGAAGCCCATTTCGTATCTCCCTCAATAGGCACCGACTTCACGGAATCACTTAAGTGTGTTTCCGCAACGTTACAATCAGGTGATCGCTAATATTGGTTAGCGGAGGCTTTTGCGCACCGGTTTCAAGCTAAAGCGCGTCGCGCTGAAACGGATTCAGTCGACACGCTTTAAGTCTTTGCCTTGATGCATGTCGTTGTCCCAGAACCGCTGCACACTTCTGGGCGACATGCATTAGTCGGTGAAGCCGGTCACACCCAGCCGGAAAGCTCGCGCCGCGCCAGCGCTTCGATGACCGCCATGCCCTCGGCGCTGTCGTTGAGGCAGGGGATATGGGCGAAGTTCTTGCCGCCGGCGTGATGGAAGGTTTCGGCCGCCTCGCGGCCGATCTCGTCCAGAGTCTCGATGCAATCGACGGAAAAGCCGGGATTGACGATGGCGATCGATTTCACGCCGTCCTTGGCCAGTTTCTCGACGGTGACATCGGTATAGGGCTGCAGCCATTCCTGCGCGCCGAAACGCGACTGGAAGGTGGTGATGAGCTTGTTCTCGTCCCAGCCGAGGCGCGCGCGCAGCAGCCTTGTCGTTTCCAGGCAATGCGCCCCGTACGGATCGCCCTTGTCGGAATAGGGTTTGGGGATGCCGTGATAGGAGGTGATCACCACCTCAGGTTCGAAATCGAGCGTTGCGATGTGCTTCTCAATCGAGCGGGCGAGCGCCTCGATATAGACGGGCTCGTCGTAATAGGGCGGTACGCTGCGGATCGCCGGCGCATGCCGGATCTTCATCAGCGCGCGAAACAGCTGGTCGTTCGCGGTCGCCGTCGTCGTCGCCGAATATTGCGGGTAGAGGGGGAAGGAAAGGATGCGCTCGCAGCCTTGCGCGACCAGCTTTTGCGCGACGCTGGCCGTCGAGGGGTTGCCGTAGCGCATCGCCCAGTCGACCGTCACGTTGGGCAAGTCGGCCAGCGCAGCGGCCAGCTTCTGACCTTGAGCGCGGGTGAAAGTGCGCAGCGGCGACTCGTTCATCTCCCGGTTCCAGATACGCGCGTAGTTGGCGCCGGATTTTTTCGGCCTTGTGGTCAGCACGAGGCCGTAGAGGATCGGATACCAGATCGCCTTGTTGAGCTCGATGACGCGCGGATCGGAGAGGAACTCGCGCAGGTAGCGCCACATCGGCTTGAAGTCGGTACCGTCGGGCGTGCCGAGATTGACCAGCATGATGCCGATCTTGCCCGTCCTGGCTGGCGCAGTGCCCGCCGGCGGCGGGCCGGCGGCTTTTGCAGCTTTGGCATCGGTGGGGCTGGCAAGCGTCATGAACAGTCTCCGGTAGCGCCGCGAAACTAGCGATGCCCTGCCGGTTTTCAATGCTGCGTCTGGCCGCACTTTATCGCGTTTGGCACCGGAAAAGGAACACCCGCCCGTTTTCGGGCGGGTGCCATGAATTCCGGGGTGGCCGCTTACTTCGCGGCCGGCGGAATGGTCAGCGTCGCGCCGAGCGGCAGGCGACGCGGCTTATAATCCTTGTTGGCTTCGGAGATAAGCTTCCACCGGGTGGCGTCGCCATAGGCTTTCTTGGCCAGGTCCCAATAGGTATCGCCGGCGGCGACGGTGTGGCTGATCTCAGCCGGCTTGGTTTCAGCCGGCGCCGCGGCCGCTGGCTTGGCCGTCTCGGCGGCTGGGGCGGGAGCAGGCGTCGCCGGAGCGGTTTCAGCCGGCTTCGTCCCTTCCGGTGCCGGAGGGGCCTCGGTCGAGACACTCGGCGGCGTGCCGGCGATGTCACTGGAACTGGAAGGCAAAGCCGGCATTGCGGGTTCGCTCGCGGCCGGTGCGGTCTCGGCCGGTTTTGCTGCCTCGGCTGCCGGCGGCTGGGTCGTGGCTGCAGGAGCGGCCTCAGCCGGCTTTGCCGGTTCTGCCGCCGGTGCGGCAGGCGCCGTCTCGGCTGGTTTTGCCGGCTCGACCGCCGCGGTCGCCGCCGCAATTTCGGTGATGCGGCCGTCAAGCTTCGGCGTGTAGGGCTGATGTGCGCTGAGATAGTCGGCCACCACCTGCTCCAGGCCGGGGCCGTAGTCATAGGCGTCCGTGGCCTTGTCGGCGAAAACCTTGTAACCATCGCCGCCCTGGCGGACGTAGTTGTTGGTGGCGACGAGGTACTGCTTGTCGGGATTGATCGGCGTCCAGGCGCCGTTCTCCATCACCTCGACCGATTTGACGCGGCCGGCATTGGGCGCGACCGATCTGTCGAAGGAATATTTGATGCCGGCAACCTGCGGGAAACGGCCGGCGCCGTCCTCGATCTGGCTGAGGCCGCTTTCGAGGCCCGCGACCAGGTCCTTGCCCGAGATCTTGAACGTCGCCAGCGTGTTCTGGAACGGCAGCACGGTCAGCACCTCGCCCATGGTCACCGTGCCCTGGTCGATCGAGGCGCGCAGGCCGCCGCCGTTCGAGATGACGATTTCGACGCCCTGGCCCTTGGTGCGGTCGAGAATGGCGTCGGAGACGAGATTGCCCATCTCGCATTCGCGCGCGCGGCAATTCTCGCGGCTGCCGTCGATCGCCTTGGTGGTCTCGGCCACCTCCTTGTTCTTCAGCGCCTCGATCGGCGCCCCGAGTTCCTTGATGCGGGCCAGCACGGCCGGATCGGGGGTGATCGAGTTGTCGAGGTAAATCGGGTCGCCGCTGGCCTCCTTGACGACGCCGTTGTCGTCGAACACGACCTTGAACTCGCCGAGATATTTCGAATAGGACGCCGCCTGCACCACCGGCACCTTGTAGCCGTCGGGGTTGTCGACCATCGTCGGATAGGGGCCCGCCGCCTTCGGATCGGTGTTCGACAGGAGCGTGTGGCTGTGGCCGCCGACCACCACGTCGATACCGGGGATTTTCGCTATGACGTCGCGCTCGCGCCTATAGCCGATATGGGTGACGGCGATGATCTTGTTGACACCCTCTCCCTTCAGTTTCTCGACTTCGGCGGTGATCGCCTTGACGTCGTCCGTTATGGCGATGTTCGGGCCGGGCGAGGCGAGTTCCGGCGTGTCGTTGGTGACGGCGCCGACGATGCCGATCTTCTGGCCACCGACCTCGACGACGATTGAGGGCTTGAACTTGCCCGCGGCGCCGGACTTGTCGTTGGGCACGACATTGGCGCTGACGATCGGGAATTTCGCCTTGTCGAGGAACGGCACCAGCGCGGTCTCGCCGTCGTCGAACTCATGGTTGCCGAGCGTTACCGCGTCGGGCTTGATCTGATTGAGGAACTCCTCTTCCACCGCACCCTTGTAGGTGGTGTAGAACAGCGATCCCTGGAAGTTGTCGCCGGCATTGAGCAGCAGCACGTTCTGGCCTTCGAGCTTCTTGCGCTGCTCAGCAATCGCGGTGATCAGCCGGCCGGCGCCGCCGATGCATTCGCCCTTGGTCTCCTCATCGGCGGAACAGGTCGACTCGTATTTGTTGTTGCCTTCGATGCGGCTGTGCCAGTCGTTGAAATGCAGGATGTTCAGCGTGTAGTCGGCAAAAGATACGCCAGCCGACAGGCCAAGCGTCGAGGCGGACAAGGCCAGGATCGCGGCAATCTTCTTCATCTTCGTCTCCCGGATAAGCTGACTTCGAATATGCTTAACGCCCTCGCTTGACTGGAAAATAACAGTCAGCCTTGGGCCATGTTCACATCGGGGTCCGGTCGATGCAAGCACAAATCAGGAAGATGTTTGCCGGCACAAAAAAGGACGGCGACTTGCGCCGCCGTCCCTGTCAGCCGAAGATTTGCGAACCCTCAAGCCCGGCGCGTCAGCACGAAATTCTGGCCGCTGGCGCTGGTGCAGTTGAGCTGGCTGGTGGAGATCATCAGGCAGTTGAAGCTGACCGGGGTCTGGCGGATCAACGAGGTGCCGTGGATCTCGACCGAGGTCGCGCCGGTCATGGTGTAGCTGCCTTCCGACAGCTTCTGGCCAGTGTCGGTGGCGACGGTGGTGAAGCTGCCAGCCATGAAGGTCGACAGGCCGGTGCCCTTGGCGTCGATCCAGTTGCCCTCGACACCCTTCGGCGCCGCCGCCATCGAAGGCTGGTCCGAGGGACCGGTGGTGGTGCAGGCGGCCGCAGCCAGAAGGCTTGCCGCGGCGCCTGCCGAAAGCAGTTTGCGCGCAATGGTCATTTTTGAAAATCCTCTCCTCAGTCCGCATCCTTCAATCGCCCGATTTCCGGGCGATTGCAAGGCGGTGGCTCCGGTCAGTCCCGGCGCTATCGGACCAGAATGTTGCGGAACTGCCACGGATCGTCCTTGTCCAGGTCCTCCGGGAAGAGTCCCGGCCGATTGTCCAGCGGCGTCCAGTCGGTGTAGTAGCCTCTGACCGGCCCGAGATAAGGCGACTGCACTTCGAGGCAACGCCGGTAATTCATCTCGTCGGCCTCCACGATACCAGCGGTCGGGTTCTCCAGCGCCCAGACCATGCCGGCGAGCACCGCCGAGGTGACCTGCAGGCCGGTGGCGTTCTGGTAGGGGGCGAGCTTGCGCGCCTCGGCCAGCGACAGCTGCGAGCCGTACCAGTAGGCGTTCTTGTCATGGCCGTAGAGCAGCACGCCGAGCTCGTCGACGCCGTCGACCAGCTCGTTCTCGTCGAGCACATGGTGAACCGGCTGCGGCTTGCCGGCGGCGCCGAACATCTCGTCCAGCGACAGCAAGGCGTCGTTGCAGGGATGGTAGGCGTAGTGACAAGTCGGGCGGTATTGAAGCTTGCCCTTCTTCGAGCGCACGGTGAAGAAATCGGCGATCGAGATCGCCTCGTTATGCGTCACCAGGAGGCCGTATTGCGCGCCCGTCGTCGGGCACCAGCTGCGCACGCGCGTGTTGGCGCCTGGCTGTTCCAGATAGATCGCCGCCTTGGAGCCGTGCTTGTGCTTCTTGCCATTCTTCGGCATCCACTTCTCATGCGAGCCCCAGCCGAGCTCGGCCGGCTGCAGGCCCTCCGAGATGAAGCCTTCGACCGACCAGGTGTTCCAGAACACGTTCATCGGCTTTGGCTTCTTGGTGCGCTGTGTGTCGCGCTCGGCGATATGGATGCCCTTGACGCCAGCCTTCTTCATCAGCCTGGCCCAAGCCTCGCGATCTTCCTGCGCGGGCTCCGAAAACTCGAGACCGAGATCGGTGGCGAGGTTGACCAGCGCCTTCTTGACCAACCACGAGACCATGCCGGGATTGGCGCCGCAGGTGGAGACCGCCGTCGGGCCGCCGGGCTTGTCCTGCTTTTCCTGGATCATCGCCTCGCGCAGCGCATAGTTGGTGCGGCTGGCATTGTCGGCCTCGGCGTCGAAATAAAAGCCGAGCCACGGCTCGACGACGGTATCGATGTAGAGCACGCCGAGCTTGCGGCACAATTTCATCAGGTCCACCGAGCCGGTGTCGACCGACAGGTTGACGCAAAAGCCCTGGCCGCCACCATTGGTCAGAAGCGGCGTCAGCAGCTTCTTGTAATTCTTCTCGGTCACCGCTTCCTGGACGAAGGCGATGCCGCGCTCGTCGAGCAATTTGCGGTCGATGTCGCGCGGATCGACGACCGTCATGCGCGACTTGTCGAACTTGAAATGGCGTTCGATCAGCGGCAGCGTTCCCCGCCCGATCGAACCGAAGCCGATCATCACGACGGGACCGGTGATTTCACCGTAAACGGGCCAGTTTTCATTCGCCATTTTTTCGCACACTCCTTCAAACACGCGCAAAACCGGGCATTTTTCGCCCGACGGCCAAGCCGTACACCACAGATCATTGTCATAAACCAGCGAAAAGCGCCAATCGCGGGTAAGCCGGTTTGGCGGCGTGGTTAAGCCGATCCGGCGATATCGTTGAGGAATGCAACCAGCCGGTCGCGGTCGGCGGTCAGGCCCTTGTAGTCGAGTTGTTGCTGGTCGAGGGCCAGGAGCTGCTCCACGAAGGATGCAGCCAGCGTTGCCCGGTCCGGATGGGCATCGAGCACCTTGAGCGGATCGAGATGGATGCGGATGGTGAACAAGATGTCGCTTGAGACAGGCAGCTTGCGCAGCGTCTGACGCTCGACGCGCATGAAGGCATGAGCGTTGATGTCGCCGTCCGCGAATCGCGTCGGGCGGTTGGTGGCACGGTCGATGCGCTGGATATTCGAGAGCGGATGGTAGAGCGCGTCGCCGGCCTGGATCGACCAGTTGAAGCGCTCGACCGCTTGGCCCTGCAGGCCGTCGAACATCCGGTTGATGAGCTCGGCCGGCCGCGTGCCGGGTCCGAATCCAGGCACCGGCGCATGGATTTCCTGCAACGGCTTGCCGAATTTTTCCTGGAGCGACCAGGACGAAGGGAAGCAGAGCGAACCGGCGGCGAGCCGCCAGCCGCGCTCGTCGCGGCGCATCAGGATCAGGTCTTCCTGGACGAGCAGGGATGCTCTTGCAAGCGGCGCCTCGCGCAGGGCAGGAGGCAGCCGGTCGGTCGCGCTTGCGAGGCCAATGACCTCGACATCCGAGCCGGCGCCGAAATGGGTGCGCGGGTGTTTCGCGATGAGATGCGGGCTGAGCAGGGCCAGCACTTCGCTTTGCGCGTCGCGGGTGTCGGCCTCCTCGACAAAGACCTTTTCGGGGATATCGGCATAGAGCCGCTGCTTTTCGGCGAGGTGCGGGAGAAGGAATTCGTCGACCTCGATCCAGCGCTCGATTTCGAGCGGCTTCAGCCCGATCGTGAAGAGTTTCGAAGACCCATCATAGGGCGTATGGGTCGGCTGGCGAATTGTCATGTCCGCTTGGCTTCTATCCAGTTCCTGTCTCCTGGCTCAATCAGCCCAGTTGCGCCGGGATCAGCCCGCGCAGCGAATTGCCGACGAGGATCGCCTTCGCCGCCTTCAGGTCGTCGAAGCTGTATATCGCTTCCACGGCGCGGCCTTCGTCCAGAAGCTGGCCGCGCAATATTCCAGGCAAAAGGCCGCAGTCGAGGCGGGGCGTGGCGAGCGGGCCGGTGCCGAAATCGGCGAAGAGATTGGTGATCGTGCCCTCGCAGAGTTCGCCGCGCTCGTTGGCCAAAAGCACCTCGTCGGCGCGGGTCGCGAGATATTCGGCGCGTGCCTGCGTGTAAATCTGGCGCCGGCTCGTCTTGTGGCGCAGCAGCGTGTCGCCGGAATCGAGACGGATACGTGCCAACTGCAGCCGCCAGACCTTGTCCGCCGGCAGCGGTTCGTAGGCTTGAGCCGCGGCCGTCGCTTCGCCATTTCGCTGCAAGGCAAGGCGCACGCGTAAGGCAGTTCCGTGCCCGCCAACGGTGTTCGACAGCACTTCGCCGATCCGTTCGGGATCGCAGGCGAAGCCGAGTTCGGCGGCGGATGCATAAAGCCTAGCAAGATGGCGCTCGAAGCGCAGGAAGCCGGAACCAGGCTCCCAGCGCATGGTCTCGATCAGTTCGAAGCCGGCACCGTTCCCGTCGCGAAGCGCGCTTTCAACAGACACTCCCGATATTCCTCCTCGGCGGTCGAATCGAAGACGACGCCGCCGCCGACATTGTAGACGGCCTCGCCATCGGCAAAGAGCGAGATGGTGCGGATCGCCACCGAAAACCGCATCCTGCCGCCGGGCGCGATCCAGCCGATGGCGCCGCAATAGACCTCTCGCGGTGCGTCTTCCAGCTCGTGCAGGATTTCCATGGCGCGGATCTTCGGCGCGCCGGTGATCGAGCCGCAGGGGAAGAGCGCGGCGAAGACCTGGCGGATGCCGATGCCAGGCAAAAGCCGCGCTCGCACGCGGCTTACCATCTGGTGCACAGTCGGATAGGTCTCGATGCGGAACAGTTCCGGTACGTCCAGCGTGCCGACTTCGCTGATCAGCGAGATGTCGTTGCGCAAAAGGTCGACGATCATCCGGTTCTCGGCCTGGTTCTTCTCGTCGTTGCGCAGGAAGGCCTTCAGCCGCGCGTCCTCGGCCTTGGTCGCGCCGCGTGGCGCGGTGCCCTTCATCGGGTGTGTCTCGATCATGCCGCCGGCATCGATCTCGAAGAACAATTCGGGCGAGCGCGACAGGACGATCGGATCGCCGAGCGAGACCAGCGCGCCGTATTTGACCGGCTGGCGTTCCGTCAGCGCGTCGAAGGCCGCAAGCGGATCGCCGGACCATTGCGCATGAACCGGGAAGGTGAGGTTGCCCTGGTAGCAATCGCCCTTGCGGATGTGGTTGTGAAGGCGCGCGAAGCGGCCGGCATAGTCCTCGGCGGACCATGTTGCCCTGGCATCGAAGATCGGGCCGTTGCTGGCTGACGCCTGCATTTGCGGCACCGCCTGCTCGACAGGCGCATCGAAGACGCCGAGGCAGACCAACGGCACGCGGCGGCCTTCGGGCAGCAGCGGCACCAGTTTCGGCTCGAGCAGGTAACCGGCTTCGTAGGAGAAATAGCCCGCCAGCCATTTGCCGGCGTCCGATGCGGCCTGCGCCCTTTCAAGCGCGGGCATGAACTCTTCCGCGTCCGGCGCGACGATGATCTCGCGCGGCCGGTCGAAGACCAGCTGACGAGCGGTCGCGTCGTTGCGGAAAATGGCTGCGGGCAGGGACATTAGCCTCGGATGCGGACAAAAAGCGCCGTCGACCGCTCTATATGGGGGCTTGGCGTGGCGCAATCGAGGGAGCGGCGTCCGGCGGCGCAAAGGTGGCTGGCCCAAAACAAAGACGGCGCCCGTAAGGACGCCGCCTTGCTGCCAACCAGGCAGGTTGCTCAGGTGTTGCTTGCGGTTCCGGCCGTCGGGAACTGGTGGGCGAATTCGGCCTCGTTGCCGGCGGCCAGCAATTTCGCCTGCTCGATCCATTTTTCGCGCGCGATGCGGCCGTCGAAATTGAGCACTTCCTCGATGCGTTTGACGTCGGCGGCGGTCCAGGCAGCGATCTCGGCATAGGTGGTGACGCCCAGGCCTTTGAGCAGCCTTTCGTTGACCGGGCCGATGCCGATGAGGCGGCGCAGATTGTCGGCCTTGCCGGTCGCGGCCTGCGGCGCTGCCGCCTTCTTTGCCGCGGGTGCTGCCGCCTTCTTCGGCGCGGCGGCTTTGGCCGCCGGCTTCTTTGCGGCGGCCGACTTCGCCGGGGCGGCCTTTGCCGATGTCGATGCGGCGGGCGTCGACATCAGCGCCGCCGGCGCCGGCGCGGCGGCCTTGTCGGCGCCGGCCTTGGCGCCAGGCGCATCGCGCAGCCGGCTTTCGAGATCGGCACGGGCACGGCCGCAGGCGTCGAGCTCGCCCTTCAACCGATCGCTGTCGGCGCGCAGCCTGTCGCGCTCGCCTCGCGTGCGGTCGAGATCTCCGCGCAGACTGTCGAACTCTCCGCGCAGGCGGCCCCAGATGAACCAGCCAACCAGGATACCCACGACGAACGCCAGGAGCATGTAGAAGAAAGTGCTCATTTCCCTCTCCAGTCCGATCTGTCGGCCGAGGCCCGGAAAGGCGAGCTCACGCCAAGGATCGTCAAAGGTTCCGTGGTCGGCGGAACCGCCGGCTTCAATCGAGCCATCGGCGTTCGGCCTTGTCCGGGCCGACGGCCATCATCGCATTCGCCGTGGCGTAGCGGCAGGCCATCTCTGGCCCTGCGCGATGCGTCCGGCTGAGCTTGAGGCCGGACGCTATCATATGGCTTGTCGAAAGCCAGTTGAAAAATGCCCGGAGAGTTTATTCAAGAACAGCTATTTAGGGCAAGAATAGACCCTTGCTAATATGCATCCCGGCTAAACTATTACGACCGATGCCGCGCCGTAGTTGTCGTCAACTGTCGAGCGCTTCCAATTCGTCGATCAGCGAACCGATCACGCCGAGGCCGATCTGCCAGAATGCGGGATCGGTGGCGTCGAGGCCGAAGGGCGCAAGAAGCTCAGAGTGATGCTTCGTACCGCCAGCGCGCAGCATCTCGAAATACTTCTCCTGAAATCCGCGCTCGGCATTCTGGTAGACGGCATAGAGCGAATTCACCAGGCAATCGCCGAAAGCATAGGCATAGACGTAGAAGGGCGAGTGGATGAAATGCGGGATATAGGTCCAGAAGACCTCGTATCCCTCGCGCAGCTTGATCGCCGGCCCCAGGCTCTCGGCCTGCACTTCCAGCCAGAATTCACCGAGCCTGTCCGAGGTCAGCTCGCCGTTCTTGCGTTCGGCATGCACCTTGCGCTCGAACTCGTAGAAGGCGATCTGGCGCACGACGGTGTTGATCATGTCCTCGACCTTCTGGGCGAGCATGGCCTTGCGCTCGCGCTTGTCGCCGGTCTGCTCGAGCAGCGAGCGGAAGGTCAGCATCTCGCCGAAGACGGAGGCGGTTTCGGCCAGCGTCAGCGGCGTCGAGGCCATCAGCGCGCCCTGGCCGGCGGCCAGCACCTGGTGCACGCCATGGCCGAGCTCATGCGCCAGCGTCATCACATCGCGCGGCTTGCCCATGTAGTTGAGCAGCACGTAGGGATGCGCCGACGGCACCGTCGGGTGGGCGAAGGCGCCGGGGGACTTGCCGGGCCGCACCGGCGCGTCGATCCATCTGCGATCGAAAAAGCCGCGAGCGATTTCGGCCATGTCCGGCGAGAAGCGCTGGTACGCGGAGAGCACCGTGTCCCTGGCGTCGTCCCAGCTGATCACCGCCTGCGGCGTTTCCGGCAGCGGCGCGTTGCGGTCCCAATGGTTCATCACCTCCATGCCGAGCCAGCGCGCCTTCATCGCGTAATAGCGATGCGACAGCCGCGGATAGGCCTCGCGCACAGCCGCGGCCAGCGCATCGACCACATCGCGCTCGACACGGTTGGCGAGGTGGCGCGAGTCGGCGATATCCTGGAAGCCGCGCCAGCGGTCGGAGATTTCCTTGTCCTTGGCTAGAGTGTTGGTGATGAGCGTGAAGGTGCGCAGGTTCTTGCGGAACGTGGCGGCCAGCGCCTCGGAGGCGCGGCGGCGCACCTCGCCGTTTGAATCCTGCAGCCGGTTCAGCGCCGGCTCGAGCGTCAGTTCCTCGCCGTCGACGTCGAAGCGCAGGTCGGTCATCGTCTCGTCGAACAGGCGGTTCCAGGCGCCGCGCCCGGTGACCGACTTTTCGTGGAACAACTGCTCGACGCGGTCCTCGAGCTGGTAGGGTTTGTCCTTCCTGAGGTCGAGCACCCAGGGCCGGTAGTGGCCGAAGGCCTTGTCGGCGGCCAAAGCGCTTTCGATCGCCGCATCGTCGATCAGGTTGAGTTCGAGCGCGAAGAACAGGAGATGCGCGCTGGCGTCCGTCATCTTTTCCTGGACGTCGCCATAGAGCTTGGCGCGCTGCGGATCGGCCGTGTTGCCGGCATAGACGAGGCCGGCATACGAAACGATGCGGCCGATCAGTTCCTCGAGCGCCTCATAGGCCTTGAGCGCCTCGCCCAGCCGGCCGGCGGCGCCGCGCCCGGCTTCCGCGGCCAGCGTACCCTTCCAGCGGGTCTCGAAGGCGATGGCGTCGCTGGCCGCCTTGGCGATGTCGCGCTTCAACTCCGGCGCCTCCATGCCGGAATAGAGATCGGCGAGATTCCACTCCGGCAGGTCGCCGAGCTCCGCCGCGCCCTGTCCGGACGACGCCGCCGCAAGCCGCTGACCAAACATCATGCGCATCAACAATACCTTTTTTGAATCAAGGGGCCAGAATCAAAGGGAAAGGAGAAGCCGGTCAAATCCTAAGGAATTCGTTCACCGGGTTTTTTGAAACCTTATTTAGAACCCTGTGCCAAGATGATCCACGGGGATTTTCTCGGGCGGACAACTCAAACAGTCATGACAGGTTCCATACTCATAGTCGATGACGATCCGGTGCAGCGCAGGCTGGTCGAGGCCGCGTTGACCAAGTTCGGCCACAGCGCGATCGTCACGGATAGCGGCGAGGCCGGCCTCGACGCGCTCGATGGCCCGAACGCGCGCGAGGTCTCCGTCGTCATTCTCGATCTCGTCATGCCTGGCCTCGACGGCATCGGCGTGCTGAAGGCGATGCGCGAGCGCGCCATCAACATTCCGGTCATCGTGCAGACGGCCCAAGGCGGCATCGAGACCGTCGTCTCGGCGATGCGGCACGGCGCCTTTGATTTCGTCGTCAAGCCGGCGTCGCCCGACAGGCTGCAGACCGCGATCTCCAACGCGCTCAAGGTGGAAGCCGTCGAGGACGAGATGAAGCGCGCGTCGCGGCGGCGCGGCGGCGGCCATCTCACCTTCAAGGACATGATCACGCGCAGCCCGGCAATGGACCGGGTGATACGCCTTGGGCAGAAAGCGGCGGCCTCCAACATCCCGATCCTGATCGAGGGCGAATCCGGCGTCGGCAAGGAACTGGTGGCGCGCGCCATCCAGGGCAGCGGCGACCGCCGCTCGAAACCGTTCGTCACCGTCAATTGCGGCGCCATCCCTGACAATCTCGTCGAATCGATCCTGTTCGGCCACGAGAAGGGTTCCTTCACCGGCGCCACCGACAAGCACACCGGCAAATTCGTCGAGGCGAACTCCGGCACGCTGTTTCTCGACGAGATCGGCGATCTGCCGCTCGACGTCCAGGTCAAACTGCTGCGCGCCGTGCAGGAAGGCGAGGTCGACCCGGTCGGCGGCCGCTCGACCGTCAAGGTCGATATAAGGCTGATCTCGGCCACGCACCGGAACCTCCTGCAGCAGGTCAAGGACGGCAAGTTCCGCGAGGACCTGTTCTACCGGCTGAACGTCTACCCGATTTTCGTGCCGCCACTGCGCGACCGCCGCGACGACATTCCCTACCTTGTCCGGCATTTCATGGAAAAGGTCGCGCCGACCGATCCGCGCCGCCGCCTTGCCGGCATATCGGCCACGGCGCTTGCCATGCTGCAGGCCTATGACTGGCCCGGCAATATCCGCCAGCTGGAAAATGCGGTCTTCCGCGCGTCGGTGCTTGCCGAGGGGGATGTGCTGACCGAGGAGGAGTTCCCGCAGATCCGGGCGCAGGTGGAAGGCACGGTCAATCTCGAAGCGGAACCGGCGTCCGCAGTCGCCGAAACGATTGCGGACGCGTCCCGGCAAGCGGATGAAACCGCTGCCGACGCAACGGCGGCCGGTTTGGCCGACGGCGAGGCGCCAGCAAGGCCGCAGCCGCGTTTCGGGACGCTTCGCGCGCTTGACGAGCGCGGCAATGTGCGGGCGCTGGCCGACGTGGAGCTCGAGATGATCAAGCTTGCGATCGACCACTACAACGGCCAGATGAGCGAAGTCGCCCGCCGGTTGGGCATCGGTCGCTCAACGCTCTACCGCAAGTTGAAGGAATATGGCATTGACCCCGAAGCCGGCCGCGTCGACCGGCTTGCCTCATGACAGGCAAGCCTCGAACCAGCTTGCTTGCCTAAAATCCGAGTCAAATTGTCGCTTTTGACGTGAAAACACAGGGTTTTCAGCGGTTGGCGTTGCCGAGGATCACGCATTAACGCTAACGGTAACAGATCGTGTTCTGGCCGAGGCGGATTCTTGATCTAAACCAGCGGTTTACCACGAAATGCCGTGCATAATTTTTGACGGGATATCGCCACGGTGTTACCGCATTTCGGCTTCAATAAACGATGATTAACCATTAGGATCGATATTCGGATGTGAAAACCACGCATCCGTTTGGTCAAATCCGGGGACAAACGGCAGCCTGAAAGCCATTTGATTTGAACAAAATCGAACGACGCAAAAACGGGCGGCATTTTCACATGAGCGTCTGGCCGAGGTGGCTGACGTTCGTGATTTTGGCCGTCGGGTTCCTGTCTGTGGTGACGTCGGGCGCCAGGGCTGAAGTGCGTACGCTCAAGCTCTATCACCTGCACACGCACGAGAAGGCCGAGATCGTCTACAAGCGCAATGGCCGCTACGATCCGGAAGGCCTGCGCAAGATCAACATCATTCTGCGCGACTGGCGCCGCAACGAGCCGACCAAGATGGATCCGCGGCTGCTCGATCTCGTCTGGGAAGCCTATCGCGAAAGCGGCGCGACCGACTATATCCAAGTGGTCTGCGGCTATCGCTCGCCGTCAACCAACGCGCTGTTGCGTTCGCGCAGCCGCGGCGTCGCCGAGAAGAGCCAGCACATGCTGGGTAAGGCGATGGACTTCTACATTCCCGGCGTGCCGCTGAAGAAACTGCGCAACATCGGCCTCAAGATGCAGGGCGGCGGCGTCGGCTATTACCCGACTTCCGGCTCGCCCTTCGTGCATATGGATGTCGGCAACGTGCGCCATTGGCCGGGCATCAGCCGCCAGGAACTGGTCAGCCTGTTCCCCAACGGCAAGACGCTGCATGTGCCGAGCGACGGACGCCCGTTGCCCGGCTATGAGCAAGCAGTGGCAGCGTATCAGGCGCGTAAGGGCGCTGGCACCCCGAACATCGAACTGGCCAGCGCCGGCGGCTCGACCAAGCGCTCCGGCGGCCTTTTTGCCTGGTTCGGCGGCGGCGCCGACGAGGCCGATGACGACGCCGACGAAAGTGCCCCGGCGCCTCAGCGGAAAGCCGTGAAGCAGGTCCAGGTCGCCAGCGCCGCCACGGCACGCGACAGCAATCTTCCGGGCATCGCGATTGTCGCCCCGAAGGATGCCAAGCGCGCCAACATCCCGCAGATCGCGGATGACAGCGCCGACGATTCGCAGCAGCCGCAGCAGGATACGCCGGAGACGATCATCGCCGCGCTGCCGCCCAAGGAAATCCCGCTGCCCGACTTCGCGCCGCGTCCGAAGGTCGATGTCGGCCAGCAGACGCCGCAGAACGTGCCGTTCGCCACGACGGATGCCTCGGCGACGACGGAGCAGGCGGTTGCGACGGCCCAGGCGCCCGTGCCGGACAAGGTTCCGTTCGGCACAGCCAGCGCCGCGGAGGCCGCGAGCACCGATCCGGCGCAGGTGGCGGTCAACAATATCCCGTTGCCGACCTGGCGTCCTGACCGCTCGACGCCGGCGGAACTCGCGCCGAAGGACAAGAATGTGCTTCTGGCGCTGGCCGAAACCGCTTCGCAGGACAAGAGCGCGACCGACGCGTTCTCGGTGCTGCCGACGGCACGGCCGCAGCCCGGCAAGCAGGATGAGGTGAAAGCCGTTCTCGAACAGGCCAATGCAACCGTCGGGGCCGATGGCGGCGCCGAATACCAGCTCGCGTCGCTGACCGAACCGGAACCGCGCTCCGCGTTCAACGATCCGTCGGGCGTCGATGCGGCCTCGCCGCGCCAGGCTATCGCCGCGCTCCCGGCCGGGGCCGATCCGGCGCAGGCGATCGGCGCCGGCGTGAAGACGACGGCCAAGGAAGGCAGGGCGTCCGCCCACGATCTGAAGCCCGGGCCCAAGGCCATGGTGGTGGCGACGCCGCCGCAAGCCGCGCGCTGGGCGCTGGGCAGCGGCGTCAACATCGCCTCGGTTTCCGACCCGACGACAGCGCCGCGCTATGCCTACAACATCGTGCATACGCCGCCGAGCGAAGTGTATACGGCCGGCTTCCAGGCGGATGGCGGGGTGCCGGACGCAAGCCGGTTCACCGGCAACGCGGTGAAGTTCCTCTCGGTCGCGCGCTTCCAAACGAAATAGCGACGAGTCAGCGTGGCCACCGCAAAGCCGCGTTGGTCCGTCAGCGCGGCTTTTGTCGTTCATGGCATGCGCCGCTGCCTGTTAGGCCAGAAGTTCTTCCCGCTTCGTCTAATGGTAGGACAGCGCCCTTTGAAGGCGTGAATCGTGGTTCGAATCCATGAGCGGGAACCAGACATGGCAATGCTCGGTAGGCGTTCGGTGTGCGCATCTTCACGCCAGGCTAAACTTACCGTGAGGTTGGAGCGCCGCGCCCAATGATGGGTTAAAAGGGGTTCGTTCCAAACTGGGGATATTCATGAAGAAGATTGTATTGGCGTCAGTTCTGGCGCTGGCCGCGGCATCGGCTGTCGTCGCTCCCTCGCAAGCCGAAACCGTGATCGTCAAGACCGGACGACATCATTGCGTGACCAAGCTGGTGACGCATTGGCGCCACCACCACAAGGTGGTCGAGAAGGTCAGGGTCTGCAGATAGTTGCGTTTGCAAGACTAATCCCGGCCGGCGCAAGCCGGCCGGTTTTTTAGTGCTCAGTCAATTTCCAGCGTGGGCGCTTCGCCCCTGGCCAGGAGCCGCGCGGCGTCGCGCGCGGGCGGCAATCCGAACTGGCGCGTATATTCGCGGCTGAACTGCGAGGCGCTTTCGTAGCCGACGGTGAAGGCGATATGCGCCGCGCCGCCCGATTGCGCGATCAGCAGATGGCGCGCCTCCAGAAGGCGGAGCTGCTTTTGATACTGGATCGGGCTCATCGCCGTCGCCGCCTTGAAGTGGCGATGAAAGGCGGCGTTGCTCATATGCGACAGCTCGGCCAGTTGCGTCACATCGATCGGCTCGTTGTAGTGCGCGCGGATCCAGGCGGTGGCGCGGCGGATTTGCGAAAGGCGGCCATCGGCACGGGCGAGCTGACGCAGCTTCTCGCCCTGCGGGCCTTGCAGGAGCCTGAACGCGATCTCCCGTTCGAGCATGGGCGCGAGAACAGGAATCTCGGCTGGTTTGTCGAGCAGACGCAGCATTCGGCGCCATGCGTCGAGCAGCAAGTCATCGAGCTGATTGGTCACGAAGCTATCGCCGTCGATCGCCGGCTTGTGATCGATGAGCAGGCCGGCGATCAGCTCGGTATCGAGCGAGAAGGCGATGGCCAGGTAAGGCTGTGCGACGCTCGCCTCGAGCAACTGGCTGGTCGCGGGTGTTTCAACCGCATAGACGAAATAGCTGCCGGCGCCGTAGGCAAGCGTGCGGTCGCCGATCAGGACCGTTTTGGTTCCCTGCAAGACAAACAGCGTGGTCGGCTGGCAAAGCTCGGGCAGCGGCGGCGTCGGCACCTCGCTGCGGCCGATGGTGACGCGCGGAATGGCCGTCTTCGTCCGCCGTCCGCGCGCATGTCGGCTGGCGAGTGCGATCAATTCCTGAAGCTCTTCGTTCATCGTTTCAGCATTGCCGATCCATGCAAGCCGCGCAACCAAGTGACGCGGAGCCGCGCATCCAGTTGAGAGGATTAGGCAAGAGGACGCGAGGATCCGGCGCGCGAAGCAGGTCGGTTGACGCCAAGTCTAGGTCGCCAAGAAGGAGACCTGGAATGACGACGCAAAGGAATGCGCTGGTGACCGGCGCCAACAAAGGTATTGGGCTCGAGGCCGCCAGGCGGCTGGCGGCACTGGATTACAAAGTGTGGCTCGGCGCTCGCGATGCCGCGCGTGGCGAGGCCGCGGCGCAAACGCTGCGCGGCGAAGGGTTCGACGTCGAGTGGCTCGAGCTCGACGTCATCAGCGACGACAGCGTGGCGGCCGCGGTCAAGACAGTCGCCGCGCAGGCGCCCGGCCTGGACGTGCTGGTCAACAATGCCGGCATTGCGCCCGGCTATGTCGATGCGCTTGGCCCGGACGGCCGCTATGAACGGCCGCCGAGCCGCGAGAGTGTCGCGGACATGAAAGCCACCTATGATGTCAACGTCTTCGGTCCGGTGCGGGTCACCCAGGCGTTCCTGCCGCTGCTCCTGGCGGCGCCCGCTGCCCGCATCGTCATGGTGAGCAGCTATCTCGGATCGCTGGCGCGCGCGGCCGGCAACAGCCAGTCGCCCAATGTCATGGGCTATGGCAGTTCGAAGACCGCGCTCAACGCCGTCACGCTGTCCTTCGCCCGGGAACTCGCGCCTCGCGGCATCATGGTCAACGCCGCCGCTCCCGGCTACACCGCCACGGACCTCAATGCGCACAGAGGCGGCCGCACGGTGCAGCAGGCGGCCGAGATCATCGTGCGGCTGGCGACGCTGGAGCAGGGCGGACCGACCGGCGGCTACTTCGATGAGAACGGCGCGCTGCCCTGGTGAGGGCGCTGATTTACTTCTTGAGCTTGCTCGCCTCACGCGCCAGCGCTTCGATCTCGTCCCATTTGCCGGCCTTGATGAGATCGTCGGGCGCCACCCAGGAGCCGCCGACGCAGATGACGTTGGGCAGGCTCAGATAGTCGGCGGCGTTCCTGGCCGTTATGCCGCCGGTCGGGCAGAATTTCACGTCGGCGAGCGGCGAAGCGAAAGCCTTCAGCGAAGCGATGCCGCCGGATTGCTCGGCCGGGAAGAATTTCAGGAAGCGCAGGCCGGCTTCACGCGCGGCCATGATCTCGCCGGGCGTGATGGCGCCGGGCAGCAGCGGCACGGGGCTGCCCTTGGCTGCGTCTAGAAGCTGGCTGGTGATGCCGGGACTGACGATGAATTTCGAGCCGGCGCGGGCTGCTTCATCGAACTGCTTGGCATCGAGGATGGTGCCGGCGCCGACGATCGCCTCTTCGACCTCGGCAGCGACGCGGCGGATCGCTTCCAGCGCGTCGGCGGTGCGCAGCGTGATCTCGATCGCCGGCAGGCCACCGCGCGAAAGGGCGCGAGCGAGCGGCACCGCGTCCGCGACATTGGCGATCTTCAGCACCGGGATGACCGGTTGACCGTTGAGAAGCGACAGGAGCTTTTCGGTCTTGCTGGTCATGTGCTGGTCTCCATTTCGATCGATTTCAACCGATTAGCAGAAGGGTCCGCCCAAGTCCACGAAGCCCGGCGTGTCGCGATGCCGCGCACCTAGCCGCCTTCCTGCTTTGCCTTGAAACGGCTTTCAGCGCTGTCCAGAGCGGACCGCCGTTTCCTGGAAACGGCAACCGCTCTATCTTTAATTTTGCGCAATTCCGGACGGAAAACCGCTTCGCACTTTTCCTGGAGTTGCTCTATGGCATGGCCATGACAACGACAACACAAAATCCGGTCCGCGTCGCGGCGCTTTACAAATTCACGCCGCTCGATGGACACGAGGCTCTGTGCGCGCCACTCGCCGCCTTCTGTTGCGGGCGCGGCATCAAGGGCACGTTGCTTCTGGCGCATGAAGGCATCAACGGCACCGTCGCCGGCAGCGAGGAGGCGATCGCCGCGCTGATGTGTCACCTCGAGGCCATCGAAGGCCTTGCCGGACTGGAAGTCAAATACAGCAGCGCCGCCGAAATGCCGTTCCACCGCATGAAGGTGCGGTTGAAGCGCGAGATCGTCACCATGGGCGTCGAGGATATCGATCCGGCGGCGAGCGCAGGCACCTATGTCGCGCCGGCCGACTGGAACGCGCTGATTTCCGATGCCGATACCTTGGTGATCGACACGCGCAACGCCTATGAAGTTTCGCTCGGCACTTTCCAGGGCGCGGTCGATCCCAGGACCACCAGCTTCCGCGAATTCCCGGCCTGGGTCGAGCAGCACCGTGGAGAGCTCGAAGGCCGCAAGGTGGCGATGTTCTGCACCGGCGGCATTCGCTGCGAGAAGGCGACGGCCTATGTGAAGTCGCTCGGCCTCAAAAACGTCTTTCATCTCAAGGGCGGCATCCTGAAATATCTGGAAGACGTCCCGGCCGAGGAGAGCCTCTGGCAAGGCGAATGTTTCGTGTTCGACGAACGGGTGTCCGTCTCGCACGGTCTCGCGGAGGGCGAAGCCGAACTCTGCCGCGCCTGTCGGCACCCGCTGACGGTCGGGGACAGGTTGTCGCCGAAATACGCGATCGGCGTTTCATGCCCGCATTGCTTCGAAACGCGGTCCGATGCGGATCGCGAGCGCTACGCCGAACGCCACCGTCAGGTCGAACTTGCGCAAGCGCGCGGCGCTAAGCGCCATATCGGAAGCTAGAGCCACACGCCCTTGCGCGTAAAACTCGCCTCGTCATTGTAATGTCAATGCGCGGGGCCTACCTCTTGCCGGTCCGAAACCGTGCCCGCGCGCATTTCGGCCGGGCCAATTCTGGAGGCATTGATGCTCGACCCCAAGAAGCTGCTCGACGACCTTCTCGGCTCGCAAATTCCCGGCACCGGATCGACCGTCCGCGACAAGGCGGGGCAGGCGGTGCAGATGGCGAAGGACAATCCGCTCGCCGCCGGCGCGCTTGCCGCCGTGCTGCTCGGCACCGGCACCGGCCGGCAGGTGACGGGCGCGGCCATCAAGCTCGGCGGCCTGGCGGCGATCGGCGGCCTCGCCTACAAGGCCTACCAGAACTACAAGAACGGCGCGGAGCCGGCCCAGGCGCCGGCGTCCGGCGAGCCGGAGTTGCTGCCGCCGCCCGCCGATACCGCCTTCGATCCCTCGCAGGCGCCGCAAGGCGAAGCCGAGTTCACGCTGACGCTGGTCAGGGCGATGATCTCGGCGGCGAAGGCCGACGGCCATGTCGATGACGACGAGCGCAGGAAGATCGCCGACAAGCTCAAGCTCGCCGGCATCGGCGCCGAAGCGGAAAAATTCCTGCTCGCCGAGCTCGAAAGCCCGCTCGATCTCGACACGCTGGTCGCCGGCGCCAAGACCGATGCGCAGAAGCTCGAGCTCTACACCGCGTCGCGGTTGACCATCGATCCCGACACGCGCACCGAGCGCGGTTATCTCGACCTGCTCGCCGGCCGCCTCGGCCTGCCGGACGCCCTGGTCGATCATGTCGAGGCCACGGTTTCGGCTGCCAAGGTGCCGGCGGGAACGGCGCCCAATTCACCGTGGTGATTCGGCGTGGTAAACGTCCTTCGGGGACGCCTTGCCGTCCGTTAACTTCTCGTTAACCCAGCAAGCGCATCATTCTAACCAGTCGGACCGGCTTTTCCTCCTCCCAAGCGCGGTTCAGATCGGGGCGGTCGCCAATGGCCGCCCTTTTTGTTGACTTCTTCTTTATCACCAACAGCTGCTTGCCATGACCCATGGCATTTGCGATGCCACGTTCTTCCATCCATGACCGGGAGGACGACGATGACAGCCATAGCACAGAAGACCGCCATCGTTACCGGCGCCGGCACCGGCATCGGCAAGAGCGTCGCGACGGCGCTGCTCAAGGCAGGCTGGAACACGGTGTTCTGCGGCCGCCGCAAGAAAGTGCTGGAAGAGGCGATCGCCGAGGCGGGGAAGACGCAAGCCAAGGCATTGGCCGTCGCCTGCGACATCAGCAAGGCCGACGAGGTGGACGACATGTTCGAGACCGTGCTCGAGGCCTTCGGCCGCGTCGACCTGCTCTTCAACAATGCCGGCATGGGTTACAAGTCGACGCCGATCGACGAAATCCCGGTCGAGGTCTGGAACGACGTCGTCGGCGTCAACCTCACAGGCTCGTTCCTGTGCGCCCGCGCAGCCTTCGGCGCCATGCGCCGGCAGAAGCCGATGGGGGGCCGTATCATCAACAACGGCTCGGTGTCGGCCTATGCGCCGCGTCCCGGCTCCGCGCCCTATACGGCGACCAAGCATGCGATCACCGGGCTTACCAAGACGCTGGCACTCGACGGCCGGCCTTTTGACATCGCCTGCGGCCAGATCGACATCGGCAATGCGCTGACCGAGATGGCGCAGCCGATGACGGTCGGCGTGCCGCAGGCCAATGGCTCGATCGCCGCCGAAGCGGTGATGGATGTCGAGCGCGTGGCCGACGCGGTGCTGCACATGGCGAGCCTGCCGCTCGATGCCAACGTGCTGTTCATGACGGTGATGGCGACGAAGATGCCGTTTGTCGGGCGCGGGTGAACGCCAGACGGGTCACTTTTTCAGAAACGCCTCGATCCGTTCCAGCGCGCGCAGGATGTTCTCCTCGGAATTGGCATAGGAAAGCCGGATATAGCCTTCGCCGAGAACGCCGAAATCGGGGCCGCCGATCAACGCCACGCCGGCATCCTCCAACAGCGCCGAAGCGAGCTTCTTGGCCTTCCAGCCGGTTTTCGAGACGTTGGGGAAGGCATAGAAGGCGCCCTTCGGCGTGATGCAGGAAATGCCGGGGAGCGCGTTCAGCCCCTCGACCACGATCTTCCTGCGGTTGTCGAAGGCGCGCATCATCTTCTCGACATCGTCCTGCGGGCCGTCGATCGCCGCGATGCCGGCAAACTGGCTCGGCGCGTTGACGCAGGACCAGCAGTTGACCGCCAGCTTGCGCACCTTGTCGTAGAGATGCGCGCCCTTGTCGCCGTTCGGCCAGATCGACCAGCCCATGCGCCAGCCGGTCATCGCCCAGGTCTTCGACCAGCCGTTGAGCACGATCAGCCGATCACGAATTTCGGGGAAGTTCAGCAGCGAGCAGTGAGTCTCGCCGTCATAGGTCATGACGTCGTAGATCTCGTCCGACATGATAGCGACCTGGGGGTGCTTCTCCAGGCCCTTGACCAGCTTCTCGATCTCGGCCCGCGGAGTGACGCCACCGGTCGGATTGGCGGGCGAGTTGAGGATGAGCAGCCTGGTCTTCGGCGTGATCAGCGCCAGCGTCTCTTCCGCCGAGAAGGCAAAGCCGTTTTCCTCGCGGATCGGCACCGGCACCGGCGTGGCGCCGGTGAACTCTATCATCGAGCGGTAGATCGGAAAGCCGGGATCGGGGTAGAGGATCTCGGCGCCCGCCTCGCCGAACATCAGAATCGCAGCAAACATCGTCGGCTTGCCGCCCGGCAGGATCATCACATTCTCGGGCGACATCTCGACGCCGGTGGTGGTCAGCGTGCGGCGCACGACCGCCTCGCGGGTGGCTAAAAGGCCGTTGGCCGGCGTGTAGCCATGGTGGCCGTCACGCAGCGCCTTGATCGCCGCCTCGACGATGTGCTGCGGCGTCTTGAAGTCGGGCTGGCCGATGCCGAGGTTGACGATGTCGCGTCCCTGATGGGCGAGCGCGGTGGCCCTCGCCAGCACCGCGAAGGCATTTTCCTCGCCGAGACGGTCGAAGGCCGCGATCGTGTGGAGCATTTTTCCCGTCCCTGTGGTTCTTTCTGTGAGCGAGCGTTTTTGTGACGGTCCGCAGGTAAAAGTCAACGGATTGGAGTGGCCGGTGTCGGAAGATCTGAAGAATTGGCAGCCGCGTCCGCGGCCGGAACGCAAGGTGTTCGAAGGCCGTTATGTGCGCCTTGAGCCGTTCAGCGCGGCAAAGCATGGCGACGGCCTCTATGAAACCTCGTCCGTCGCCGATATCGATGGGCGCTTCGCATGGCTGCCGGACTATCCGCCGAAAAGCCGCGCCGCCTTCCAGCCATGGCTCGACAAGGCCGAGGCGCTTGAGGATCCGCTGTTCTTCACCGTCATCGACAAGGCAAGCGGCGAGGTCGCCGGACGACAGACGCTGATGCGCATCGATGCCAACAACGGCGTCATCGAGATCGGCAACATCTATTGGGGACCGTTGATCTCGCGCAAGCCGGCGGCGACCGAAGCGCAGTTCCTGTTCATGAAATACGTCTTCGACGAGCTCGGCTATCGCCGTTACGAGTGGAAGTGCAACAACCGCAACGAGCCGTCGAAGCGCGCGGCCGAGCGGTTCGGCTTCAAGTTCGAGGGCATCTTCCGCCAGCATTTCGTGGTCAAGGGTGAAAACCGCGATACGGCGTGGTATTCGGTCATCGACAAGGAGTGGCCGACGCTGCGAAAAGCCTATGAGGCCTGGCTCGATCCGGCAAATTTCGATGCCCAGGGAAGCCAGAAACGGCGGCTTGAAGATTTTCGCGCCGAGTTCGGCGCGTAGATCATGATCCTGAGAGCCGGGAAACCGGTTTTCAGGACCATGGTCGGCAGACAGGAGTTTGGCGATGGCGCATGACCATGCTTCGCACGACCACGGCCCGGCTGGTCATAGCCACAGCCATGGCGCCGGGCATGTGCATGGCTCAACCGACAAGAAGCGGGTGCTGATCGCTACCTGTTTGACCGCCTGCTTCATGCTCGCCGAGGCGCTGGGCGGCTGGCTTACCGGGTCGCTGGCGCTGATCGCCGATGCCGGGCACATGCTGGCTGACGCCATCGCGCTCGCCCTTGCCTGGTATGCTTTTCATCTCGCCGGGCGTCCTGCCACCGGCCGTCTCACCTATGGCTTCGCCCGGGTGAAGACGCTGGTCGCCTACACCAACGGCATCGCCATCTTCGTCATCGCGCTTTGGATCGTCTACGAGGCCTGGGGCCGGCTGATGCACCCGGCGCCAGTGCTGGGCGGGCCGATGCTGGTGGTCGCGGTGGCAGGCCTTCTGGTCAACATCGCCTCCTTCTTCGTACTGCATGGCGGTGATCGCGAGAGCCTCAACATGCGTGGCGCCATCCTACATGTGCTGGGCGATCTGCTGGGCTCGGCCGCGGCCATCGTCGCCGCCATCATCATCCTGGCGACGGGCTGGACGCCGATCGATCCGATCCTGTCGGTGCTGGTGTCGCTGCTCATCCTGTCGACGGCATGGTCGCTGATGCGCGAGGCGGCCAACGTCCTGCTCGAAGGCGTGCCGGCCAGGCTCGACCGCGACGTGATCGCCAGGGACATCGAAGGCGCGGTCAAGGGCGTGCGCGAGGTGCATCACATGCATGTCTGGTCGCTCGACGGCACCTCCAACATGGCGACGCTGCACGCTTGCCTGAACGACGGCGTCGATGCGCATGTAGCGGTGAGCGCCATCAAGAAACGGCTTGCGGCCAAGCACGGTATCGAGCATGCCACCGTCGAACCCGAATTCGGCCAATGCGCGGACAGCCATGACGAACACGATCATCATCACGATCACGACCACGCACATGATGTGCCACGCGATCGCCGGCACTATCACTGACCGCGGCCTGATGACAAAACCGAGCAGCCTCGACATGAAGAACGCCCGCTGATGGACCGTGACACCCGCAACGCCGCGGCCGCCGCGGCGGTGATACTGGTTGTGTTCGGCCTCGCCGCCTATTTCCTGCCGGTCATCATGCTGGCCGCTGGCAAGGTATCGACGGTGCTGGCGGCCGTTATCGCCGTGGTCTTCATGGTCGGACTGTTCGTCGTCCTGTGGCTGCGCGGACGCAGCCAGCGCAAGAAAGGTCTCTGAAGATGAGAATACTGATCACGGGCGCCGCCGGCATGGTGGGCCGCAAGCTTATCGCGCGCCTGGCCAGGGACGGCGCCTTGCGCGGGCGAAAAATCACGGCGCTCGACCTGCACGACATCGTGGCGCCGCAGGCGCCGGTGCTCGCCGGCGTCGATGTTTCGATCCACACCGGCGATCTTTCCGCGCCCGGCGCCATGTCCGCTCTCGTGGCTCCGCGCCCGGATGTGCTCTTCCATCTGGCCGGCATCGTGTCGGGCGAGGCGGAGGCTAATTTCGACCTCGGCTACCGCGTCAATCTCGACGGCACGCGCGCCCTGTTCGACGCCGTGCGGCTGGCGGCGTTTGCGCCGCGCCTCGTCTTCACCTCGTCGATCGCCGTGTTCGGCGCGCCGTTTCCGGACGTCATCCCGGACGAATTCCATCCGACGCCGCTCACTTCATACGGCACGCAGAAGCAGATGAGCGAAGCGCTGCTTGCCGACTATACGCGGCGCGGCTTCTTCGACGGCATCGGCATCCGGCTGCCGACGATCTGCGTCCGCCCCGGCAAGCCGAACAAGGCGGCGTCGAGTTTCTTCTCCGGCATCATCCGCGAGCCGCTCGCTGGCCAGGAGGCAATCCTGCCGGTGCCGCGCTCGGTGCTGCATACCCATGCCAGCCCGCGCTCGGCGGTCAATTTCCTCATCCATGCTGCCGAAATCGACGGCGACAAGGTCGGACCCCGCCGCAACCTCACAATGCCGGGCGTCGCCGTCACCGTCGGCGAGCAGATCGAGGCGCTTGAGCGCATCGCCGGCGCCGAGGTCGTGAAGCGGATCCGCGAGCAGCCCGACGAGATCATCTGGGCGATCGTCAAAGGCTGGCCGACACGGTTCGAAGCCAGGCGGGCGAGGGAACTGGGCTTTGCCGCCGAGAAGAATTTCGACGAAATCATCCGCGCGCATATCGAGGATGAGCTGGGCGGGAAGATCGCCTGATGTCTGTCGATACCAGGTGATGCTGAGCTGACCCGCAGATCGACCCAGCTTCGGCCACTGCTTTTGATCAGACGCCGCCCGACAGGCTGGCCGACAGAAGCAGCAGCCCGGCCAGGAAGATGAAGGCGGCGCCACCGATCTCGACGATCGAATGGATGCGGTTGCCGATGCGTCCGTCGCCGGCGAAATAGACCGCCCAGTTCTTGGCCAGCACGGCGATCGTCGCCAGCGCCGAGACGGTGATCGCGGTGCCGATCGACATCGCCAGCACGGACAGCAGGCCACCGAGCCAAAGCCCGTTGAGCAGCGCGAAGCTCAGCACGATCAGCGCGCCGGAGCAGGGGCGGATGCCGACGGCGGCGACCGCCGACCAGGCCGTGCGCCAGTCGAAGCGGTCGCCCGACAGCATTGCCGGATCCGGCGCATGCGAATGGCCGCAGGTCTCGCAGACTTCGCCCGGGCCGCGGTCGTGATGGACGTGGTCATGCGCGGCGTGATGGTGGCCGTGGTCATGGGCGTGCGCATGCGAATGGTCATGATGATCATGATCGTCATGCACGTGCATGCTACGGGAATGCGCGGCGTGCGCCTGTGCGTGGGAATGGCCCGCATGCGAATGGGCGTGCCCCGCATGGGGATGCCCGCCATGCGAATGGCCGGCATGAGCCGCCGACAGGCTGTAGGCGGGCGCTCTGCCGAACAGGCGCAGCACCGACGGACCGAGCTTGCGCCACAGCAGCCAGGCGCCGAACAAGGTGACCAGCACAAAGCTGGAGATTTCGAGGAACCAGGCCGCGTCGGTCATCGAGATCGCGGTGCCGCGCAGCACGAAATAGGCAAGCATCATGACGACCACCGCCGTCAGGCCCTGCAGCAGCGCCGAGACGAAGGAAAGCAGGATGCCGCGCCGGAGCGCGACTTCGTTGGCGATCATATAGGAGGAGATCACCGCCTTGCCGTGGCCGGGGCCGGCGGCATGGAAGATGCCGTAGGCGAAGGACAGGCCGATCAGCAGCCAGAGCTTGCTGCCGTCCTGGCGCATCGCCTTCATGGCGGCGGCGAGCGAATGGTAGAATCCCTGCTGCTGGAGATTGATCCACATCAGGATATGGGCGAACGGCCCCGTGGTGGTTGGCGCCATGCCGTCATTGGTGCCGATGCCGAGCGAGCTTTGCGCGTGCGCGACGACGGGCAAATGGGCGATCACCAGGGTGGTGGCCAGCAGGCCGAGCGCTAAGCGGATATTCGTGGGATGCCCCACGAATATCCGCTTAGATTCCCTTGTTTGTCGCAGGGTCCGATCGCAAACCCGTGGGGCACTTTTGCGAAACCTGCTTGCGCGCAGCGATGGTTTCATCACCAAATCATCCTTCCGGCGGGCAGTCCAATTCGAGCTTGGTAGCGAAGATCTTGCTCATGTCGGTGCCTGTCGGATCGTTGAAGAACGCGTCCGTCAGGGTCTTCTGGTTTTCCTTGATCGCCTCGTCCGGATCCGGCCGGATGACCTTCTTGGTACAGGTCGAGGGCAGGCCTTCGACGGTGAGGTTGGTGTCGTCGGTGAAGTCGATCGCCGTATAGAAGGTCGGATCGTAGACGCCGATGTCGATCTTGCCGGCGAGCTTGATCGGCGTCTTCGGCTGCGACTCGAACAGGATGATCAGCTGGTCGTTGTCGAAGTTCGCCATCAGATGCGGCGGCGGGACCATCGGCACGTCCTTGCCGTTCTGGGTGACGAGCTGGAAGTAGTTGAACTCGGCCAGCGAGGAATGGACGGTGTCGGCCACTTCCTTGAGCTCTTTGTCGTCAAGCTTCAGATCGGAGTTCTTGTCGAACTCCATCATCACTGTACTCGAAAACAGGTCATCGAAGCGCCAAAGGTGGCGCAGCGCCGTCACACTTTGGTGATCCTGGCTGAGGATGACGTCGAGGCGGGCCTCGGCGAAGACATGCGGGTGCACCTCGGCCGGCTCGACCGCTGCGAATGTCGCCGCCACGACCGAAGCCAGCATGGTTGCTTGCCGTTTCAGATGCATTCCGGGCCGCGATTCCATCGATTTCGGGAGCGAGCCCCAGAGTTGACAGAAAGCGGGCGAAATTGGGACGCGCCTCAGCTTCTTTTCGACGCGTGCCGTTGCATGCGTCCGGGAGACATGCATCAGACGGTGTCGCGCGTCTTGAACCACTGCACCAGGAAATCGACGAAGACACGCACCTTGGCCGGCAGATAGCGGCGGTGCGGGTAGACGGCGAAGATGCCGGTGCCGGCCGGTATACGGTCGTCGAGGGCGGTGACCAGCTTGCCGGACGCGACGTCGGGAGCAGCGATGAAATCCGGCAGCATGGCGAAGCCCAGACCGGAGAGCGCGGCGGCTCTTGCCACGATCGGGCTGTTGACCTCGATCGGGCCTGAAACAGCGACGCTGATAGAGTCCTCACCCTCGCCCTTGAAGCGCCAGTTGGCCAGCGAGCGGCCGTTGGTGTCGACAATGCAGGGCATGTTGGCGAGGTCCTGCGGACGTGTCGGCTTGCCATGTTTGGCGATCAGTTCCGGCGACGCGCAAAGCCTGACCGAAAACGGCGCCAGCCGCCTGGCGATGAGCGAGGAATTCTCCAGCCGCGAGATGCGCACGGCAAGGTCGAAACCTTCCTCGACAAGGTCGACGAAGCGGTCGTCGAGATGGACGTCGAGCACGATGTCGGGGTGCTGCCTGGCGAAGTCGACCAGCGACTGACCGATCGGCGCGTCGGCGAAGGTGCGGGCGGCCGACAGCTTGATCCTGCCGCGAACGTCGCCGGAAGATTGGCGCACCGCCTCGGCCAGGTTGTCGACCTCGCGCACGATTTCGGAGGCACGCTGATAATAGGTGTGGCCGGCTTCGGTCAGCGAGAACTGGCGCGTGGTGCGGTTGAGCAGCAGCGCGCCGAGCTCGTCCTCCAGCTCGCGCACATATTTCGACAAGAGCGCCTTGGAGCGGCCGATCTTGCGCGCCGCGGCCGAAAAACCTTCCGCCTCGACCACGTCGATGAAGGCGCGCATGCGCGTCAATGTATCCATGGTCAGACCTTTCGTGCCGCGTCGAGAATCTTGCGGCCGAGCCGTATCAGGGCAACGTCGCTGCCGGAAGGCCCGAGCAGCGACAGGCCGAAGGGTGCGCCGTCGACGGAGCCGATCGGCAAGGTGATCTGCGGAAAGCCCGAAAGACCGGAAAGGCACAAAAGATGCAGCGCCCTCTCGCGATAGGCCTGGAACTGTTCCGGCGTGCCCGCGGCGAGCGGCGCCGCGCCGGGAACGGTGGGCAGGACGAGGAAGCCGTTATTGCCGAGCAGCGCGCCGAACTCGGCCCGGAACGCCAGCCGGCGCGCGGCTTCGGCCGCAACGGTCCTGGCGTCGATGGTGCGGCCGAAGCCGAAACGCTCCTCGACGCCGGGGCTCAGGCGGCCGCCGGCCGAGATCCAGGGACCATGCTCGCGCCAGGCCTCGCAGGCCTGCAAGCGGCGAAAGCACCAGTAAAGCTCGTCGGGGAACGAGGCAAAGGCGTATTCGGTCTCCACGGGCTGGCCGATGACGCCGGCGGCCAGCGCCTTCATGCGCGCATATTCGGCGGCTTCCGCCGGCCCCATGACGAAGGCATCCAGCCAGCGGATCGACAGCGGGCGGTTGAGCGGGTGCTGGTGCGGATCGCGGCCGAGCAAAAGCTTGCCGACCGTCTCATAGGTTTCGATGTCGTCGGCGAACCAGCCGAAGGTGTCGAAGCTCGACGCCAGCTTCATCGCGCCGTCGAGCGGGATGCGGCCATGGGTGGTGCGCAGCCCGATCAGGCCGCAGAAGCTCGCCGGCGCGCGGATCGAGCCGCCGGTGTCGGAGCCGGTGGCGATGTTCGCCAGCCCGCCAGCAACCGCGGCCGCCGAGCCGGAGGAGGAGCCGCCGGTGACCCGATCGGGCGCGGCGGGATTGACCGGGTAAGGGAAATGCGCGTTCTGGCCGAACAGCGAGAAGGCCAGCTCGTCGGTTTGGGTCTTGCCGACGAATCGCGCGCCGGCCTCCAGGATCGTCTGCACCGCTTGCGCCGTGCGCGAGGCGGCATGGGCCTCCGCGAATCTCTGCGGGTTGCCGCAGCCGGTGCGGTAGCCGGCGACGTCATAGATGTCCTTGACGGCCAGGCGCAGACCGGCGAGCGGACCCAATTCCGCATTCGCCACAGGCATTTGGCGCAGATCGAGGAAGGCGTTAAGCGGTCCTTGAGTTCCTGGCATCGTTCGATTTCCGGATACAGTGCGACAAACATTGTTCGATGCCAGAAATTTTACAACCTGCGCTTACGATTTTTATTGATTGTGAAACCCTTCGCTCCTATATCGCGCTTGCCCAAAGTCGCACGTGCCTGTGGGTGTCCGCCGATCCTCGAATGGTGAGGGCAATCGGTAAGGTAACTGGAGCCAACCCCTCCAGTCGGTCAGTGGCCAACCACAAGACCGAGGACACCTTGAAGCAACGACGGTGCGGGCCTTTCTGGTTCTCTTCCGGTTGTCCAAAGACCGGGGTTACTAAAGAGGCACACCTTCATTGCCGGCAGTGCGGACGGGTTTCCCATCCAAGCCAAGGCAGACAAAGCGAACCGAGGCCGGGCAAGGCCAAGGTTCACCGCCGCGAGACGGCGTTTCATGGTTCCGGGGTCTCCACCGGCTGGTTCCATGGATTTCCGTCCCGCCTTTGTCCACCGCGTGTTCGCGAGGCCGACAGCCCGCGTCCCGCAGCCTTATTGCGCGCCGAAAGGCGTTATGGAGAGACCCCGATGGCCACCCAGCGCATCCTTGATTTCCTCGCCACCCGACGTCCGAACGGCCCCTGCCTCGTCGTCGACCTCGATGTCGTGCGCGACAATTTCCGCGCTTTCGAGAAGGCCTTGCCCGATTCCAAGATCTACTATGCGGTGAAAGCAAACCCGGCGCCGGAAATCCTGCGCCTGCTTGCTGCGATGGGCTCGTCCTTCGACACCGCATCGGTTGCCGAGGTCGAGATGGCGATGGATGCCGGCGCGCCGGCGGACCGCATTTCCTTCGGCAACACCATCAAGAAGGAGCGTGACATCGCACGCGCCTACCAGCTCGGCATCCGCCTGTTCGCCGTGGACTGCGTCGAGGAGGTCGAGAAGATCGCCCGCGTCGCCCCCGGCTCGCGCGTGTTCTGCCGCGTGCTGACCGACGGTGAAGGCGCCGAGTGGCCGCTGTCGCGCAAGTTCGGCTGCGTGCCGGCGATGGCCGTCGACGTGCTGCGCCATGCGAAGGGCCTCGGCCTCGACGCCTATGGCGTGTCGTTCCATGTCGGCTCGCAGCAGACCGACCTGACGGCCTGGGATCGCGCGCTGGGCGACGCCAAGAAGGTGTTCGCGACGCTCGCCGAGGAAGGCATCGTGCTCAAGATGGTCAACATGGGCGGCGGTTTCCCGACCCGTTACCTGAAGGACGTGCCGGTGGCCCAGGCCTATGGCCAGGCGATCTTCTCGGCGCTGCGCAAGCATTTCGGCAACGCGCTGCCCGAAACGATCATCGAGCCGGGCCGGGGCATGGTCGGCAATGCCGGCGTCATCAAGTCGGAAGTCGTGCTGATCTCGAAGAAGGCCGACAACGACAATGTGCGCTGGGTATTCCTCGACATCGGCAAGTTCGGCGGTCTCGCCGAGACGATGGACGAGGCGATCCGCTATCCGCTGGTCACCCGCCATGACGGCTCGGAGACCGCGCCTTGCGTGCTCGCCGGCCCGACCTGCGATTCGGCCGACGTGATGTACGAGAAGACGCCTTATCCGCTGCCCTTGTCGCTGACCATCGGCGACGAGGTGCTGATCGAAGGCACCGGAGCCTACACGACCACCTACTCGGCGGTTGCCTTCAACGGCTTCGAGCCCCTCCGATCCTACGTGATCTGAGCGGCTCGCAAAGTACGCTCAGATCATCCCAGGTGGGCGCCCGTCGCCCACCCGGGCTCGCTTGTGGAACAGATCTCCGCTCGTGAAGGATCGCGGACATGGAATACCTGACCAAATCGGCCGTTGCGGCCACCGAATTTGCCCCCTCGTCCGGACCGTCGGCTGAGCTTTTCTCCGCGGGGGAGAATGGCTCGACTGCAGTGCTTCTTGGCGCATTTTCTTACGACGAACCGGTTTCCACTTCGCCTGAAAATGCGTTGGCGCCCTCCCTGGCCCTCCGGGCACAGGCTGGCTCGCGCGGCGCGCCGGACGAGGGAGCCGCCCAGGCGCCTGCCTTCGTCATCCTTGGCGAAGGCGCGGGCGACGTTGCTGCACGCGAAGCGCTGCTCGACCGCGCCATGGGGCCGAAGCGCAGGAAGAAGTCATCCGAGAAGCTGCGGCGCGGCCGCCGGCCCTCGGAAGGCCTGGCGTTTGTCGCGCGCGATCCCTCGGGCGCGGTCGTCGGCACGGTGCGGCTGTGGGATGTGAGGCTGGGCGAGGGCGGTCCGTCAGCGCTCCTGCTCGGCCCGCTCGCGGTCGAGCCGGGATTGAAGAGCGGCGGCATCGGCTCGGCGCTGATGCGGCATGCGACCGCCGAAGCCGCGCGGCTTGGCCATGGCGCGATCCTGCTCGTCGGCGACGCGCCCTATTACGGACGGTTCGGCTTCTCGGCCGACCGCACCGGAGCGCTCGCCATGCCCGGCCCCTATGAGCGACACCGGCTTCTGGCGCTGGAGCTGAAGGAAGGCGCGCTTTACGGCGCCACGGGCACGATCAAGGCCGCCGGCCGCAAGATCAAGGGACAGGCGCCGGGCTTTGTCGCTTGAGTCTTTGTTTTCACGCAATTCCGGACGGAAAACCGCTACGCACTTTTCCTGGAAAACGCCGCCCATCGGGCGGCGTTTTGCTTTTTGCGAAGGGTCAGCCGAGCAGCTGGCTGAGCGCCATGGCGACGGTCATGTCGCCTTCGACCTTCAGCTTGCCGGCCATGAAGGCCATGGTCGGGTTGAGGTCGCCGGCAATCAGCGAATCCAGATCATCGAGCGACAGCTTGATCGTGCAGTCGGCCGGCGTGTCGGTGGTCGAGACGGTCGCGCCGTCGATGACGATGACGCCGTCGCTGCCAGTGTCGAACTTGACGGAATGCTCGAAGCCGGCGCTTGCCACGCGCGACTTGATCTTGTCGGCAATCTCCTGAACGCCCATGGCGGTTCTCCTCGTTGGTTGCGTTGACGCGCACCGGCGCTTGGCCGCTGGGCGAGGTAGACGCGCCGCGCTCCAGCGCGACCACAGGCGCATATAGCTTCGAGTTGACGTTAACGTCAACGCGGTCACCTTGCGTCATATCGCGTAGGGGAACTGGGCCATGCCCATCGCCGCCGGACGGCGGCCAGGCGGTCAATGCTCCGGCGCTGCCTGGAAGGGCTTGGTCATCGCCGCCGCGGTTTCGCCGGCATTCCTGCGGCGGCGAAGCGCGTTGTCGCGGATATCGTCCTTGGAGAGAAAATTGACCTGGTCGATCAGCACCTCGTGCACCAGCTCGACGCCGACCCGGCTGTTGATGGTGTCTCGGATCGACTTGCGGAAGACGTCGAGATCGATCGATTCCTTCTTGGTGAAATCGATCTGCGGGTTGGAATAGAGATAGGAATAGACTTGGTCGGTCATCAGAGCCTGCGCCGGGACCGACAGCTTCTTTATCTGTTCCGGCTCCACCGTGTAGACCAGCTTGGTGAGGAAATAGCCATCGATCGTGCCGCCGCGCAGCAGCGGCACCGAGATCATGTCGGTCTTGACGTAGTCGAGGCCGCCCAGCATCGGCTTCGGCGGCTCGGCCGCGCCGCGCTGGCCGGCCGCCTGGAACGAATAGAAGACCGCGCCGAGCGTCACGGCGCAGATCCACAGCGCGGCGGCGATGAACTTTATCACCGGGTCTGTCCTTGCGCCTTGATCATCTTTGTCAGGCTCGCGCCATTCCGAACTCGCCGGCCGAATAGGTGCCGTCGGCATCGGCGCGCTGGATGGCGTTCCTCAGAAGCGTGGCGACCTCGTTGACCGCGTTGAGATGGGCGAGGATCGCCGCCTCGTTCCTGGCCAGATTCTGGCGCAGCCGCAGCAGGCCTTCGCGATGCTGCTCGAGGAATTCGATCTCGTTGGCGCCCTTCAAGGCGCGGTTCAGCTCGTAGAGGTATCGGCTCTTGCGCGCGTTCGAGGCCTTGAGGTCATAGGCCGTTCCGCTGCGGATGCCGGCGGTCTCCTCGTCCACGACTTCCTCGATGCGGCCGATGATGGCGGCGAGGTTGCCGGGTCGTGCGGCGGCGGGCGCCTCCATTGCGTTGGTGCGTGCGGGAAGGTTGGAAAGGTCCGTTTGGTCGGCCATGTAGGTCCCTAGATCTTGATGTCCGTTTTTATGGTTGTGTCGTCGCCGGTCATCGACCGTGCGGCTTTGCGCTCAAGCTCCTCGATCATCGAGGTCGAAAGCCGGGTCTGCTGGTCGATCTCGGTTTTCTGCTGCCCCCCGGCAACAGGGCCAACCGGCACCTTGTGCTTGCCATCGAGATAATGGTCGGCGAGCATCGATTTGGCGATGCCGATGCCGCCATGCGCGGCCATGACATCGGCCACCTTTTCGGCCAGCTGCGACTTCCACATGTCGCCGGCCAGGCCCTTGCCGTAAACGCCCTCGGTGTCCTTGGGCATCATGTTCTGGATGAAGGTCGTCAGCACCATCGCCTCGAAGCGCTGGAACTTCTTCGCCGGATTGGCGGCTTCCGCCTTGTCGGCCGCCGCGCGCGAGAGGATGGAGCCGGCATCGACCCTCGCGGATGGATCGAGAGCGAACGGTGCCGAGGCGCCATTCGCCCTTCTCGCGAGCGTCGCGCGCGCGGCCTCGACATCGGCCGGTTCCGCTGCGCGGGCAACGTCCATGACGATGTCGCTGGGTGGGGAAATGGCCAAGAAAGTCCGCCCTTTGCCGGTTTTGTCATCCGCACAATGACTGAACAAGCTTGTGGCAGGCTTGCGGGAGGTCAGCCTTCGTCCACTCGCTTCTGCGTGATAAGATCGAGCCGCTCGCGGTCAGAGCGCTCGCGCTCGTCGCGGCGGCGCACGTCCTTGTAGGCACGCTCGACCATGTTGGTGCGCGCCGTCGCGGTGGCGATCAACGCGGCTTCCTGGCGGGCGTCTTCCAGGTTCTTTTTCTGGCGCTCGAGCGCGCCGGTGATGCGGCGATGATAGATTTCCGGAAAGAGAGCGCCCAGCGAAGCGCCGGTGTCGAAGCGCTCGATCAGGTCCTTGGCCTCAGCTTCGGCCTTGACGGCGGCGGCGAGGAAGCCGGCATGGCGGATTTCGTGCAGCGCCTTCAACTGCTGCTGCACCTTGACCAGTTTCTTCAGGCGGTCCTTTCGCGCGGTCATTGAGCCTATCTCGCCAGCGTGAGGTCGACGAAGCCGTCGACGAACAGCGACAGCAAGGTGCCGACGGCGAAATAGAAGATGATCATGCCGCCGGCGATGACGAAGGGCAGCGAGATGAAATAGACCGGGATCTGCGGCGTCAGCTTGTTGACGAAGCCGATCGTCAGATTGACCAGGATGGCATAGGCGACGAAAGGGCTGCCGAGCCGAATGACCAGGAAGAAGGCGTCCGACACGGTGTCGGTGACGTCGACCAGCGCCGCCTGCGGGTTGAAGAACACGTTGACTGGAGCGACCTGGTAGGAGGCGACGAGCGCCTTGACGATCTCGTGGTCGAAGTCGAAGACGAAGAGCAGGAGCAGCGCCGAGAACGAGATGATGGCGGCGAGCGCCGCCTGCGGTTCCGGCTCCTCGATCGCCGGTCCGCCCGAGCCGCCATAGCCGATCAGCATGGCGATGGCCGAACCCATGAAGCGCAGTGCCTCCATGTAGAGCCTGGTCATGGCCCCAATCAGCCCGCCGACCAGGAGCTCGGAGACGATCATCGGCGCCAGGACCTGCGGGCGCGGATCGACGAACGGGTAGATGCGGTCCCACAGGAAAGCGAGCAGGCCGCCGGTAGCGGCGAGCGAAACGAACAGCCGGATCTGCAGCGGCACGCGGGCGCTCGACAGGCCCGGCATCAGCATAAAGCAGGCGCCGATACGGCAGAAGGCGAGGAAGGCGGCGATGACGACGCCTTGCGAGAGCGCGTTCACGAGATGGTCCCGAGCACCTTGATCTCGACGCCCTTGGCGATCTCGACATGGCTGAGAACGGGAAGCGTCGTGAACAGCCGCTCGATGATCATGCGCACGTAGGGACGCGCGTCGGGCGCGGTGACAAGCACGAAGCGCTCGCCCGCCTCGAGATGCTTGCGGATCGCCTTGGTGGCGTCCTGGCCGAATTCCTCGAGCTGGCGCGGATCGATATCGAACTCGCGCACCTCGCCCTTTGCGTCGCGCTTGAGGCTCTGATGGAAGGCGAGATCCCAGCGATTGCCGAGGCGTAGCACCTTGAGCGTGCCGCCTTCGGAGAGGTCGCCGCAGATCTGCTGCGCCATGCGGATACGAACATGCTCGACGATCTGCTCGGTGCGGCGCACATGCGGCGCGATCTCGGCGATCGCCTCGATGATCAGATGCAGGTTGCGGATCGAGACGCGCTCGGCGAGCAGCAGCTTCAGCACCGCCTGCAGACCGGGATAGGAGATGTGCGAGGTGCAAATCTCGTCGGCGAGCTTGCGGTATTCGGGGTCGAGCCGTTCCAAGAGCGCTTTCATGTCCTTGTAGGACAGAAGCTGCGGCAGGTTGTTGCGGATGACTTCCGAAAGATGGGTGAGCAGCACCGACATGTTGTCGGCGAAGGTGAAGTTCTCGCGCTTCAGGTCCTCGGCGAAGGTTTCGAGCACGGAATAGGCGCGCATGCCGAAGGCCGGCTCGCGGATTTCCTCGCCGGGGATCTCCGGCACGCCGCGCGTGCCGAGCAGCACCATGATCTCGCCGACGCGCATCTGGTATTCGGCGACCACAGTGCCGTGCACTTTGATCTGATAGCTCTTGGGCGGGATGGCGAAGTCGTCGGCGACGCGCACCTCCGGCACCACGAAGCCATATTGCTGGGCGAATTTCTTGCGCATCTTCGACATGCGGAACACCAGTTCCTGGTGCGCCACCATCAGCCTGGTCGAAAGCTGCTTGCCGATCAGAAGCTCGATCTCGGCGGTGACCAGCGAGGCCTTGACCGAGTTCTTCTCCTCCTCGACCTTGTTCGCCTTCTCCTGCGTCTTCAGGGCTTCGGCGGCGGCGCGTTCGCGGCCCTGGCGCAGCGGGATGATGTAGCCGAGGCCGGCCATGCCGCCGGCAAGCGCGAAGAAGGGGAACAGCGGAAGGCCGGGCATCAGGCCGAGGATGACCAGCAGCGAGGCCGCGACGTAAAGCGCGCGCGGATGCGCGCCGAGCTGACCGAACACCGCCTGGTTGGTTGAGCCGCGCGTGCCGCCCTTGGAGACGAGCATACCGGCGGCGAGCGAGACGATGAGCGCCGGGATCTGGGTGACGAGGCCGTCGCCGACCGACAGCTTGATGAAAACGTCGGCCGCCTGGCCAAGACCCATGCCGTGGCGCAGATAGCCGATAGCGATGCCGCCGACGATATTGATGGCAGTGATGATCAGGCCGGCGATGGCGTCGCCGCGCACGAATTTCGAGGCACCGTCCATCGAGCCGAAGAAGGAGGATTCCTCCTCCAATTCGCGGCGGCGCAGCTGCGCCGTCTTCTCGTCGATCATGCCGGCGGAAAGGTCGGCGTCGATCGACATCTGCTTGCCGGGGATGGCGTCGAGGGTGAAACGCGCGCCGACTTCGGCGATACGGGTGGCGCCCTTGGTGATGACGATGAAGTTCACCACGATCAGGATCATGAAGACGATGAGGCCGATGACGAAGTCGCTCGACATCACCAGCTTGGAGAAGCCCGAGATGACGTAGCCGGCGGCATGAGTGCCCTCGTTGCCGTGCGACAGGATCATGCGGGTGGTGGCGATGTTGAGCGACAGGCGCAGCATGGTGGCGATCAGCAGCACGGTCGGGAAGGACGAGAAGTCGAGCGGCCGCTGGATCCACAGCGCCACCATCAGGATCAGCACCGAAAGCGCGATCGAGAAAGCAAGGCCGATATCGATGAGGAAGGCCGGGATCGGCAGGAACAGCACCGCCAGGATGAAGACGATGCCCAGCGCGAAGAAGATGTCGCGGCCGTTCTTGACCGCCAGGCCGGACGGGAGTGTTTCGCTGATCGCCATATCGTCCTCAAATCCAGGGCCGCCACGCACAGGGCAGGCCCTTGACCGTAACTCTCCAAGCTTGCGCGAAGGTGGGAGAGTGGCTACGGGACCTGGCCACGATCTTGCGAAAGGATGGCGGATGCTCCTGATCACCGGCACGATCCGGCTGCCAGCCGACAGGCTCGACCAGGCAAAGCCAGCCATGCAACGCATGATCCTGGCGAGCCGCGCCGAACCGGGCTGCCTCGGCTATTCCTACGCGCAGGACGTGCTGGATGCCGGGCTCATCCATGTCTCGGAGGCCTGGAGCGACCGCGCAGCGCTCGAGGCGCATTTCAAATCGGCGCATATCGCCGAATGGCGCGCGAGCTGGGCGGAACTCGGCATCGGCGACCGCAAGCTCACGCTTTATGAAACGGACGGCGGCGCGCCGACCTGATCGTCAGAGGCATTTACGGCTGTGCCGCATCCGCGGTCGCGACGGCGACCAGCCAGCGCCGCACGGCGCGCTCCTCCTCGGCGGAGAGGCCGGCGGTGAGCTCGCCTTCCAATTTGTAAACCCGCTCACGGCATTTCTTCAGCAAGGCGCGGCCGCTGTCCGAAAGGTCGAGATGCTGGATACGGCCGTGGACGGCATGGGGTCGGCGGAGAAGGGAACCGGCCTTTTCCAGATTGCCGACAATCACGCTCACCGTCTGCGGCGTCAGCACCGCGAGCCGGGCCAGATCGGCATTGGATAGGCCAGGATAGGCCGAGATCATGGTGAGGGCCGCGAACTGCGCCTGCGTCACGCCGAATTCATCCAGCGCTCGCTCCACCTTCAAGCGGTAGGCGCCAGCCGCCTGGCGCAGCAGATAGCCCAGATAGCCTTGCTCGCCGCGCTTGCCTTCACCGGCGGACGGAATGGATGGAATCCCCTTGCGCATAATATCATAGCTCTTATATGTTGTTCGTGTTCTGATATTATCGCGTCAAGGAGCGAAAGACGATGGGCCATCGCATTTTTCTTGCGGGCGCCTCGGGCGCGATCGGCCGCCGGTTGGTGCCGCAGCTGGTGGCGGCCGGGCATAGGGTGACGGCGACGACGCGTCAGGCGGCAAAAGCAGAAGATATTCGAGCGCTCGGCGCCGATCCGGTGGTGGTCGATGTGTTCGATGCGAGCGGGTTGCGCGCGGCTGTCTTGGCGGCAAAGCCGGAGATCGTCATCCACCAGCTCACGGACCTTCCGGCCGGGCTCGATCCATCGAAGATGGCCGAGGCAATCGCTCGGAACGCCCGCATCCGCGATGAAGGAACCCGCAACCTCGTCGAAGCGGCGAAGGCTGCCGGTGCGAAGCGGCTGATCGCGCAAAGCATCGCCTGGGCCTACGCGCTGGGACCCGAGCCACACGACGAAACCGATCCTTTGGACAGTGGCGCGGAAGGCGGTCGGGCCGTCAGCGTTGGCGGCGTCATTGCGCTGGAGAAGCATGTGCTCGGCGCTTCGCCGATCGCCGGCATCGTGCTGCGCTACGGTCATCTCTACGGGCCAGGCACCGGCGCGGCAGCCGCCGCGGACCCGGCGGTGCATGTCGATGCCGCCGCCAACGCGGCTCTGCTTGCCGTCGAGCGGGGAACGAGGGGCGCCTTCAATGTCGCGGAGCCGAACGGCCATATCACGACCGACAAGGCTGTCGCCGAGCTCGGCTGGCGCGCCGGCTTTCGCCTGGCCGAGTAAGCGAGGGAGTTGCCGTCATGATCGAAGATGTTTCTTCACGCGGCCTTGCACTGGTCGGCGTCGCCGCCATCGCTGCGGGGTTGCTTGGCATGGCCGTAGTCCAGAGCAACAGGGCATCCACCGCCGCTGACGAAATGGGCGCGCATGTCCACATGACGGGGGCTGATGCCGGGGAGGGGGCGACGGCGCGCCCGACCACCACGGCGAAGCCGCTCTCCTGCGAAAAGCTGCCGAATGTGTCTGGGCATTCGATCACCACGGCGCTGGTCGAGTTTCCGCCCAATGCCTATACGCCGCGACATCGCCATCCCGGTTCCGTCACGGCCTTCGTCATCAAGGGAGCGCTGCGTTCGCAGATGGAAGGCGGACCGGCAGTTACTTACAGTCAAGGCCAGACCTGGTTCGAAGCGCCAGGCGCGATCCATTCTTTCGCCGAGAATGCCAGCGCCACCGAGCCGGCGAAACTGCTGGCGATCTTCGTCGCGGAGGACGACTGCGGCCCGCTGACCGTTCCGTTACCCGACTAAATCTATCGCCTTTATCGTGGCGGCAAGCGTTCTTAACGCTAATTCGCGCAACGCCAAAATGGCGCCACAAGCGGTCGGCATTGCGGTTGCCACGCAAGGCCGCCGCGCGTATCAGGCACGGCAGTTGTTTATCTTTCGCATACCGGCGAGCCGTTCCGTTGCCTGCCAGAAACGACCCACAAGTCTATGCCCGCCGGCTTCGCGCGGTGCTGATCAGTTCGATCCCCGTGCTCGAGGCGCGCGGCATTGCGATCGTGCTGATGGCCGGCATGGTCGGCGCCATCGCCGGCGCGCTGGTCACCGGCATGAGCGCGCTGGTGCAAGGCATGCATTGGCTGCTGTTCGACGTGCAACCGGGCGGCCGTCTTTCGGCGATGTTCTCGCTCGCCGACCCGGTGCAGGCGATGTTCCCGGCGATCGGCGGCCTGCTGCTCGGCCTTTCCGTCATCTGGCTGAGAAAGCGCAAGTTCCGCACTCCGGTCGACCCGATCGAGGCCAATGCGCTCTATGGCGGGCGCATGTCGCTCACCGACACTTTCATCATCGTGGCGCAGACGATGATCTCCAGCGGCTTCGGCGCCTCGGTGGGATTGGAAGCCGGCTATACGCAGATCGGCTCCGGCATAGCTTCCCGACTTGCGCGCGCGTTCCGGCTGCGCCGCAACGACGTCCGCATTCTGGTCGGCTGCGGCGCGGCCGGCGCGATTGCCGCCGCCTTCGACGCGCCGCTGACCGGGGCCTTCTACGGTTTCGAGCTGGTCATCGGCATCTATTCCGTCGTCAATGTGGCGCCGGTTATGACGGCGGCGATCGCCGCCTCGCTGACGGCGGAAATGTTCGGCGGCGTGCCGTTCCCGCTGGAGCTGTCAGGTTTGCCGAATTTGACCGCCAGCGAGTATGTGCCGTTCCTGCTGCTCGGACTGCTCGGCGGGGCAGCCTCGATCGCCATCATGCATCTGGTGAGCATCGTCGAGCGTCTCTTCGTGCGGCTGTCGATCGATGCGTCGGTCCGGCCGTTCATCGGCGGCATCTTCGTCGGCCTGCTCGGGCTGGTCACGCCGCAGGTGCTCTCCAGCGGCCATGGCGCGCTGCATCGCGAGTTCGCCATGAATTATGCGCTGCCGGTGGTGGCGAGCGTCTTCGTGATGAAGCTGGCGGCCTCCGCCATCTCGCTCGGCTCGGGCTTCCGCGGCGGCCTGTTCTTCGCTTCGCTGTTCCTGGGAGCGCTGCTCGGCAAGGTCTTCGCCGGCGTCATGGCGCTGACCGCGCCATCCGCCGGCATCGACCCGGCAGTCGCCGCCGTCGTCGGCATGACCTCGCTTGCGGTCGGCGTCGTCGGCGGCCCGCTGACCATGACGTTCCTGGCGTTGGAATCGACCCGCGACCTGACCCTCACCGGCGTGGTGCTGGCCGCCTCGATCATGTCGGCGATCCTGGTGCGCGAGACCTTCGGCTACTCCTTCTCGACCTGGCGTTTCCATCTGCGCGGCGAGACGATCCGCAGCGCCCATGACGTCGGCTGGATGCGCAGCCTCACCGTCGGCTCGATGATGCGCAAGGACGTCCGCACCATTCCCGCCTCGATCACGCTCTCCGAATTCCGCAAGGAGATCCCGCTCGGCTCCGGCCAGCGCGTCATCGCCGTCGAACAGGCCGACCAGTATGTCGGCATGCTGCTCGTGCCGGAACTGCACAGCGATCCCTCCGATGGCGAGACGCCGGTGAGCGCGCTCGCCCAGTTCAAGGATGCGGTGCTGGTGCCGTCGATGAATGTCCAGACCGCCGCCGAGACCTTCCAGCGCACCGGGGCCGAAGAACTGGCGGTGGTCGAGGACTTCGACGAGCGCATCGTGCTTGGCCTGCTCACCGAGAGCCATCTGATGCGCCGCTACGCCGAAGAGCTCGACAAGGCGCGCCGCGACCTGGCCGGCGAGGGCTAGTTTTCAACACAGGAATCTTGCCGGTGCATACTACCCCGGCACATCGCAGCCCCGGAGATTAGCTGAGACGTCTAAACTTCGTCAGCCACGGGCGGAGCGGGAGCGAAGCGGACGTGCAGACCCGAGGATGACGACGTTGGAAGGGCTCAACCAGACGGGTCACGGGGGGAACCGCGAGATATTGGCCGCCGGCAGGTCCGCAGCCTGTCAATTCCAAGCCGGTAAATTGATCTCAATTCCAAAAGGGTGAGTGTCGGTTCGCTCCCATTATGAAGCCGCCTGCAGCGACGGATTCTTGCTGCTTGCGCTCTGTACAGTCTCACTGTACAAAATGTTCAGTGGAGAACAAACGAGATGCCCAAGGCTATCGATAAGGGCCAGGCTTCAACCGGGGACAGGAACGGTTCGGTCGCAGCAGCCGCGCAAGAGGTGCTCGGCATGCGGCTCAAGAGCCTGCGCCTTGCCCGCCGCCTTTCCTTGCGCGACCTCGCCGAGGCGACTGGAACCAGCGCCAGCTTCATCAGCCAATTGGAGCGCGGCCTGACCGGCGCCAGCACGGCATCGCTCAACCAGATGGCTTCGGCGCTCGGAGTCAGCGTCGCGCTGCTGTTTGCCGAAAGCACGGCTCAAAATCATCACGGCGTGCTGCGGCGCAGCGAGCGGCCCAGCCTGCCGCCCAGCGACGGGTGTCGCAAGATGCTCTTGTCGCGGCCCCCGTTGAGCGACATGGAAGTCTATGTCGGGGAGTTCGAGATCGGCGGCTCGACGGGGTCCGACCAATACACGCATGGCGACGCGCATGAGATGTTGATCGTCCTACGCGGCATCGTCGAGGTGTCGCTCGGCGAGGCGAGCCATGTCCTCGAGGAGGGCGACAGCGTCGAATACACCACGTCCACCCCGCATCGCACGGAGAACATCGGCAGCGGCCGGGCCGAAGTGATGTGGATCATCGCGCCGCCGACCTCGGCGCGCGCCGAGCTCGACCAATACACGACCTGGAAACCGCCCGCCGCCAGGTAGCTGATCAAAACGCGGGCATGAATGGGAGAGTTATCGTTATGTTGAAATCGAGATATGGCATCGGCGCCGTTCTGGCGCTCGGCGTTCTGACCGGCGCGGCCTTTGCGCAGGACAAGCCTGTGGCGGGCGAGGTCAAGGAGGGGTCGCTGAAAGGCAAGACCCTGACGCTCGTCTCCTATGGCGGCATCTACCAGGACGGACAGGCGGCGGCGCTGAAGGAGTTCGTCGACAAGTCCGGCGTCAAGCTGCTCAATGACGGTCCGACCGAGATCGCCAAGCTGCAGGCGCAGGTCGAATCCGGCAATGTCACCTGGGACGTCGTCGATACCGACGACCTGCCGCCTTACGTCTATTGCGGCAAGCTGTTCCAGAAACTGGACCTGACCAAGCTCGACGTCTCGAAAATCCCGGAAGGCCAGGTCGGCGAATGCTCGGTGCCGGCGATGAATTACGGCGTCGTGCTGATGTACAACAAGGAGAAGTACAAGGATAATCCGCCCAAGAGCTGGGCCGACTTCTTCGACACGGAAAAGTTCCCGGGCGTGCGCGGGATCGACGGCTCCGGCAGCCCGACCGGCGGGCTGCTGGAACAGGCCTTCAAGGTCGCCGGCGGCGACCCGAAGGCGATGACGGTGGCCGATATCGACAAGGCCATCGACGTGGTCCGCAAGCTCGGTCCCGACACCATCTTCTGGAAGACGGGCGCTGAATCGCAGCAATTGGCGGAGTCCGGCGAAGCCGACATGCTGATGATGTGGACCGGCCGCGCCATGACCGCGGTCAAGAACGGCGCCAAATATGCGCCCGCATGGCAGGACTGGCTGGTGGTGATGGACCAGATGACGATCCCGGTCGGCGTCAAGGACACGGATGCCGCTTACGCGCTGCTCAACGCCTATCTCGGCAAGCAGTCGCAGGAGATCCTGGCGGAAAAGACGTCCTACACGCCGATCAACAGCGACGCGCAGCCCAAGGTCGACGCCTCCGTCGCCGCCTTCCTGACCAACACGCCTGAGCGCCAGAAGCAGGGCTACAAGCAGAACTTCAAGTTCTGGGTCCCGAACTTCGCCGTGGCGCAGGAGAAGTGGTCGGCGTTGATGGCCGGCAACTGACGGGCTGAAGGAGAGGTCCGTGAGCGCGCTCGAACCGACGACGCCTTCCGCCCCGCAACGGGCGGGCTGGGCATGGCGGCCGTTCGCGCTCACGCTGCCGGCGCTGGTGCTGCTGGCCGCGGTGATCGGCTATCCGCTAATCACCATCGTGCTGCGCAGCCTGTCGGAGCCGCAATGGGGCCTGCAGAACTATGCCTGGTTCTTCGGCGCACCCGTCAATCTGACGGTGCTCCAGCGCACCTTTACGATCTCGGCCTGGGTGACTGTGGTCTGCGTGCTCTGCGCTTACCCTTACGCCTATCTGATGACCGCCGTCGGGCCACGCGCGCGGCTCGTCCTTGTGCTCTGCGTCTTGATCCCGTTCTGGGTGAGCGGCGTGGTGCGCACGCTTTCCTGGGTGATCCTGCTGCAGGATTCCGGCGTCATCAACTCGCTGCTGAGATCGGCCGGTTTCGACGGCATCCGCCTGATCCGTACCCAGACGGGCGTGGTGATCGGCATGGCGCAGGTGCTCCTGCCGTTCATGATCCTGCCGCTCTATTCGGTGATGAAGGGGATCGATCTCAGGCTGGTGCAGGCGGCGCGGAGTCTCGGAGCGCGGCCATCGCGCGCGTTCTTCACCGTCTACCTGCCGCTGTCGCTGCCAGGCGTCTATGCCGGCGCGATCATCGTCTTCATCCTGGCGCTGGGCTTCTACATCACGCCGGCGCTGCTCGGCGGACCGCGCTCGACCATGCTGTCGACGCTGGTGCAGACGCAGGTGCTCAGCCTGCTGCAATGGGGACGCGGTGGCGCCATGGGCGTGGTGCTGCTGGTCGCGACCTTCGTGCTGCTCGCGCTTGCGGCGCCGGTGATGCGGTCGAGGCATCGGGAAGCGGGGCGACGCTGATGGAGATGAAGCCGCTCACGCGCGTCATCCTCGGGCTTGTCTGCCTGCTGGTGGCGATATGGTTGGTGGCGCCGACACTGGTCGTGGTGCCGATGTCGTTCAACGAGAACAAGTCGCTCGCCTTTCCGCCGCAGGGCTTTTCCTGGCAGTGGTACCTGAATTTCGCCACCAACCCGGATTGGTCTTCCAGCTTCCTCAACTCGCTCAAGGTCGCCTCGCTGGTGGCGGTGCTGGCGACGGTGCTCGGCACGCTCGCCGCCTTCGGCCTCGACCGCATGAAGGCGCGACCGGCCAATCTCTTGCGCATGCTGATGCTGACGCCGATGGTCGTGCCGGGCGTGGTTCTGGCCATCGGCATCTATGCCGTCTATCTCGATGCGCAGCTCGTGGGCACGCTGACCGGCTTCGTGCTTGCGCATACGATCCTGGCGCTGCCCTTCGTGCTGATCGCGGTTTCGGCCAATCTCGAAGTGTTCGACAGGCGGCTTGAGACCGCGGCGGCAAGCCTCGGCGCCGGCGCGCTGACCACGTTCCGCACGGTGACGCTGCCGCTGATCCTGCCCGGCATCCTGTCGGGGTTGCTGTTCGCATTCGCCACGTCCTTCGACGAGATCGTGGTGTCGCTCTTTATCACCAACCCCTATCTCAAGACGTTGCCGGTGCAGATATTTTCCTCGATCACGCGCGATGCCGACCCGACGGTCGCGGCCGTCGGCACCATCCTGTTGTTCGCCACCACGATCCTGATCGGCGGCGGCATGCTCCTCCTCGGCCGCGAACGGAAGGGACGCCTATGAACCCGAGAGCGGAAAATCGCGGCGCCGCGATCGACCTCGACATGGTCAGCAAGGCCTACGGGTCCTTCAAGGCGCTGGACGGTGTCTCGCTCAGGATCGAGCCAGGCGAGTTCATGACGCTGCTGGGGCCGAGCGGCTCGGGCAAGACGACGACGCTCAACGTCGTCGCCGGCTTCACCGACGTGACCAGCGGCAAGCTTCTGGTCGGGGGAAAGAGCGTCGTCGGCGTGCCGGCCCACAAGCGCAATATCGGCGTCGTGTTCCAGCACTACGCGCTGTTCCCGCATATGACGGTCGGCCGCAACGTCGCCTATCCGCTGACATTGCGTGGCATCAAGCAGGACGAGCGCAAGAAGCGGGTTGCGAGAGCGCTCGACATGGTCAAGATGGGCGACTTCGCGCATCGCTATCCGAGCGAATTGTCCGGCGGCCAGCAGCAGCGCGTCGCGCTTGCACGCGCCATCGTCTTCGATCCGCCGCTGCTCCTGATGGACGAGCCGCTCGGCGCGCTCGACAAGAAGCTGCGCGAATGGCTGCAGCTCGAGATCAAGCGCATTCATCGCGAGCTCGGCACCACCTTCGTCTATGTCACGCACGACCAGGAAGAGGCCCTGGTGCTGTCGGACCGCATCGCCGTCTTCAATCGCGGGCGCATCGAGCAGATCGGCACCGGCCGCCAGCTCTATGACGAACCGGCGACGCTCTTCGTCGGCCGCTTCATCGGCGATTCCACCGTGTTGCGCGGCGAGGCGAAAAGCGACGGCACCGGGACGGCTCTGAGTGTCGCCGGCGAGACGGTCACCGCGCCCCGTCGGCTGGCCGGCGAAGCCAATCCGGTCATGCTGCTGCGGCCGGAGAAGCTTGCCATCCGCCGATCGGGCCAGGATGCCGCCGGCACGAACCGGTTGTCGGGGACGATCGCCGAGGCGATCTATCTCGGCTCGGGGTCGAAATATGAAGTGAAGCTCGCAGACGGCTCGACCGCGATCGTGCGCTCGCCGCTCGCCGGCGAGAGTTTTGGCCTCGGCGAGAAGGTCGAGCTCTGCTTCGACGGCGCCGATGCGAAACTCCTGCCCGACGACAGCACGGCCGACACAACGCTCACCTGATCCATCTCTTTGTTTTAACGCAATCCCGGACCGAAAACCGTTTCACACTTTTCCTGGAATTGCTCTAGCGGAAGCCATCCCATGCAAGTCAAGCGCAATGGCGACATCTCGTTCTGGTATGCGGATCTGGGTCATATCCCCGCGCCGCGTCCGCCTTTGCCCGGCGACATCGAGGCCGATGTCGCGATCGTCGGCGCCGGCTATACCGGGCTTTGGACAGCCTACTATCTGAAGAAGGCGAAGCCATCGCTGCGCATCGTGCTCGTCGAACGCGAGTTTGCCGGCTTCGGCGCCTCGGGGCGCAATGGCGGCTGGCTATCGGGCGGCTTCGGCTGGTCGCGCGAGAAGTATTTGAAGACGTCGACACGGCAAGGCGTCACCGCCATGCAGAAGGCGATGGCCGGCTGTGTCGACGAGGTGATCCGGGTGGCGACGGAAGAAGGCATCGATGCCGACATCCGTCGCGTCGACAATCTGACGGTTGCCACCAATCCGGCGCAGCTGGAGCGGGTGCGCGAGGAATTCGAGACGATCCGCTCCTGGGATGCCGACCCCGAACGCATCGAACTGCTAGACCAGGCTGCGACCCGCGCGCGCATCAATATCCACAATGTACTCGGCGGCTTCGTCATCCACGGCCAGGCGCGCGTGCAGCCGGCCAAGCTGGTGCGCGGGCTGGCGGCGGCGGTCGAGCGTCTCGGTGTTTCGATCTACGAAAAGACGACGGTGACGGCGATCGCCAAGGGCGTTGTGACAACGGACCATGGCACGGTGCGGGCCGAAACCGTCATTCGCGCCACGGAAGGGTTCACGGCCGGCATTCCAGGAGAGGAGCGGACCTGGCTGGCTCTCAACAGCGCGCAGATCGTCACCGAGCCGCTGTCGGAGGAACTTTGGCGCAAGATCGGCTGGGAGGGGCACGAGCTGCTCGGCAATGCGGCGCATGCCTATTGCTATGCCCAGCGCACGCGCGAGGGGCGCATCACCATGGGCGGGCGCGGCGTGCCCTACCGCTACGGGTCGCGCACCGACGTCAACGGGCAGACGCAGCAGGCGACGATCGACCAGCTGCACACGATCCTGACGACGCTGCTGCCGCAGACGGCGGGATGCCGCATCGATCATGCCTGGTGCGGCGTGCTCGGCGTGCCGCGCGACTGGTGCACGACGGTCGGCCTCGATCCCGCGACGCGCATCGGCTGGGCCGGCGGCTATGTCGGGCTCGGCGTGTCCAGCTCCAACTTGTCGGGGCGCACGCTGAGCGATCTCGTGCTCGGCGAGAGCACCGAACTGACGCGGCTGCCCTGGGTCAACCGCAAGGTGCGGCCATGGGAGCCGGAGCCGTTCCGTTGGCTGGGCGTCCATTCGATGTACCAGCTCTACCGCATCGCCGATAACCGCGAGGCCGCCGGGCTTTCGCATACCTCGAAGCTGGCCGCCCTGGCCGACAGCTTGACTGGCCACTAGGGCGGTTCGGCGTCCGCCCAATCGTTCGTTTTCGCGCAGTTCCAGACCGCTGGAATTGCCCTGACCCATGGAGACCAGCTTGATCGATCTCTCGACTTTCCACGACCTCGCCAAGGCCGACATCGGCGCTTTTTCACCGAAGCCGACCTCTTTCGAAGGGGATCAGATGGAGGCCGCGCGGTCGTTCTTCCAATCGCCGGACGGAACCATCGATATCGGCATCTGGGAATGCACGCCCGGACGGTTCACCGCCGACCGCACGAACTCGTCGGAGATCTGCCACATCATCTGCGGCCGCGCCGAGGTGAGCAGCGCCGATGGCGAGATGCGCGAGCTGGGGCCGGGCGACCTTCTCGTCCTGCCGCAGGGATGGAAGGGCGAGTGGCGCATCCACGAGACCACCCGCAAGCTCTACATGATCCAGAGCGCCGATTGATCCCTGATCCTTCGGCGCATGTCGTTTGCCGGAAGCGTGCTTCGAACGACGTGCCGTCAGTGATCGATCGGGCCTTTCGGCGAGACGAGCGTCGTGCCGGCGGTGGTCGGGCGCTCGATCATGCGGCGCACGCGCGGCGGGTTCTCGCCGCTGTGCAGCGCGCGGATGCGTTCGCCGACCACGGCGTCGGCATGGGTGGCGCGCCGGTTGTGGCGGATATACTCGACCCAGGTCGGCGTGTGGTAGTGCTCGATCCAAACCGACGGATTTTCCAGATCCCGCGCGAGCGTCCAGTTGCGGGCGCCGTCGCGGCGGCGGATACGGCCGCGCTCGGCCATGGTCGCAAGGAATTCCGGCACGTCGTCCTCGCGGATGACGTACTCGATCATGATGGCGATGGGGCCGCTGCGCGGCTTGAGATCGAGCGCCAGCATCGGCTCCTTGAAACGGTTGAGCGGATCGAGGTTGAGCACCGTCTGCCGCGGCAGCGGCAGGGCGAAGCCAATGGCGCTGCCGGCGAGCATCGCGACCGCCGCCGCGATCAGCGCGGTCTCGGCGCCATGCGCGTCGGCGACGACGCCCCAGATCCAGCTGCCCAGCGCGATGCCGCCAAAGGTCGCCGTCTGGTAGATCGACAGCACGCGGCCGACCACCCAGCGCGGCGTCGACATCTGCACCGTGACGTTGAAATGCGAGAGCGCGATCACCCAGCAGGCGCCGCCAATGAGCAGGCCCGCGGACGTCTGCCAGCCATTGTGGCTGACGGCGGCGTTGAGGGCGCATAGGGCGAAACCGCAAAAGGCCATGCGCACCATCACCTCGCTCGACAGCAGCTGCCTGAGCCGCACGCTGATCAGCGCGCCGCCGACCGCGCCGATGCCGAAGGCGCCGAGCATGATGCCGTAGGTCAGCGCGTCGCCCTTGACGACGTCGCGCGCCACCAGGGGAAGAAGCGCCAGCACCGCGCCGGCGCTGAAGCCGAAGGCCAGACCGCGGACCAGCACCTTGGCGATGTTGGGCGACATGGCGACATAGCGCAGGCCGGCGCCCATCGCCGCGCCCAGCGACTCGCGCGGCAGGGTCTGCTCGGGCAGCGCCGGCTTCCAGCGGGCGAGCACGACGATCAGGCCGATATAGCTGACGGCGTTGGCGGCGAAGGCGGCCGCCGCACCTGCTGCGGCGACGATGACGCCGCCGATGGCCGGGCCGACGCTGCGGGTGATGTTGAAGCCCAGCGAATTAAGCGCGACGGCCGCCGGCACCTTGGCGCGCGGCACCATGTCGCCGACCGAGGCCTGCCATGACGGGCTGTTCAGCGCCGTGCCGCTGTCGATGAGGAAGGTGAAGGCAAGCAGCGTCCATGGCGTCATCCAGCCTTGCCAGGTGAACAAGGTCAGCAGCGCCGAGACGACCAGCATGAAGGTCTGCGCCACCAGCATCACCTTGCGGCGGTTGAAGCTGTCGGCGATGGCGCCGGCAACGAGCGCGAACAGCATGATCGGCAAGGTGGTCGAGGCCTGGACCAGCGCCACCTGGTAGGGCGAGGTGGCGATCGTGGTCATCATCCAGGCGGCGCCGACGCCCTGGATCAGGCCGCCGAAATTCGACACCAGGCTGGCCGACCAGACGGCGCGGAAGATACCGTGCCGGAACGGCGCCAGCGCGGAGACGCGTTCGCTTTCCGGCTCGTCGTCGATCATGGTTGCGCCTTCGTCCGCTGTAGAGGGCTCGCCGCACCCGGAAGGGCAGGCGACTCGCCAAAGAGTGCGGCCCAACAACAGGAAGGCAAAGGCGAAAATGCGTCGGCGAAGCTTTAAACCAAGCATCTGGCCGGTCTGGACCAACTTTTGGCTATTTGGCGTTTCTCGCCTCGGCATGCAGGGCCTCGGTCAGGCCGCCTGCCGTCTCGCCATTCATGTAAAGCCTGAGCAGCATTTCCATGCCGACGAGACGCAGGCGCGACGTTTCCTGGCTTCTTGCCATGTCGATCAGGTCGTCCAATTCGGAAGCAGACCATTTCATCGCGTCGCGCAGCACACCGCCGCGCAGCAGGCCCTGCGTTCCGGCTGAAAAAGCGGCATCCATCTCGAAGCCGTTCTTTTCGGCGCGAATGTTTTCGCGCGGCAGATGGCGCTCGGCCGCCTTTTTCAGCAGCCACTTACCGGTTCCGTCGCGGTATTTCCGCCTGCGCGGCAGGTGAAGGGCGAAGTCGATCAGCCGGTTCTCGAGGAACGGCACCCTGAGCTCGACGGAGGCCGCCATGCTCAACCGGTCGTGCCGGTGCAGCAGGTCCTGCAGATGCGAGTAGAGGTCGTAGAAGCAGCTTGCCAGGAAGGCGCGGTCGCTGGCCGGCGCGACGCCTTCCAGCCTGTCGAACAGCTTTGTCTGCAGGAAGTTCAGCTCGGGCGACAGGGCTCTGAGCGCCATGATGCGGTCCGTCGGCGAGCCGCGACCGATCGAGTTTCGAAACGGCGCGCGGCGCAATTCGGCGAATTTGCGGTCCTGCCTGGCCTTCGAGCGGAACAGGCGCTGCAGCCAGGATTGGCGCCAGACCCTGATCGTCGATGCTTGCCATTTGTAGCCGCCGAAGAGCTCGTCGGAACCCTCGCCGGTGAGCAGCACCTTGACGCCGTCGGCGCGGCACTGCTCGGCAAGCGCCAGCAACGCGGCGTGGCTGGCATGCCAGCCGTCGGTTTCAATGTGCCAGATCGCGCGCGGCCAGAGCTCGAGGAACCGGTCCTTGTCGAAAGCCACCCGGCGCAGGCTGACGCCGACATGGCGACCGGTGCGCTCGGCGTCCGGCGCTTCACTGTGGCCGAGCTTCTGGTCGATGACGTAGCCGTGCAGCTCTGGCCTGAAGCGCTTGGCAAGCGCGGTGATCAGGCCGGAATCGACGCCACCGCTGCAGGCGGTTGCAAGGCTGGCATCGGCGATGCAATGCAGCTCGACACTTTCCTCGAGCAGCCTCTCGAGCGTCGCCATATGCTCGGCGTCGGACGTCCTGTCGCCGGCGATGCGCGTGGTATCGAGAACATCGAGGACGTGCCAGAAGCGGCGCCTGTCGATGCCGTCTCCGGTGATCCTCCAAAGGCTTGCCGGTGGGAGCCGCTCGATGCCGTCAAAAACGCTGTAGCTCGAATCGCGGCTCTGCCAGGCAAGCCGCAGCGTCAGCTCGCGCGTGTCGATCCGGCGCGCAAAGTCGTGGCAGGCGAGGATCGCCTTGTCCTCCGAGGCGAACAGCACGCGGTCGCCGGTTTCGGCGACCGACATCGGCTTGATGCCCAGCCTGTCCCTGGCAAGCCACAGGGCGCCGTCGCGGGCATCGAAATAGGCGAAGGAGAACATACCGTCGAACAGCGGCACCGCTTTTTGCGGACCCCAGTGATGCAGGGCCTGAAGCACCACCTCGGTGTCGGAGACCGATTGGAACGTCAGGCCTTCCGCCTGCAGCGTCTTGCGCAGCGCGCGAAAATTATAGACCTCGCCATTGTAGCACAGCACGCCGTCGCCGGACGCGGTCAGCATCGGCTCGCGCGCGGCGGGCGATGGATCGATGATGGTCAGCCGGCGGTGGCCGAGCGCCAGGCGGGCGTTATTCCAGTTGCCGTGATCGTCGGGACCGCGATGCGCCAAGGCCTGCATCATGCGCGCGACGTCGCGACGATCGCCGCTGCCGATCGGATCGCGCTTTCGCCAGACGCCGGCTATTCCGCACATGGCCCGCCGGCCGTTCTTGCCTGATGCATCGCTTCCTGAATCGCCTGAGACGTCGGCCGACGCCGTCGCGCCTACAATCTAGCTGCAAGAAACGCCGCCGCAAGCGATCTCGCGGCTTGCGAACAGGCCGCCAGACGCTCGCTGCGGCTTCGCGTCAGAAGCCGTGTTCGATGCGCCCGAAGATGACGTTGGTGAAGGCCGAGATCTGGCCGCCGATGAACGGGCCGGTCAGCGCCACCACGAGCATGATGGCGACGATCTTCGGCACGAAGGTAAGCGTGATTTCCTGGATCTGGGTCAGCGCCTGGATGAGCGCGATGCCGATGCCGACCACCATCGCCACCAGCACCACGGGGGCGGAAGCCGTAAGCACCGTCCACACGGCGTACTGGACGATATCGAGGGCGTCGGCCTCGTTCATGGGCTGCCCCTGTGCGAAGCCGGCTAAAGCGGGTCGCGTGAAAAACGTTTCACGCGACCTGCTTTAGCTTTTTTGATTTTAAGCATGTCTTTATCCCGAAACCGGCCCCCCTTTCGGAAAACCTGCTTAGGCGGCCGGCTTGATCGACACACCCGCGCCGACGGGGACCTGGGTGCCGTCCTGCAGCACGGCGATAAGGCCGCTGCTGGAGAGCGTCACCGACGCCACCGTGCCGGTGGTTTTGCCGTCGGCCGAGGTGATCGAGCGGCCGATCAGCGCGTCGGCCTGCGACAAGGCCGAGGACTGCATGATCTGGTCGAGCTTGGTGTTGGTCTGCACCGACTGCTCGACTTGGGAGAAAGTGGCGAGCTGCGCGACATACTGCGTCGAATCCATCGGCTTGGTCGGATCCTGGTTCTTCATCTCGGCGATCAGGAGCTTCAGGAACGACTGGTAATCCACCGCCGTCTTCGAGGTCTGCTGGCTGGCCTGGTTGGCGCCAACCGGGATCGTTGTCGTCATGTCCACGGCCATCTTATGCTCCTACAGCCAATGCGCGCGGCGTTTCGGGAATGTCGTCATTGTCTTCGAGCGCCCTGCGCTCGAGCGGATAGAGGGCGCGGATCGCTTTCAGCGCCTCATAGATATCATCCTCGCCGACCATCCGGTCGATCTGCTTCAGGCCCTTGCAGATGTCCTGGTTGTCGAAGCTTGCGATCAGCATCGGCAGCGAGCGGCGGAACATGTCGCGCGCCTCGGAGGCGCCGACCGGGTTGATCAGCATGATCTGCACGATGAAATAGAGCTGCCTGAGAGGCGTCGACGCCTGGTCGGCCTGGATGACATGGCTTTCGAGCAGGAACTGCACGTCGTTCATCAGCTCGATGGTGACCTTGCGGTCGACGCGGATGACCGCGCCGTTGACATAGATCTTCTCGTTGGGCTTCAGCGAGATCTTCAGCGTGTTGGTCATTGGATGCCGTCTCGGATGATCTGGGAGACCTCGATCAGTCCTTCGAAATTGTTGGTGCGGCCCTGGCGGATGTCTTCCGTCTCGCGCAGCAGCCACAGGCCGATGGAGATCAGGTTGGCGCGCAGCTCCTTGGGCAGGGCGTTGTCGCTGGAGCCGAGATCCTGGACAAAGGTGGTCCAGATGCGGTTGGTGAAGTGCAGCGCCTCGACCGCTTCCATCGACTCGGTGCCGACGGCTGCCGCGGCGGCCAGCATGTCGATCGAACGGGTGAGCAACTGCCGCTCCCGGTCCTTGGCATCGGCGACGGAGTCGGTCTGGATGTCGGCGTAGGAGAATTGATACATCGTCGGCGCTCTGGCGTTCCGGTTTATGTGTTCAAGTCAGATAGTTCAGCAGGCTGAGCTGCTGCAGACGCGCGGTCAAGGCGAAGGAGGTCTCGATATGCTGCGTCAGGTCGGCGACGCGGGTGGCGGCTTCGGCCGGATCGACGCCTTCGAGGTCGACGATATGCTTCTCGAAGAGGTCGACCTGCGTCTTCATGCGGTCGCTGGCGTCGGACACGCGTTGCTGGGCAATGCCTGTCTCGGCCCGTATCTGAGTGATGCCGCCGATGGCATCGCCGACCAGCGCCTGCGCGCGGCTGACGATGGCGTTCTGGGCGGCCTCGCTGATGCTGCCGGTGAGCATGCTGCGGACCATGGTAGCCGCCATGGCGAGCTTGCGGATGCCTTGCTCGTTGGCGCTGACCGAGGTCTGGGTGGTCTCGTTGAGCGAAATGCGGCTGGTGATCTGGTCGTCCGTGGCGCCCGACCAGTTGGCCTGCCAGCCGGCGCCCAGGAATTGCGGCTCGACCTGGGTGGTGATGAAGTCGTCCATCTGCGCGGCGGTGATGTTGGCCGCCGCCGGATCTGTCTGGGTAAAGCCGAAATAGCTCGAAAAGGCGGCATCGAACGCAGCCTTGGCCGGCGAGCCGGCGGCGTTGAAATCGTCGACCGGCTTGACGTCGGTGTTGGTGCCGGCAAACAGATATTCGCCGTTGACGCTGGTGTTGAGGATGCCCGTCATCTGCTGCAGCGCCGAGGAGCCGGCGGTCTGCAGGATGCTGGTCGAGGAGTCGCCCGACACGCCGCTGGTCAGGGCAGACAGGAAGCTCTGCGCGGCACCGGCGATCTGGCCGAGCGAATCCTGGGTCGATGTCAGGCGCGCTGAGACGAGCGCGTTGGAATCGACGATGCCGTTCAGCCGGTCGAGGTCGCGCTGAAAGGTGACGGCCTGGGTCGTGCGGCTGCCAAGCGCCAGGCCGACATCAGCGACGGTGCCGGTCTGCGATTCCTTGGTCGCCTTGATGAGGTCAGCCTGCATCTTCGCCTGCTGGTAACGCAGCGCGTTGGAAATGGCAGCTGAGGAAACGCCTGTCGCTTTCATGGATTATCCTACCGCGGCCATCAGCGAGTCCAGCATGTCGCTGACCGTCTTCATCATATGCGCCGAGGCCTGATAGGTGTGCTCGAGGTCGAGGAGCAGGGACATCTCCTGGTCGACATTGACCCCGGTGTCGTTGGACAGCGCCTCGGCCGTGCGCGCGGCCAGTGCCTGCTTGCTGTCGGCATTGGTCGAGGCCTGCTGGCGCACGCCTTCGAACCAGCCGATGGCATTGGCCGCGTAGTCGGAGACGCCCGAGCTGACGGTGATACCGGCCGAGCTGTCGAAGGCCATCGGCTGATCGAGCTTGTTGCCGTAGCCGATCAGCAGGTCCGAATAGGATGCGCCGCCGGTGTTGACGACATAGGCCGCGCCGTTGGCGCCGCCGTCGCGCAACAGCGCGGGATTGCCGCCGGCGCTCGGATCGAAGGCGGCGTTGACGCTGATCGTGCCGGCGAGGCCGTCGACCAGGGTGCCAGCGGCCGGAATTGCCGGGGCGCCCGACCATGTGAACAGGCCCGCAGCATTTGGCTGCGACGGCGCGGTCTCGGCAAATGCCGTGATCAGGCCGCGCGCGATCTCGTCGAGCTGACTCTGCATGGTCGAGGCAACGCCGTCGCGCAGCTTCAGAAGGCCTGCAAGCTTGCCGTCGGCGGTGGTGTTGTCGCCGGTGCCGGCAGAGACCGGCACGTTGTCGATATAGACGGCGTTGCCGGGCGTGCCGGCCGAATAGCCGGACGACGGCGCGAAGGTCACCGAACGCGGCACAGTCTCGAACAGCGTCGCACCGTCCTTGGTGGTGATGACCATGTCGTTGTCGCCGCGCGTGAAGGTGGAGACCGGAACGTATTCCGATATCTTCTTCAGGATCGCGTCGCGCTGATCGAGCGCGTCGGACACGTCCGTGCCGGAGCGAGTGCCCGAGATGACCGCCTTGTTGGCGTCCTGGAACTGGCTGAGCAGCGAGTTGAGATCGTTGACGGCGGTGGAGATCTGGCTGTCGGCCTGGGTGCGGAAGTCCTGGATCGCCTTGGTGCCGCTGTTGAGAGAGTTCACCACCTGCTTGGCGGCGTCGACGACGCTGGTGCCGAGGTTCTGGTTTGATGGCGTCGTGGCGTAAAGCTGCAGGGACTGCTGCAGGTTGGCGATTGCCGTCGAGGGGGACGACGCGTTGTCGACTCCGTTGACCGACAGATCGAGCTGATCCATGCCGTTGTAAAGCGCGCTCTGGCCGCTCCATGCCGACAGCGCCGAAAGGTTCTGGCGGAACAGGAGATCATTCGCCGCGCGTTGGATTTCCACCGCCCGGGCGCCGGGCGCCGTGCTGGTCACCACGGCGATGCGGCGGGTATAGTCAGGATTCGACGCGTCGGCCACATTGCGCGATACGACGCTGGTCTGCTTGGACGTGGCCAGGAGCGCCGATTGGGCAATGCTTAGTGCGGAGGAAAGCGACATGCTGATCTTTCACGGGCGGCGCCCGTCGTTTATCTCTTCAGGTTGACGAGGACGTCCATCAGGTCCGAGCCGGTCTGGAAGACCTTGGAATTGGCGGTGTAGCTGCGCTGCGCCGCAATCATGTTGGTCAGTTCCTCGGCGATATCGACGTTGGAGTTTTCAAGCGCCCCGGAGACGATGGAGCCGAGCTTGCCTTCATTGGCAAAGCCGATGTGGACGGCGCCGGAGTCGGTGCTCTGCACATAGACGTTACCGGGCATTGCGGTGAGGTTGTCGGGGCTCTGAACGTCGGCCAGCGGGATCTTGTAAAGCGCCTTGGTCGAGCCATCCTCGAACTGCGCGTAGATGATGCCGTCCTGGCCGATCTGGACCTTCTGGATGGAGCTCGGCGCGTTGCCGTTGACCTTGGCGTCGGCAACGGTGAAGCCGGTGCCGAGCTGCGTCAGCTGGGAGAGATCGAGGTCCAGCGTCGAGCCGCCCGGTACCGTGAACGAGACGCTGTCCGTCGCGCCGGTAAGCTTGCCTGTCGTGGTGTCGAAAGTGAGGTTGGCCGATCCCAGAGCGCCGCCCGTATAGGGAAAAGAGGTGCCCGCGGTCGCCTTCGACTGGTCGAAGACCGAGACCTGCCAGGTGCCGGCGCCGGTGTTGGTGAAGTAGACGTCGAGCAGCTTCTTGTTGCCGAGATTGTCATAGGCAACCAGCGAGGTTTTCGACGTGTATTCCGCGTTAGGGTCGTTGGTGGACGGCAGCGGGCCGGAGGGCGGCGTCGCTCCCGCCGGCAGGTTGCCGGAGAACAGGCCCTCGGTGCTCGGCGTCGCCGTCATCTGCTGGTCGGAGATCTGCACCGGCACGAGGCCTTCGAAGCCGTTGGCGGTCGCGGCCGGGTCGCCATTGGCGTAGCTGTAGGCCATGAGCTGGTAACCCGCGGCATTGACCAACCGGCCTTGCGCGTCCGGAACGAAGGAGCCGGCGCGGGTGAGATAGGGGGTGCCGCTGGCATCCTGGACGACGAAGAAGCCGTCGCCGTTGACGGCAAGGTCGGACACCGAGGTGGTGTAGGTCATGACGCCTTGTGTGCCGACGGCCGAGCGGATCGTCGTGGTCACGCCACCGGAATTATAGGCGCCCCCGGTGCCGGGCATGATCAGTGTCGAGAACTCGGCCGAAGAGCGCTTGTAGCCCGTGGTGTCCGAGTTGGCGATGTTGTCGGCCACCGCGGAGAGGCGATTGGCCTGCGCGTTCATACCGGAAACGCCGGTCCGCATCATTCCGTAGAGGCTCATCGATCGATCTCCGCAGTGCCTGGGTAGGAGGCCATAAAATTATGCCTCGTGTCTTGCGCGAGGCTGGTGCGGGATGTGCCTAGAGCGTGATGGCGCTTCGTTGAATCGCCATCACGCTCTAACTCTTTGTTGGAGCATGACCTTTGTCCGAAAACCGGTTCCCACTTTTTGCTTTCGCTGACCTTCGGTTCGGGATCATGCTTGAGGGCGGCCATCAAAACACCAGCCGGTAGCCGAGGAATCTCTTGGAATCGATCGGGTCGTGGCCGAGCTTCTCACGCAGCTTCTTGCGCAGCTTCGAGATGTGACTCTCCACCACGTTCTCCTCGACCTCTTCGTCGAAGATGCCGTAGATGGCGTTGAAGACCTGGGTCTTGGTCACGCGCCGGCCGCGGTTGCTGGCCAGATATTCCAGGATGCGCCGCTCGCGCCGCGGCAGCGGCAGCGGCTCGCCGTTGATCTCCGGATCGCGGCCGTCCATGAAGATACGCATCGACCCGACTTCGGTATAGGCGGCCTCTTCGGAGCCGCGGCGGCGGATGGCTGTGATGCGGGCGAGGATCTCGCGGATGTGCACTGGCTTGCGGACGACGTCGTCGACGCCGCTTTCGAACAGCCGCAGCGTATGTTCCAGCGAGTGATGTTCGCTGAGCGCGATCACCGGCGCGCCGGTGCGGTCGCGGATCTGGCGCGGCGATATCGCGCCATCGCGGCAGTCGCCGATGAGAAAAGCCCTGACGCATCTGAGATCGGTGTCGGCGGCGGAACTCACCCACTCGCCGAATTCGCCTGGGGCGAAGCCGGCCGTGGCCACGCCCTCGCGATCGAAAAGTGAAGAGTAGCCCTCTGTCACGAGCTCTCGCTCGTCAACGATCACGATCATCGGCCCGCCCTCCGAATCATTTCACTTGCCCCGTGCGGAAAGGGCTACCCGGCTCGACGAATCCTGAAAAACCATCATTTCTTGTAGCTATTTTCTTGGGAGTTTTTTTGGGAGCCGTAATAAAAGCGGTTGTGCGGGTGTACTCGCGCCAACTGTTGGCAGACGAACATTGGCGCCGGCGGATAGGCTGGCGAAGGTCGGCTGGATCCGAAATTTGACAACTATTGGTTGCAGAAAGTGCTGGCATTCGGCGTCCATTTGCCGAAGCCGGTGGCGACCATGTTGGCGATGACGCGGCAGACATAGACCTTCTGTGCCGGGTCGTTGTCGGGACCGGCATGGTAGCGAGCGACGGCCATCGACCAGGTCATATGCCGAGCATGCAGGCTCGCCAGGAAGCGCGCGGCGTAGTCGACATTCTGATGCGGGTCGAGCATGTCCTCGACGCTGCGGAAATGATCGCCGTGATAGCGATGGTTGATCTGCATGCAGCCGAGATCGATCAGCGTCTTGCCCTCGCGACGCGCGTCCTCGAATGCGGCGAGCGCTTCGCCGCGACTGCGAGGGAAAACGGCTTTTCCTTCTATATTCAAAGCATTAGGCTGAAGGCTGCCCTTCTTTCCGGTCTCGGTCAGGCCGACGGCGTAGAGGATCCCGGCAGGCACACCGTAGCGATCGGCGGCGCGCAGGATCTCCGGCTCGCAGGAATTGGCGGCGGCGCTGGCCGTGCCGGCAGCGAAACTAGATATACATATCGTCGTCAGCGCGCTCGCGAAGAGGCGAAGCGGCATGACCGAATTCCTGTGCGCCATTGCCATCGTTCCTTCCCGGTTGCCGGCCGCCGCCCGCGCCGTTGCCGCCCGAGTTCCCGGGCTGGAACGAAGGCTGGTCGCGGCCCGTCGACATCGGCATGGCGCTGCTTGCGTCGGCGCGGCTGGCCGCATGCGCTGCTATCGAGGGTTGCAGGATGGTAACCTTGTCGACGTCGAAACCGAGGCTGCGCATGGACTTGACGATGGCGTCGCTGTCGGCGGTGAGGCGGCGGTATGCCTCGTGTGTCTCGGGCTTCATCTCAATCGAAAGTTGCTCCCCCGAGAGCCGCAGGCTGGCGATAACCGACCCGAGCTCCGAGGGGTGGAGCTCGATCTTCAGCACATGTGTCGGAACGGCAACAGAATTGGTCGTCTGCGAGCCTGCCGAGGCGCTTGCGAAGGCCTGCTGGACGCCGTTGTCGGAGACAAGCGCCTCAACCAGCGCCGATGCCGTCTGGCCGATCGGGTTTTGTGCCGGCGCCGGGAAGCTCTGCTGGCTGACGACGTCCATGCGTGTGGCGGAAGAAGACGGCTTGGCCGGTGTCTGCTGCGTGCTCGACTGGGATTGCTGCGATGCCTTGGAGGCGGAAGCCGGCCGCCAACCTTGCGGCGGTACCGGGTTGTCGGCCTGCGGTTCATTCCCTTGCTTCGGCAGGATCTTGGTATCGTTGCGGCCCGCCATGTCGAGAGCCATGTCCGCCTTCGCCGGCTTTTGCCCGAAGTCGGGCCCGTGATCTTCAGCCGCCATCAAACGAGCGGATCGCGACTGCGGCTCGGCGGAATCGTCGACCGCCTCGCGCTTGCCTGGGCGCAGCCGCAATTTCAACGATGTTCCGTCGCTCGCGGCCTCTTCACCGTCGGCGGAACCCTTGCCGCCCGTGCCCGACGATTGCGCGAAATGTTTCATGTCGCTCAGCGCCATCAGCAATGGCAGGCGATCCTGCAGCGGCGCGGACTCGTCGGTTTGCGCCGTGGAATCCTTGTCCGCCGTCGGCTTTGCCTGATCGGCCTGGGCGGTGGTCTTCCCGGACTTTCCCGCGGTTGCTTTCTGCGAGCCGGTCTTCCCCTCCTGCGGGCCCTGGTCCGGCTCCTGTTTGCCGGCATTGGCCGCCGAGCGCCTTGCCGGATGCGCGTCCGGCATCACCGGTCCGGTCGCGTGCCTGTCCTGTGGCCGGTCGGTCTTCTCGGGCCCATGCACCAGGTCACCGAAATTCTGATCCTTGTCCTCGCCGCCGGTCGAGTGCTGCCGGGGCTGGGTCGAAGCAAAGCCCGGCAGGGTCTGGTTGACGCTGGTCATTTGGGGGCTGCTCCGAGTAACTGGTCGATCTGGTCTAGCTGACGGCGAGTGCTGGTCACCGCCGCATCGATCGGGTCTTGCGGATCGGGCGTGGCCGGCGCCGATGCCTGCACCACCGGCGCGGCGTCGATCGGTGCCGGAGCGGACGCCGGCGTTTCAGCCGATGCTTGCGCCGGTTGCGGGACAGCGGGCGGCGAAGTCGTGTCTTTCGCCTGATCGCTTGCAGCGACCGCTGGCTTGTCGGGCATCGCTCCTTCCACCGGCGGCAAGTCCGCATTGGCCGGATCGGCCGAGGCCTCCGTCGCTGATTTCGCCTCGTCACTTTTCGCAACGGTTGCCGGCTTAGGTCCAGCATTGGCGGCCGCTTTCACCGGCGCCATCACTTCGCCCGCGACAGCTTGCGCGGCGTCGAGCAGGTCGCGGTCGCCTTGCGAAAGCTTGCCGCGATCGATCTTGCCCAACTTGGCGCGTACTTCATCGACATTGGCCGATGTCATGGTGGAGAGGCTCGAATAGAGCTGGGTGCGCGGATCATCCCGGTTGCCGTCGCCGTTGCGGCCCAGTTCGGCCTTGGCCGAGGCGAAAGCCGAGAGCTCCGTCATCCCGTCGATCGCGGCACGGCGCGCGATGCGCAGGTAGATCACTTTCTCGCGCTCGGGATCCATCATCGAGGTGATATCGGCGATCTTGTCCTGGCTGATGGCCATGTGCAGCGTGATGACGCCGGAAACAAAGGCATCGGCGAACTGGCTGGCGTAGGGCGAATAAAGAAAGGACGCGACATACTGGGTCGAAGCCAGCGCGAAGCGTGCTGCGTCGCCCTGCGCGGCCGCGATGCCCACGGAGCGGCGAAGCGCAGCCTCCTCGACTAGCGTGCCGGGGCTGAGCAGGCGTGCTTCGTCGAGCAGCGCAAGCGCTGCCGACGGGTCGTCGGCCGCAAGCAGCGAGCCCTTGACCAGCGCCAGGAAGGCGCCGAGATCGGCGGGCACGCTCATCGGATCGATCGGCTTCAGCATTTCGATCGCCTCGGCCGGCTGCCCGCTCAGATAGGCGACGACGCCTTTGGCGAGGGCCAGGCTTTGCGGGTCGGTTACCGCGCGCGAAGCCGCCGCCGCGACCGTCACCGGATTGCCGCCGCTCATGCCATAGACGAGCAAGGCGCGGAAGTTCTTCGGCTCCTTGAAATCCTCGGCGTTCGCGTCGCGCATCCGGGCGTCGATCATTTCGAGGAGTTTTGCCTGCATCGGCAGCGCGGCGTGATCGCCGCCGGCAATACGATCCTGGACCAGCTGCAGCGAACGCACCAGTTGATAGGGCTGCAGCGCATCCTGCGCGAAAGCCGCCGGTGACGACCCCGCGCCTAACAGCAGCAGCGCTATCGCGCCGCCGATGACGGTCCTGGCCCTCATCTGCCGGCCGCCATCAGGATTTCGATGCGCCGGTTCGCGGCAGCCATCGGATCGGAGGCGATCTTGGGCTGCCGGTCGGCGAAGCCTGCGACCTCGGTGATGCGGCTTTCGTCGACGCCGCCGCGCACCAGCATATAGTAGGCCGAATGGGCGCGCGCGGTGGACAGCCGCCAGTTGTCGTAAGCGTCGCTGCGGAACGGTCGCGCATCGGTGTGGCCGCTGATGGTGATGGTGCCCTTCTTCTCGTTGATGATGCGGCCGATCTTTTCCATCGCCAGCACCAGCTCGCGGCGCGGCATGGCCGAGCCGATCTCGAACATGCCGAAATCGAGCTGGTCGGTGATCGAAATGACGACACCCTTGTCGGTGGCTTCGACCGAGACACCGTCGGTGAGCTTTTCGCCCGGCAGGAATGCCTTGGCGAGTTCCTTCTTGATATCCGCCGCTTGCTGAAGGGCGGCTTTGCTCGGCGCCTTGTCACCTTTGTCGGCGGCCTGCTCGGATTCGGTCTTTTCCGCCTTGGCCGCTTCAGCCTTCGTGTCGGTGTCCGCAATCTCGCGCTTGTCGGCGTCGGCTTTCTCGCTCTTCTTCCCTTCGCTCGACAGCTTTCCGGCCTTGCTTTGCGCGGCTTTCTGCTCGCCCTTGGCGTCGGTGCCTTCCGGAGCCGCCAGCGGTTCCAGCGGCGCGGCCGTCAGCGGAGGGGCGGCCGGAACGGCCTTCACCTTCGGCACCGCGACGGTGGCGACCTTGTCGCCAGGCTTGACGACCGGATCGCCATCGATCTTGGCGCGCTCGGCGGTTGCCTCGGCGTCAGGCGCCGCCACCTGCTGCGACCAGAAATCCGGCGCGAACGGATCGCGATAGGATTCGCCGCCGGAGGCCCCGGTTGCCGGACCGGCCGTCTGGGCGCCGCCTTCACCCTTGGCGCTGACGTTCTGCATCACGCCCGTATCGGCGGCGATCTCCGCCAGCACCGCATAGGGATCGGCGAACAGCTTCTCATCGGAGAGCTGGGCATCCTGCGCCCCGTCCTTGGTCTGCCGGCGCTCGGAGGAACCGGCGCCGCCCTTGCCGTTATCGCCCGCCTTGGTCGCGCCCTGCTGCGGGTTGTCCGCGGTCAGCCCGACCTTGCTCGGGCCATCGCCGAGGTCCTCCAGGCCCTTGCGGCTGGAATTGCGGTCGATCAGCTCGACCGGATTGAAATAGCTGGCGACGGCTGCCTTGGTCTGCTCGTTGGCGGCGTTGATCAGCCACATGACGAGGAAGAAGCACATCATCGCCGTCATGAAGTCAGCGAAGGCGATCTTCCACACGCCACCATGGTGAGCGTCGTCATGACCGTCGTGATTGCGCTTGACGATGATGATCTCGTGCCGGGGGTCGGCATGGTCGACGGCGCTCATGACAGGACCTCCGACAAGGACGCCGACCATTCGGCGATACGCGTCTCGAACACCGTTTCGTCGATGGTGACGGTCAGGTCGAAGCCCGGAGCCTCGGTGAAGTCGAGATTGGCGGCGCGGGATCCAAGCGCCGCCTTCAGCGGCTCGAACAGCGAGAGCGGCCCCCGGACGCCGATACGCACGGCCTCGCCATCGGCGACCGCGGCGCCGATCACGCGCGAAAGGGCCAGGAGCGAACGCTGCTGCAGGTCGTCGCTGAGAAGGCCGCCGACGATACGCGCGACGGTCGCGCCGGCAAGCTCGGCAACGCGCTGCTCCATGGCCTCGATGCGCGTGGCGACGACAGCGCCGAGATCGCCGCCGAAGCTCTCAAGGAAAGCTTTCGCCGCATCGTCGCTGGCCTGACGCTCGGCGTCGAGCGCAGCCCGATGGGAGAGCGCAAGGCGTGCCTCGAGCGACGCCTCCGCATCGGCAACCGCCTCGGCGATCAGCGCGCCGATATCGGCCTGCGGCGCCTGCGCTGCGGCAGGCATATGCTCGGCGGCGCGCGCGGACGGCGGCTGGCTGACACGCGGGGTCCGCGAACCAAAATCGGGCAGGAGATCGAAGAGCGCCGAGGCCATGGCCTAACCCACGGCTTCCGGGGCGGCAGCCCATTTGCGCAGGATCTGCGCGGTCCGCTCCTCGTTGAGGTCGACCATGCGGGCCAGCCGCTCCTGCGGCGCCGGCCGGATTTTCTGACGCAGGTCGTCGAGCGGGGTTGCGCCGGCGCGCGCGCCGGGCAGGGCGCCGGCAGGGGTCTCGGCGGTGATTGCGGCGACGGGCGCGTCCGGTGTCGGCAAGGAACGCTGTACGTCGTCGAAGCTCGGGCCGGCAATGGCCGCAGGCTTCGCCGACGCCGTCAGCGCGGCGGCCATCGGCTTCAGGCCGAAGAAGGCCACCAGGAAAACGACAACGATGAAGGCGCCGGCATTGATCAGGGTGCCGGTATAGGTGCCGATCGAGGCGAGGATGCCGGGCTGATCGATCGGCTCGCCGTCGAGGCCGTTGATGAACTCGACTGCTGACACGTCGATGACATCGCCGCGCTTGTCGTCGAAGCCGGTCGCCGAGGCCACCATCTTCTGGATATCGGCGACGCGCTTGGCGATCTGGTCGGGCGTGGCGTCCTTGCCGAGGATGGTCTTCAGCCGGTCCTGGTTGACGACGACCGCGATCGACATCTTGTTGACCGTGTAGCCGTTGGAGACGGTGGCGATCTTCTTGGAGTTGATCTCGTAGTTGGTGATCTCCTCCTTACGGTCGTTCTGCGAGGTGGATTGCGGTCCTTCGGTGCTGGTGGTCTGCGTCTCGGGCAGGTTCTGCTCGACGCTGGTTGGGGTCGAGGCCTGTTTCTGGTTGCTGGCCTCGTTGGTCTTCACCGATTGCACCGAACGCTCGACGCGCGAGTTCGGATCGAAGATCGTCTCCTCGGTCTGGCGCGTGTCGGTGTTGACGTCGGCCTTGACGCTGGCGCGGAAATTATCTGGGCCGAGATAAGGAGTGAGCGCGCGGCGGATGTTGTCGCCGATCTGCGCCTCGACCGTCTGCTCGACGCCCAACGTGCGCGCGGCGCTCGTGTTGGACGGGTCGTCGCCGGCGGCCAAAAGGTTGCCGTTGGAATCGAGCACGGTGACCTTGTCGGCCGACAGGCCGGGAACAGCCGCCGCGACGAGGTGGCGGATCGACATGGCGCTCTTCTCGGCATCGTTGCCGGCATAGCGGATGACCACCGAGGCGGAGGGCTGCTGCTCGTCGCGGCGGAAATTGGCGCGCTCGGACATGACGATGTGGACGCGCGCCGCCTTGACGCCGGAAATCGACTGGATGGTGCGCGCGATCTCGCCTTCCAGCGCGCGCACGCGGGTGATCTGCTGCATGAAGGAGGTGAGGCCGAGCGAGCCGACATTGTCGAACAGCTCGTAGCCGGCATTGGCGCTGGTCGGCAGTCCTTTCTCGGCAAGCAGCATGCGCGCCTGCGCGGTGGTGCCGGCCGGCACCAGCACGGAGGTGCCGTCGGAGCCGACATCGAAGCCGATGCCGGCGTCGGCCAGCACCAGGCCGATCTGGTTGACGTCGGAACGCTCGAGGCCGACATAGAGCGTCTCATAGGCCGGTCGGTTGAGATAGACGGAAGCGATGCCGATAACGGCCATGACCAGGGCCGCGATGCCACCCATGAGCGCCAGACGCCTGACGCCGAAGCTCTTCAAATTCGCGATGACGCTCTGGATCTGTTCCGGCACGATTCAACCGCTCCCAGCATGACTGTCCGCCGGAAGACTAGACCGCGAAGCTTGTGCGAGGATGATAGGCGTGCCGCCGAAGAGCCCGCAAAGCGTCGAACCGGCGTCTTATCGAGCAACGAAAAAGGCCGCGCCTCGGGCGCGGCCTTTTTCTGGTGGGAATAATCCCGCGGCTTAGCCGTTCTTGAACAACTGCAGGATCGACTGCGAGGAACTGTTGGCGATCGACAGGGATTGGATGCCGAGCTGCTGCTGAACCTGCAGCGCCTGGAGGCGGGTCGATTCCTTGTTCATGTCGGCATCGACGAGCTGGCCGACGCCGCGGTCGATGGAGTCCATCAGGCTCTGGGTGAAGGTCTTCTGCAGGTCGATCGAGCTCTTGGCGGCGCCGAGCACGGTAGCGGCGTCAGTAAGCTGACTCATGACGTTGTCGATCTTGGTGACCATCTGCGTGATGATGTCGTCGGTCACGCCCGTTGCCGTGATGTCGAGATTGAAGGCGGAGACGTTGTCGATCTTGACGGGCGTGCCCGTCACAGCGGCCTGACCGGCGGTGTTAGCGGCGATGTCGGTGGCGCCGCCGGCGATCGAGGCCGCATAGGCGGCGTCATACGCCGACTGGTCCGCGGCGGTGGAATAGATCGAAGTCTGGCGATCGAGAATGCCCTGGTTCTTGACCGCCGTCGCGAGGCCGGAATCGAACAGCTTGGTGCTCTCGACATCGATGTCGATGGTGCCGAGAGAGATGGCGCCGGACGAGGAGCGATTGAACGAAGAGACGATCTTGGCGTCCGGCTGGACGCCGTCATTGGCGGCCGCGACCTGCGTCGACGTCACCGAAAGATAATTCGAGCCCGAGAAGGTGGCGGCGTCGGCGAAGGATTTCATCTGCGCCTGCAGCGTGGTGATTTCGGTCTGCGTCTTGGCCTTGTTGGCATCCGACTGGCCGACGGCCGACAAAAGCTTGGTCTTGATTTGGCCGATCGTCGAAAGGACGTTGTTCATGCCGGTATAGGCGGTGTCGACCTTCGAGGCGCCAAGGCCGAGCGCGTCCTGCACGGTCGACAGCGCCGAGTTGTCGGAGCGCATGGTGGTGGCGATCGACCAGTAGGCAGCGTTATCGGAGGCCTCGGAGACCCGGTAGCCGGTCGAGATCCGGGCCTGCGTCTGCTCGAGCGATTTGTTGGTAGCGTTGAGGCTTTGAAGTGCAGTCAACGCCGCAGCGTTCGTCATGATGCTCGCCAAGAAACTCGCTCCTTCTCAAAAGCCGGCATGCCACACAGGCCGGGTCTCGACCTGCCCACCGGTTGCGGTCGTGCCGGTCGGGCCGACTCGACAACCTGTCGTAAGTCGTTGGTTAACCATATCTAGCGCGATATGGTTAATGGCCTGTTAAAAGTAGGCTTTCGAGAAGTTAAGAAACGAGGGTTGCGCGGGCCTTGAGCAAACGAAAATCGGGCCGCGCTTTTGGCGCGGCCCGATGCTTTAGCCTGGTCAGTATAGAGCGATCAGCCGCGGAAGAGCGACAGGATCGACTGCGACGAACCGTTGGCGATCGACAGCGCCTGGACGCCGAGCTGCTGCTGGACCTGCAGCGCCTGGAGGCGGGTCGATTCCTTGTTCATGTCGGCATCGACGAGCTGGCCGACGCCGCGGTCAATGGAGTCCATCAGGCTCGAGGTGAAGGTCTTCTGCAGGTCGATCGAGCTCTTGGCGGCGCCGAGCTTGGTGGCGGCGTTCGTCATGTCCTTCAGCGCGGCGTCGACGACGTTCATCATCGCCTGGATCTGAGTGTCGCTTGCAGCGGTGGTACCGGAGAAGATCTTCAGGCCGGCGACCGAATAAGTGTCGGTGGCAGCGGCAGCAGCGCCCAGGGTCGGGGCCGAGGCCGCGGCGACAGCGGCGCCGGTGGTGCCGAGACGCTCTGTGTCGAGGATGCCCTTCGCGGTCGGGGCAGCGCCTGCGTCATAGAGCTTGATGCTTTCCACGTTGACGTCGATCGTCGAGATCGAAACCGAGCCGGTGGCGCCGCGGTTGAAGGCCGATACGATCTTGACGTCCGCCGCCGTGCCCGAAGCCGTCGATACCGACAGCATGTTGGTGCCGGAGAAGGTGGCGCCATCGGCATAGGCCTTCAACTGCTTCTGAAGAGCGGCGATTTCGACCTGGGTCTTTTCCTTGGAAGCATCGGTCTGGCCATACGAAGCGGTGAGCTTCTGCTGGATCTGGTTGATGGTCGAGATCGCGCTGTCCATGCCGGTGTAGGCGGTGTCGACCTTCGAGGCGCCGAGGCCGAGAGCGTCCGAAACGGTGGACATGGCCTGGTTGTCGGAGCGCATCGTGGTGGCGATCGACCAGTAAGCGGCGTTGTCGGAAGCCTGGGAAACGCGATAGCCCGTCGAGATGCGGGCCTGGGTGGTGTCGAGGTTCTTCTGGGTGGCGTTCAAGCTCTGCAGAGCGGTCAACGCCGAGGCGTTGGTCATGATACTGGCCATGGTACATGTACCTTGTTTTTACACGGATTTTTTTGACATACCGGCATGTCCGGTATGACGGTGCGGCATCATGCCAATGATCTGTGAACCCGATCACCCGCCATCTGCAGGCGACTATGGCGGCAAGTTGCTACCAAAGACCTAAATCGGACGGTTAATCGAAAATAATGTTGGAAGGCTTGCGCGCACTTTCCTCAAGCCGTCGAGGCTTGGCGCGGCACACTTGCGCGGTCCGCCGGGAACGATCAGGTGAAGGATCGCACCAGGCTGCCGACCAGAAGGTTCCAGCCGTCGATCAGCACGAAGAACAGGATCTTGAACGGCAGCGATACCACCGTCGGCGGCAGCATCATCATGCCCATGGCCATGGTGACCGTGGCGACGATGAGGTCGATGACGAGGAAGGGCAGGACGATGAGGAAGCCGATCTCGAAGCCGCGCCGGATCTCCGAGATCATGAAGGCCGGCACCAGGATGCGCAGGTCGACGCTCTCGCGCGAGACGGTCTGGCCGCGCTCTCGGGCGAGGTCGGCAAAGAGGTCGAAGTCCTTGTCGCGCACATTGTGCAGCATGAAGTCGCGGAACGGGCCGGAAATCTTCTCGAACGCCTCGGCCTGCGTGATCTGGTTGTCCATCAGCGGCTTGACGCCGGTGTTCCAGGCCTGGTCGAAGGTCGGCGCCATGACATAGAAGGTCATGAACAGCGAGAGCGAGATCAGGATCAGGTTGGCCGGCGTCGATTGCAGGCCGATGCCGGCGCGCAGGATCGAGAAGGCGATGACGAAGCGGGTGAAGCTCGTCACCATGATCAAGAGGCCCGGCGCCACCGAAAGCACCGTGAGCAGGCCGAACATCTGGATCAGATAGCCGACCGTCGTACCGTCGGCCTTGCCGATGCCGCCAAGATCGAGCTGCTGGGCCGCGGCGACGGAAGTGGTGACGACGATGAGCGCCGTGGCTATGAGGAACTTTCTCATTCGAGCAGCATCGTCCTGACGAGAACCTGTTTGACGTGGCCGCCGCTGCGCAGCGCCGCGCGCTCTTCGAGATCGGCCTTGAGATGCTGGTAGCCGCTGGCGCCTTCGATCTGGTGCAGCTTGAGCGTGCGCACATAGGCGAGCAGGTCCTGGTGGATCTGCTCGGCTATTTCCGGCGGCTGGGGAGCATCGTAGAGCAGCGACGCCTCCAGCCGGATCCAGACGTCCGACGGTGAGGCGAGATTGGTGGTGATCGGCGCCAGCTGAACCAGCGCCGGCCCGGCGGCCGCCTTGCCGCCTTCGGCGGGTTTTTCCGCAGTGCCGGCGTTTTCCGGTGCCGCGGGCACCGGTGCCGGCGTTTCGCCTTGCTTGAGATAGCCGCCGGAAAGCCAGCCCATGCCGACCGCCGCGCCCGTTATGACCAACAGCATGGCGAGTTGGATCACCAGGGAAGGTCCCTTCTTGGGCTGGACCTGCTCGACATTGGCCACGGCAGCGCTCTCCGGTCCTAGAAGGGAAGAACCTGGTCGAGGACCTGCTGGCCATAGGCCGGCTGCTGGACCTCGCTCACACGGCCTCGGCCGCCATAGGAAATGCGCGCCTCGGCGATGCGCTCGTAGGGGATGGTGTTCTCCGCGCCGATGTCGGACGGACGAACCATGCCGGCGATGGTCAGCACCCGAAGCTCGTAGTTGACGCGGACCTCCTGCGAGCCCCTGATCATCAGATTGCCGTTGGGCAGCACCTCGGTAACGACGGCGGCGACGTTGAGGGCGATGTCCTCCGAGCGCTTGATCTCGCCGTCGGCATTGGTCTCGGTGCTGGAGCTCAGGCCGGCGTCGCCCTTGCCGCTGGTGCTTGCGTTTTCCCAGCCGAGATTGACGTCGTAGCCGAGCTTGCGCGCGGCGGTGCGGCTGCGGTCGTTCTGGTTCTTGAAATTGGCCCGGTCGTTGAGCTTGATGTTGACGGTAAGGATGTCGCCGGCGCGCAGCGCGCGCGGATCGGTAAAGAGCCGGCTCTGGCGATCGTCCCACAGCGAGAATTTCTTCGGCCGCGAGGCAGGCGGCTCGGGGTAGCTGTAGGGGCCGGAACCGCCCTCACCGATGCCGGAACCGACCGGCGACAGAGCGGGCTCCCGGCCGATCTCCTTGAAATTGGTGCCGCAGCCGGACAATGCCGCAACCGCGACGAGGACAAAGAATTTCAACTTCATGACGGATCAACCCTTCGCGCCGCGCTGGCCATGATGCCGGTGAGCGTCGCTGCCGCCTTCTGGTCCATTTCGTTCAAGATGACGCCGGCCTTGCGCGAATCGAGCTTCATCAGGATGGCCGCCGCGAGCTCGGCATTGACCATCGCCAGCCGTTCGGCGGCGGCGTCGGGCTTCATGCCGGCATAGATCTTGACGACGCCGTCCTCGGCGCGCGCCAGGAACACTTCGCGGCGCTTCAACCATTCCTCGTATTCGGCCCGCTTTGCCTCGAGCGCTTTCATGCGTTCGTCGATGCCGGCCTGCAGCTGCTTCAATTCCTCGGCCTGAAGCGCGTAGCGGCGGTCGCGCGCGGCGTCGGCGATGTTGGAGCAGAAGCGCTGGACCTCGCTTTCGTCAGGCGCCTTGCCGGCCGCGAGCGCAGCCGGCTGAAGCGGCGCGCTTTCGTGTGTGAGCTGGGCCGGCTGAACCGGCGCCTGACCGCCCGGCAACACCTGTCGCACCTCGTCTGCATGGGAGGCCGTCCCGCCAAGCAGAGCAACCACTGCTCCGATGGCGCAGAGGCTCAGGTGACGGCGGGGTGTTGGGGAGGAAAGCGCGGTCATCGGCGTGCCTATTGGAGAACCAGGTCGGCCTGCAAGGCGCCGGCCGATTTGATGCCTTGCAGGATGGCGATGATGCCGTCGGGCTTCACGCCGAGGCGATTGAGGCCGGATACAAGCGTTTCGAGATCGGGGCCGTCGAGCACCGCGACGCGCGCGTCGGGCCGGCTCGCTTCGATGGCGGTGAAAGGCTCGACCGCGGTCTCGCCCCTGGAGAAGGGTTCCGGCTGGACCACCTTCGGCGCTTCGGTGATGCGCACCGTAAGCGTGCCATGGCTGATCGCCACGCGCGAGATCCTGACATTGCTGCCGATGACGATGGTGCCGGTGCGTTCGTCGATGACGACGCGGGCAGGGGCGTCGGATTCGACGACCAGATTTTCGATCTCGGCATAAAAACGCGCGGCGGAGACGTTCTTCGGCCGCCTGATCTGCACCGTGCGGGCGTCGCGTTCCGCGGCGACCCGCATGCCGAAGCGCTGCGAGGTGTAATCGTTGATGGCGTCGGCGATGCGGATGGCGGTGGAGAAATCGGGATTGCGCAATTGCAGCGTCAATACGCCCTGGTCGTCGAATTCGGCCGGCACCGAGCGCTCGACGATGGCGCCGTTCGGCACGCGGCCGGCGGTCGGCACACCTTGCGTCAACTGCTCGGCCTGGCCCTGGGCGGTGAAGCCGCCGACGATCACCGAGCCCTGCCCGACGGCATAGATTTCACCATCGGCTGCCTTCAGCGGCGTCATCACCAGCGTGCCGCCGGCGAGCGAGGTGGCGTCGCCCATCGAGGAGACATCGATGTCGATGCGGCTGCCCGACTGGACGAAGGGCGGCATGTTGGCGGTGACGATGACGGCGGCCACGTTCTTGGCGCGCGCGCTGCCGCCTTCGGTGGCGATGCCGAGATTCTCCAGCATGGCGCGGATCGACTGTTCGGTGAAGGGCGAGTTGCGCAGGCTGTCGCCGGTTCCGGCGAGGCCGATGACCAGGCCGTAGCCGACGAGCTGGTTGTCGCGCGCGCTCTGCAGCTGGGCGATGTCCTTGATGCGCGCGGCGACCTGGCCGGGCGGCAGCGTGCTCGGCCCGGTCGAGACCCGGAACATGCGCGTGGTGGTGGCCGGATCGTATTCCGGATCGTCGTAGACGCCGCCGTTCTTCTGCGCGAGCTCGCGCTTGGCCTTGGGCGTCAGCCCATCCGCCAATGCCGGCTGCAGGCCGATGGCCGCGCTCAGCAAAAGGAGAAGGACGCGCATCACGAAGCGCCGACCTTGACGGTGCCGTCGGCCATCACCGTGCCCGAGATGATCTTGCCGCTGTCGATGTTGCGGATCTTGATCTGGTCGCCGGCAGCACCTGGCTGCAGCGTGACGCCGGCGGCCGAAATGGTGAGCGCGCCGGCGGTGAAATAGACCTGTACGGAAGCGCCCTGCTCGACCAGCCAGGCGTCGCGGATGGCGCTGACCGGGATATACCGGCCGGGCAGAAGCGTGCGCTTGGCGACCTTGCCCTGGAGTTCCTCGGAGCGCGTCGCCATGCCGTCCGGCTTGTGCTTGCCGGGGATGAGCGTCACCTGCTTGAGCGAGGCGGGCTCGATGGTCTCGCCGGGATAGATGACCCGGTTGGGGATCAGCACGGCCTCGCCGACGGCCTGGCCGGCGGCGATCTGGTTTGCCGACTGGCCGGTCGCGTCCTGCGCGAAAGCCGGCGTGCCGGCGGCCACCAGGGCGGTGGCCAGCGCGGCGCGACGGAGTGCGGAGGAGATCGGCCCGGCCATCATCCGTTACCTGATGTTCTTGGAGACCACCGAGGCCATGTCGTCGGCGGCCTGAATGACCTTGGAATTCATTTCGTAGGCGCGCTGGGCAGAGATCAGCTCGGTGATCTCCTTGACTGGATCGACGTTGGAAGACTCGAGATAACCCTGCTGGATCGTGGCGAAGCCCGGATCGCCGGGAACGCCGACATTGGCCGGGCCGGAGGCAGCCGTTTCCTGGAAAAGGTTGTCGCCGAGCGGCGCCAGGCCCGCCTCATTGGCGAAGTTGACGATCTGAAGCTGGCCGAGCAGCTGCAGGTCGGTCTGGCCGTCGATGCGGGCAAAGACCTGGCCGGTCTTGTTGACGATCACCTCGACGGCGTCGGTCGGCACGGTGATGGCCGGGATGACGTTGGCGCCGTCGGCGGTCACGAGCTGCCCGGTGGCATTGGTGTTGAAGGCGCCGGCGCGGGTATAGAGCGTGCCGCCGTCGGCACCCTCGATCTGGAACCAGCCCCTGCCGGTCAACGCCAGGTCGAAGCTGTTGCCGGTGCTGGCCAATTCACCTTGCGTGTGGACGTTGCGCACCGCCGTGGTCTTGACGCCAAGACCGATCGAGACGCCTTCCGGCACCAGCGAGGTGTTGGAGCGGTTGGGCACGCCCTGCGTGCGGTCGACCTGGTAGAGCAGGTCGGAGAATTCGGCCCGCGCCCGCTTGTAGCCGGTGGTGTTGATGTTGGCGATGTTGTTGGCGATGACTTCCAGGTTGGTCTGCTGGGCGTTCATGCCTGTGGCGGCGATCGCAAGGGCTTTCATGACGCGCTCCTAGATACTCATGCGACTGATTTCGAGATAGGCCGAGACGACCTTGTCGCGGATCGCGATGGTGGTCTGCAGCGCCTGCTGGGCGCTCAGCACCGCATCGACGACCTGGCGCGTGTCGGCATCGCCCTTGAGCGCCTGTATCGACATCTGCTCTGCGCCCTGCAGCGTGTTGACGGTCTTCGTCGCCGCCTGGCCGAGGACTTCGGCGAAGGTGCTGCCGACGCTTTCGCCGGCCTGCGTTCCGACACCGCCCTGCAGCAGACCCGGTGAAGCCTGTTCCGCTCCATCGACCGCCGTTTTGAATTGTATTGCCCCGATACCGCCGATCATTACTGGTTCCTCATCAGGTCGATGGTCATGGAAATCAGATCGCGAGCCTGCTTGATCACCTGCAGGTTGGCTTCATAGGAGCGGTTCGCCTCGCTCATGTCGGCCATTTCGACCAACGTGTTGACGTTGGGCATCTTGACGTACCCCTTGTCGTCGGCGGCTTCGTTGCCGGGCTGGAATTCGATCGGGAAGTCCGAAGGATCGCGGGAGATCGCGCTGACTTCCACCAGCGAGCCGCCGGTTGCGCGGTCGACCTCGGACTGAAAGGTGATCGTCTTGCGACGATAGGGCTCGGCGCCCGGCGTGCTGCCGGTCGATTGGGCGTTGGCTAGGTTTTCCGAGACCACGCGCAGGCGCTCCGACTGGGCGCCAAGACCGGAAGCCGCGACTTTGAGGGCTGCAGTCAGCGCATCCATGATCAGCTCTTCACCACCATCGTCATCATCGAATGGAAGGCCTTGACGATCGCCGTGTTGAGCTCGAAGGAGCGGCGCACCTCGCCGGCCTTCATCAGCTCCTGTTCGAGGACCACGGTGTTCTTCGACGGCATGATCGCGCCGTCAGCGTCTTCCGGCCTGACGTTGAAGCCGGCATGGGCCGTTTCGGCGCCAAGGTGGCCAGTCTGCGTGGCGGCAAGCGTCACGGCGGTGCGGTCGAGGACCTTTTCGAAGGGCTCGACGTCATTGGCCGTGTAGCCCGGCGTGTTGGCATTGGCGATATTCGAGGCAATCGCCGACTGGCGCACGGCCAGCCATTGCGATTGCCGCGTGGCAAGATCGAAAAGATTTACGGGTTCCATGGGAATCTCCCGGGCAAGTACGCACAAGACTAGGCGGCCAGTCTTGCGCGGACCTTGCGCGGGACGAGCTGTAAGGCCCGGGTTCTTACTTGGTGAGCTGGATCACCTTGTCGGTGCTGGTGACGATCACCCACTTGCCGCCGCGCTGCTCGATCGAGGCGACGCGGCTGGAATCGGGCAGAACCGAGCCGCGCTGGACGATCCACAGACCGGTATCGTCCTCGATCATGGCGCGGCCGTTGGCGACATGCACCATCTTGAATTCCGAAGCGGCGGTCGGGAAGGGCTGGTCGCCGGGCGGTGGCGCGGGATCGTCCTGCACCGTTCCGGTGGCAAACAGGTCGATATCGGCATTGGGAACGTCCTTGGCCGTCAGCGGTCCGCTGCGTTCGGCCACGATGCCGCCGCCGGCGCGTCCGGAGTTGCTGCCGCTGCCGCCGAACTTGATGGCCTGAACGCCGAACTGCTCCTGGTTGAAGAAGATATACCAGGGGAACAGCGCGCAGATCAGGCCGAGTGTGATGCCGAGCGCGGCGATGACTAAATCGCTGTGGCGGTCGGCGCTCTTGTCGGTGAGGCGCGGGAACTGGGCTTTCGGCGGCTCGGGCCATTCGGTGCGGGGAAAAAGGCCATCGAGCAACGAATCGCGGCTGGCCTGTGCCATGTCGGCGGTGGATGTCCGCGGCGGATGAGGCTTGTCGGCTCTGGTCGGAAGCGCCGTTGCCTTCTCGGTCCTGGCGAGCGCGGCCTTCTGCTTGGCAGTTCTTGCCTCGTCGGCCTCAGCCCGTTCCGCCGCCTCGGCCTCGGCAAGCATGTCGCGCAACATGCGCTCGGTGTATTGGAATTCAGTCTCCTTGATCGCCATTCAGCTTCCCCTTGAGATGGCGGGCGAGGTCGGCGAACGGATCGGCCGATGCGCGGTCCCTCGGCGATTGCGTGAGCGCCTCGTAAATCAGCGGCACCTGGCGCACCGCGTTGTCGAGCTCGGCATCGGCGCCGCTCTGGTAAGCGCCCAGCAGACGGATGTCGCGTGTATCCTCGAAGCGCGCGATCATCGATTTCAGCCTCGTCACCAGCATGCGCTGCTCGGCGCTCCAGGCCTTGTCGGCAAGGCGCGAGATCGACGACAGCGGATTGACCGGCGGATAACGACCCTGCTCGGCGAGCGCGCGGTCGAGCACGACATGGCCGTCGAGGATGCCGCGCACCGAGTCGGCGACCGGATCATTGTGGTCGTCGCCGTCGACCAGCACGGAAATGATGGCGGTGATCGAACCCCTACCTTTAACCCCGGGGCCTTCGGCCCCCGGCCCGGCGCGTTCGAGCAACTTCGGCAGGTCGGTGAAGACCGAGGCCGGATAGCCGCGCGCGACCGGCGGCTCGCCCGTTCCGGTCGCCACCTCACGCAGCGCGTGCGCGAAGCGTGTGATGGAGTCCAGCACCAGCAGCACGCGATGGCCCTGGTCGCGGAAATGCTCGGCCACGCACATGGCCGTGTCGGGCGCGCGCCGGCGCATCATGGCGCTTTCATCGCTGGTGGCGACGACGGCGACAGTCTTGGCCATGCTCTGGGCGCCGATCGTATCCTCGAGGAATTCGCGCACCTCGCGGCCGCGCTCGCCGATCAGCGCCACGACCACCGTATCGAAGGCCTCGGCGCCGGCCAGCATCGCAAGCAGCGTCGACTTGCCGACGCCGGAACCGGCGAAGATGCCAAGCCGCTGGCCGAAGCAGAGCGGCGTGAAGATGTCTATCACCCTGACGCCGGTGAGGAAGCCGGTGCCGACGCGCTGGCGCGCCAGGGCGCCAGGCGTCGCGCTATGCGCGGCATTGGCTGCATTCGGCCTGATCAGCGGCGGACCACCGTCAATGACGCGGGTCAATGCGTCGATCGCGCGCCCGCGCCAGGAGACATGCGGCGTGACCGCGAGCGGACCACGGCGAAAGACGGCATCGCCGATGCCGGCATCGGTGCTGCGCTCGAACGGCGCGACCACCACCTCGTCGCTGCCGATCTTGACGATCTCGCCGCGGCGTGCGCCGGCCTTACCGCGCTGCTCGACGATGTCGCCGAGCCTGGCAATCCCGGACAGACCACGGACCTTGTAATGTGTCGGCGATATCTCGACGACGCGGCCGCCGCGCGAAAGCAGCACCTGCGGATCGTCGAACCGCCGCCAGACGCGTTCGAGCGCGGCCAGCCTGTCGGCACGTCCGGTATCCGCCGGGCTATCGGAAGCGCGCAACAGGGACGAGCCGTTCGTCATGCCGTCACTTCGAGCCAAGCGTCTTGATCGCGTCGTCGGTGGAGGAATCGGTCTGCCGCATCAGCGCCGCCGTGTTCTCGAAAGCACGCTGCACCTGGATCAGCCGGGTCATTTCCAGCACCGGATTGACGTTCGACTCTTCCAGAAACCCTTGAGCGACGCCGACGTCCGAGCGATCGGTGACGGGTTCGGGCGTGCGCGCCGGAACGATGCCCGAATTGCCATAGCGGACGAAATTCTCGCCGGGGTCGAAATTGTAGAGACCGATGGCGCCGACCAGTTGGTCGTTCTGCCTGAGCGAGCCGTCGGCGCCCGCCTTGGGCGGGCCGTTGCGCGGATCGAGCTGGATCGGAGCGCCGCCGCCGTCCAGCACCGGGTAGCCTTCGATCGACATCAGTTCGCCGTTCTCGTTCATGGAGAAGCGGCCGTCGCGCGTCATCACCGTGCCGGCGGGCGTCTCTATGGCGAACCAGGCGTCGCCCTGGATGGCGAAGTCGAACGGATTCCCGGTTTCGGTCAGCGCGCCATGCGCGCCGGAAAGATAGGTCTTGCCGGAGGAGGCGAAGGAGACCGACTTCGGCCCGGTGCCCGAGACCACGTCCTCGAACTTCACGCCGGTGGCGCGAAAGCCGATGGTCGAGGCGTTGGCGACGTTATCGGCGATGGTGTCGAGACGGCGCTCGAGCGCGATCTGCGAGGAAAGGGCGACGTAAAGACTGTCCTGCATGATCTTCTCAGAACTTCAACTGCTGCATGGCCATCATCAGATCGGTGGAGATGCCGACACTGGTCGGCTGCGCGAAGAGCACGCTGACAGACGTCACCGCCGTCGAGGTCGGGTGGTTGATCTCGTACATGCTGGTGAAGCGGGTCAGGAACTTGCTGAGCTTGTCCGGGTCGGTAAAGTCGTTGATGTCGAGCTTCTGCTCGAAGAGCTGCGCCTGCTTGTCGATGTCGGCGGTGGCAAAGGAATCGGGCAGGCCGAGCGCTGCGCGGACCACGCTGGCTAAAGCGGTGTCGGCGAGCACGTCGTACCAGCTGGTGATGTCCGGCGCCTTGCGCTGGAAATAAAGCGCCAGCCGCACGCCTTCGTTGGTCTGGCCGGCACTCTCCTCCAATGTCTGGCGCAGATACATGTCGACGGTCGGCTGCTGCGCCGCAACGCGAGTGGTGGTCGTGTCGCCGTACTGTGCGAAGTTGAAGGCGGCGGCGAGCCCGGCATAGGCCTTGTTGGTTTGCTGGTTGGCGACGCTGTCGGGATCCTTCACGCCGCCTTGCAGGACGGACTTGACGAGGTCCTTGTCCTCGGTGGCCGAATCCAGGCCGAACGCGGCCAGCGCGTAAGTGTAGAGCCGGTCGTTCGACATCAGATCGTCGATCGACTTCACCTTGGTGATGTTGGCGAGATAGTAGGTCGTCTCGCCTTTTACATAGTCCGAATCCGGATCAAGGCCGGCGATCTCGGCCTGTGTGGCGTAGTTCGCCGTAACCTGCTGCTGTGTCGGGTTGTAGATCGTCGCACTGGTGCCATCGGCCGCGAAGTTGAAGGCAGCGACGAACTGGGCGTAGCGCTTGTCGGTCAGCTTGTTGGCGAAGCTGTCGGCGTCGGAGATGCCTTCCTTCAGCGCCTTGACCATGAAGGCCTTGGCATAGTCCATGTCCTCCAGCCCGTAAGCCTTCATGGCATATTTGAACAGGCGATCATTGTTTACGAAATCGTCGATCGATGTAACCTTGCCGATATTGGCCAGATAATACTGCGTATCGCGATCGACCGTCGGCTGTTTCTCAACCTGGACGATCGATTTGTTGATGTCTTTCGCGATCAACTGGTAGCTGGTGTAGGTACTGAGCAAGGATACGCCTCCGGCCGAAGCTATCCCTGCACAATAACGTCACTTCCTTGCGCGAAGCTGAATCGCGTTCGCGGCCTTCGATTCAAGCCTCACACAAGGCACGAGGACTATCCCTGATCACGACGTGACATGCGGAAGGACCTGTCGTGGGCATTCTGATCGGACTTGTGGTGACGCTCGGCTGCGTCCTCGGCGGCTTCATGGCCATGGGCGGGCATCTGCATGTGCTGATGCAGCCATGGGAAGCGGTGGTGATCTGCGGCGCTGCGCTCGGCACCTTCCTCGTCGCCAATCCGATGAAGACGGTCAAGGATACCGGCAAGGGTATTCTCGAAGCCTTCAAGCAGGCGGTGCCGAAGGAGCGCGACTACCTCGAGACGCTGGGCGTCCTGCACAGCCTGATGCGCGAACTGCGCTCGAAGTCGCGCAGCGAAGTCGAGGCGCATATCGACAATCCGGAGGAGTCGGCCATCTTCCAGGCTTTTCCGACCGTGCTGAAGAACCACGACCTGACGAATTTCATCTGCGACTACTGCCGCATCATCATCATCGGCAATGCCCGCTCGCATGAGATCGAAGCGCTGATGGACGAAGAGATCCAGACGATCCGCACCGACAAGCTGAAAGCCTATCACGCGATGGTCGCGGTCGGCGACGGCCTGCCGGCGCTGGGCATCGTGGCGGCCGTGCTCGGCGTGGTGAAGGCGATGGGCGCGCTGGACCAGTCGCCCGAAATCCTCGGCGGCCTGATCGGCGCGGCACTCGTCGGGACCTTCCTCGGCATCTTCCTGTCCTATGCGGTGGTCGGTCCGGTCGCCACCAAGATCAAGACGGTGCGCGAAAAGAAGAATCGCCTCTACATCATCGTCAAGCAGACGCTGCTTGCGTATATGAACGGCGCCTTGCCGCAGGTGGCGATCGAATTCGGCCGCAAGACCATATCCTCCTACGAGCGTCCGACGATCGACGCGGTGGAGCAGAGCACCATGAACGCCGGCTCCGCCGAGAAGAAGGCGGCCTGAGCATGCTGCATCCGAGACAGGGCCGCCTGCCGTCATGACAAGTCCGGGCAGTCCTTCGCAAACCCGGGAGTTGATCATCGAGCGGCTCGTCGGCGACAGCGGCGAGGCGGCGCAGGTGATCGGCGTCGGCCGCGGCATGGCCGAGCGGGCGCTGCCGGTGTTGCAGAAGGCGCTTGCGGGCGAGCTCGGCGCGCCAGTGATCGTCGATCTGCAAGTGGTGGAGGTCGGCCGCGTTCCCGAGGCGCGTTCGCGCGCCGGCGATGCCTTTGCGCTGACCGTTGTTGCCTCGCCGGCCTCGGCCGATGCCATGACGCTGGTGATGGATGCGCAAGCGGTCGCCGTCATGGTGAGCGCGCTGTTCGGCGGCGATCCCGACCAGCCGGTGGCGCCGATCGAGCGCGACCTGTCGCAGATCGAGGCCGACGTCGCGACCAGTGTGTTCCAGGAGGTCGCGACGGCACTCAACGGATCCGGCAAACGTTCGCTCGAGCTGCGCCTGCCGGTGCCGAAAGCAATATCCGGCAACGATGCGAGGCGGCGGGTGCTGCGCGACGGCGCCGCCGTGCGCATCGTCTATGGCCTGTCGACGCCGTCCGACAGCGGCACGCTCACGGTGATGATCCCGCAGCGCCTGCTGCTTTCCTCGCGCAGCGGCGACGTCGCCACGGGCGAGGACGGCGAGACCACGGAATTCGACTGGCGGGCCCGCTTCTCCGAAGAGGTGATGCGCTCGACCGTCCGGCTCGAAGCGACGATGCCGCTCGCCCGGCTGACGCTCGGCGACCTCGCCACGTTCGAACCCGGCCAGGTGATCGAATTCGAGGACAACGCGCAGCTCAACGCCAGGCTCAGCGCCCGCGACAAGACACTGTTTGTCTGCGAGTTCGGCAAGCTGGGGCAGAATTACACCGTCCGCATCAGTCATCCGCATGATGCCGGGCAGGATTTCATCGACGGACTGATGCCGGGCTGACGCCAGGCCCGGGATTCATGGAGACGAAGCATGGCAGCGACAAATGTGGAAGCCGAGGCCGAAACGGAAACCGGCCAACCTAACGAGCAGCTTGATCGCGCTATCGAAGAACTGCGCGGCGTGCTCCGTGAAGAGGAGGGCCGTCCGGATGCTGCGCTTCGGTCTGGCGCCAATTCCTCGATCATCATGACCATTCCGGTAGACGTGCAGATCATCCTCGGCAGCACGGAGATGCCCGTGTCGGAGTTGATGGCGCTGCAGAAGGGTTCCACCGTCGCGCTCAATCGCCGCATCGGCGAGCCGGTCGACGTGGTGGTCAACGGCCGCAGAATAGCGCGCGGCGAGATCACGGTGCTGGAAAGCGATCCGACGCGTTTCGGCATCCGGCTCACCGAAATCATCGCCGCGACGAAGAGCGCCTGAGAATGGCGGGCGAGCGGACCAATCGGCAGCGAGGACAGCACGCATGACGACGGCATTGGCGCTCACACGTCCGCAAAAGGCGGCGGCCATATTGGTGGCCATGGGCAAGCCCGCGGCCAGCCGCCTGCTCAAATTCTTCAAACAGGACGAGTTGAAGGCGTTGATCGAGGGCGCGCGTCTCTTACGCACCATTCCACAGGCCGACCTGGAGCGCATCGTCGCCGAGTTCGAAGCCGAGTTCACCGAGGGCGCCGGCCTGCTCGATTCAGCCGACCGGATGGATACGATCCTGAACGAATCGCTGTCGCCCGAGGAGATGAGCGCTATCATGGGCGAAAAGAAGTTCGAGCCGGTTCCGGAAGGACCGCCGCCGATATGGCCGGACCTCGAGAAGCTCGAGCCGGCGCGGCTTGGCGGCTTCCTTGCCGGCGAGCATCCGCAGACGTCGGCCATGGTGCTTTCGAAGCTCGCGTCGCAGACGGCCGCCAACGTGCTGCTCACCATGGAAAAACCGATGCGCAGCCAGATCATCAAGCGCATGGTGACAATGGCCAACATCCCGGACGCGGCATCGCGGATCGTCGAGAACCAGCTGCGCGTGAGCGTGCTGTCGCAGAAGGCCAGCAGGGACACGTCCGCCGGCCAGGAACGCGTCGCCAGCATGCTCAACGAAATGGCGAAGCCGGAACTGGACGACCTCATGCAGGACCTGGAGGATCTCGGCACGCCCGATCTCGCCGGCGTCAGGTCGCGGCTGTTCGCCTTCGACGATCTGCCGCTGCTGCCGCAGAAAGCCCGGGTTTTGCTGTTCGACGGGCTATCGACCGAGCTCGTCACGCTGGCGCTGCGCGGCGCGGCGCCGGAACTCGCCGAATCGGCGCTCTCGGCGATCGGCGCGCGCTCTCGCCGCATGATCGAATCCGAACTCGGACAGGGATCGGAAGGCATTGCGCTTGCCGACATCATGGCGGCGCGCAAGGGCATATCGGTCGCCGCCATCCGGCTGTCGCGCGAAGGAGCCTTCGAGCTGCCCTCGACGCAGACCGCCGCCGCCGAAGCCGCTTGACGATAATCACCCGGTCAGAGCGCCATGGCTGAAGCGGTCGACAAGGATTCCAAAACAGAGGAAGCCACAGAAAAGAAGATCCGCGACACGATCGAACAGGGCAAGCTGCCCCATTCGCGTGAGACCGCGATCTTTGCGTCCTTCCTCGCCATACTGGTTTTCGCCGTCTTCTATGCCAAGGACGCGATCGTCGATCTCGGCATGTTCCTGTCGACGTTCCTGGAAAAGCCGGAAGCCTGGCCGATGGACACCGAGACCGACGTCATTTCGCTCTACAAGCAGGTCATGGTCGAGATCGGCGACGCCGTCGTCAGCCTGCTGGTGCTGCTGACGGTTGCCGGCATCGGCGCCTCGGTGTTCCAGAACATGCCGCAAATCGTCGGCGAGCGGATCAGGCCGCAGCTGTCGCGCATCTCGATCGCCAAGGGCTGGAGCCGGATGTTCGGCGTGCAGGGGTGGGTCGAATTCCTGAAGTCGCTGGCCAAGCTCGGCTTCGCTATCGCGGTGTTGACCTTCACGCTCTCGGAAGATCATCGCAAGCTGCTCGCCGGCATGATCACCAATCCGGTCTCGTTCGGTCTGGTCATACGCGGCATCTTCGTCGACATATTGGTGGCGATCGTCTTCGTCATGGGGCTGATCGCGGTGGTCGACATCGTCTGGTCGCGTTTCCACTGGCGGAGCGACCTGCGCATGACCAAGCAGGAAGTCAAGGACGAGATGAAGCAGTCGGAAGGCGATCCGATCGTCAAGTCGCGGCTGCGCTCGCTGGCGCGCGACCGGGCGCGCAAGCGCATGATGACGGCCGTGCCGCGCGCGACGCTGGTGATCGCCAACCCGACGCACTATTCGATCGCGCTGAAATATGTGCGGGAGGAAGATTCCGCGCCGATCGTGCTGGCCAAGGGGCAGGACCTGGTGGCGCTCAAGATCCGCGAGATCGCCAGGGAGAACAACATCCCGATCTTCGAGGACGTGGCGCTCGCGCGCTCCATGTACAAGCAAGTTTCGGTTGATAGCGTGATCCCGTCGCAATTCTACCAGGCCGTCGCCGAGTTGGTGCGGATCGTCTACTCGAAGAAGGCCACGCGCAAAGCAACCCAATGAACGGACGCCGCTAATCCATGGACCGGCAACCACACGCCAACTCCCGCGAGCTGATCGTCGCCAGCGCCATCGAGCCCGTGGTGGGCGAATTGAGGCTCATCGACGTTGCCGACTATATCGCCTTCATCCGGCTCGAGCATTTCGCCTGCCTCTCGGACCTGGTGGACTCGGCGGCCGAGCTTTACTTCCGGCCGGGCAAGCTGCGGCTCGGCCATGGGGGCGAGGCGCATGTCGACTGGAGCGGCAGCCCGCGCATCGTGCTCGATCTCGAGCTGCGCCCGCGCGGCGTGACGGTCTATTTCCAGCTGACGCTGACCGAGCACGAGGCGTCCGTGGTGGTCAACTACGTGTCGTTCGAGAAGCCCGGCGAGACGCCCGAGCACAACACGGCCTTGCTCGAGGACGCGATCGAAGAGGCTCGCATCCGCAGGACCGAGCCGCTCGCATTCCCCTGACGATTTGATTGCAGCCGTGCCAATCTCGCTGCAGCGCGTTTACAGCGCCGCAGTTGTGTAGCTATTCGATCAGGCCGAGCCGCAACGCCTTGGCGACCGCCTGGTTGCGGTTGACCGCGTTGAGCTTCTGCGTCGACTGGGTGAGGTACTGGTTGGCGGTATGCACCGAGAGCTTGAGGAGCTTGGCGATCTCCTCGCTGGTGTTGCCGTTGGCGGTCAGCTTGAGGCATTCGAGCTCGCGCTTGGAGATCGAGCGCGTCCTGCCGGTGTCGCCGGGGCGGATGCGGGCGACCGCCGCGAAAAGCGCGAAGGAGCGGGCATGGATCTCGCACAGCATGTCGTCGGACAGCGCGATCTCCGAGCCCAGGAAGATGACCAGCCCGCATTGGCCGCGATCGGCATGCACCGGAAAGGCGATGCCGTTGGTGCCGGGCGCCAGCGGCGCGGTCGGCTCGGCCCAGGCGAGCGGCTGAAAGGCGTGCCGCGATCCGGCGGAGCCGTCGTCGGCCCACCAGCGCGGCGCCGTCGAGATGCGGCTGTGGCGCACCATATCCTCGCCATTGGCGCCGGAGATGAATTTGGTCGCGACCGCGGTGCCGGGATAATCGGAATCGAAACACGCCACGAGACGCGCGCGCTCGGGCGACGGGCTGACGAAATAGAGGCCGAAGGCCGAGGCGTTGATATCGACGGCGATCCAGCGGCAGCGACGCACGGCATCCGGAATGGTGACCGCGTGATGGGTCTCCGAGCCGAGCGAGAAGGCGCCGAACGGATTGCATTGATCGTTGAAAAGGGCCGCGGCGGCCTCTTTGACCTGTGCGTGCTTCAAATGATGCCGCTCCTGATCGCGGTCGCGATCGCCATCGCGCGGTTGCTGGCCGCGAACTTCTGGATGGCGTGCGTGATGTAGCTGTTGACGGTGTTCGACGAGACACCGAGGATGACGGCCACCTCGTCGGTGGTCTTGCCTTCCGAAACCCAGAACAGGCATTCGCGCTCGCGGTCCGACAGCGGATCCTGCATGGACGCCGCGGCGATCAGCTGCGGAATGCTGGAAAGCGCGTAGCAGCATTTGATCTGCGCCTTCATCAGGGCGGCCAGGTCGATCTTGCCCGCCTCGGCGGCTGAGAACAGCACGAACAGGCGCTGCCGGCCGACATTGAGCCGCAACGAATAGATTTCGGCGTGGCCGAGCACGTCGAGCAGGCGGGCTTCCTCGCCGGTCAGCAATGCGCCGGCGTCGGGCGCGTGCGCCGCCACCAGCGGCTTCGGGCGTACGCCCGGCGCCACGGTCAAGGGGCCCAGCGCCAGGTTGGCAATCAGCCTTTTGCCGATCAGCTCTATGCCGTCGAAGATCCAGTTCGAGGAAACGATGCGCGCATCGTTGCGGTCCTGGTCGTGCACGATGGCGACCAGCATGTAGCTGTCGGCGCCGATATCGGCGGCAAGCTGCATGAAGAAACTGGTGAGATCGCCGCGCGATGTCAGGCGCGAGCCTGAAGCGTCGGGTTGGAGAAGCGCGGCGGAACTGCTCATTTTAATTCTTGGATTCTTGCCGGAATCGATCCTTGTGCCCGGTGCTGGCAAAACCAGCGGCCGGACCCGAAACGCGTCACGTTTACGAAGACACACCCACGGGCGCGAACGGCGCCCAACCGCGCCGAATCCCTCTAGGGAACGCGAAACCGTCCGCGTCTGGTACCAGCCTGGCGCCGGAACTTGAGACTTTGGGTGGTCGCCGCGCCCCCCATGGACCGGCTGATTCGGGTCTAATCTACCCGCAGATGAATCCGACATCAAACGCGATTTGACAAAATCGAATCCGGTGGACTCGCTTTGCGACTCAGCAGCCGGTCTTCGCGTTACTTGGCGGTGATTTCACAGTCGAATTGAGCCGATGATTTCGCGGCGGGGTCGCAAAAATACGCCCCCGGTTGCATCCAAGGGCGTATCTCCTTGACGGGGATTGGCTTAAAGCGCGTCGCGCTGAAACGGATTCCACAGTACACGACGCAAGGGTGAGGACGGGTTGAAGTGATTTGATTGGAGGATTCTTCGCCAAAAGGATCCACCGATGCCGATCACGATTCACACCGCCCTCATCGAGACCCTAAGCCGTCATTTTGCACTGCGCAATTCGCGCCTGGAAACACTCGCGGTTCTGATCATCGGCATGGTTCAAGGCCGCACGGTCAATCTGAGCCATGTGGCGAGCCAGTTTCCGGGGGCCGCGCAACACGGGTCGAACTATCGCCGCCTGCAGCGCTTCTTCCAGTCGATCCGGCTGGATCAGGCACTCGTCGCGCAGCTCGTCGTGCGCATGCTGAACCTGTCGCGGCCCAAATGCCTGGCGCTCGACCGCCAGGGCAACAGCAACACGCACCAGCGCATCGAGTTGATGCGGCGCTATCTCGACCTGTTCGGCGCGGCCTCGATCGAACTGCTGCTCGCCGACCGCGAGTTCATCGGCGCCGATTGGGTCAAATTCCTGATGCAAAACAAGGTCCC
>NZ_VFTM01000039.1:0-60157 GCF_006439555.1 Mesorhizobium sp. B3-1-6 | reverse complement strand
CCTACTGCCTACTGCCTACTGCCTACTGCCTACTGCCTACTGCCTGACTCACGTACCCGACCACGCCATCTTCCGTCAGTTCCGCCAATGCCAGCGACTGATCGAGATGCGCGGCGCGCCAGGCGAGCATCCTTTCGGCGAACTCAAGCCGTACGGGCAGATAGGCCGTGTCGCCTGCCACGTTGTTCAACTCGCCCGGGTCTTTCGAGAGGTCGAAGAGAAGCGCCGGCAGACCGCCGCCGAAATGGACATATTTGAACTCGACCGTGCGGATGACCGCAAGGTTGCAGGCGCTCGATGCGATACCGAAATGGCGCTCCGCTTCGTCTTTGGCGACTGTACGGAAGTCAAACTCCCAATGCGCCGCGTCGCGCCAGGTCTCCGGCTTCTTGCCCTCGATCCAGGGCACGAGCGAACGGCCGTCGAGATGGCGCTGCGGCGCGGCGCCGATCAGGTCGAGCAAGGTCGGGAAGATATCGACCGCCTCCGTGAAACGGTCGACGGATGAACCGGCCCCGGCTCTCCGGCGCGGATCGCGGATGATCAGCGGAATATGGTAGCTGACGTCGAAGAAGCCGCCCTTGCCGAGCATGAAATGGTCGCCCATCATCTCGGCATGGTCGGAGGTCAGCACGATGACGGTGTCGTCCCAGGCGTCCGCCGATTTGATCGCCCGCCAGATGCGGCCGAGCTGCGCGTCGACCTCGGCGATCATGCCGTAATAGATCGCGCGGACTAAGCGGAAATTTTCCTCGCTCCAGTCCGGCACCTTGCCTTCGATGCCGGGAACGAATTTTGTCCGCTTCTGCCGGTCGAGATCGTAAGCGACATAGGGATGGCTTTCCGCCTCGGCCTGCCAGCTTGCAGCGCGCCGGAAGGCGGGACCATCGCCTGGATCGTACATCGTGTTGTAGGGTTCCGGCACGATGAAGGGCGGGTGCGGGCTGATGAAGGAGACATGCGCGAACCACGGCACGCTCTTCTCCTGCTCGCCGAGCCAGCGGATGAATTCGCCGGCCAGGAAAGCGGTCGGCGTCTGGTCTTGCGAATAGACGGGCGGCGCGTTGGTCACGTCGCGTTCCGCTTGCCCGTTGGCCGGACGGTGGATGCCGGGGCTACCCGCGCCGGTATCGATGCCCTGCGCCTGCAGCCATGACAGCCACTGCTTCTGATGCTCGGGCAGGGCTTGGCGCACGGTGAATCCCGGCAGCACGCCTTCATAGCTGCGCAGCCGTGGATCCTCCGGGGAGAGTTGTCGGGGATCGAGCGAGACATCGGTATAGCCGAACAGGGTCGGATCGTAGCCCGCCGCGCGCGCCGAAAGCGCGATATTGCCATGGCGCGCGTCGAGCGGCGTGCCGTTGCGGCAGACACGATTGTTCATCTGGTAGAGCCCGGTATAGAGGCAGGCGCGGGCCGGCGAGCAAGGAGCTGCGCCTCCGTAGTGCCGGCGGAAGAGCACGCCTTGCGCGGCGAGCGCATCCGCATTCGGCGTCTTCACCACCGGGTGGCCGGCGGCCGACAGGCAATCGCCGCGCCACTGGTCGCAGGTGATGAGGAGAACATTCGGGCGGCTCGTCGGATTGTCCAAGATCGTCTCCTTGTGGACGCGCCCCAGATGGAACGGAAATCACCGGCGTTGCAAGCCGAAGCCGGTGATGGATTGGTGAACATATTTTGAACAGTCGTTCACTTTTATGACACAGTCCATTCTGTGTTTGCCCGCTTTGCCGCCGGCCCGCCGATCCTCATATTGGCGTGGACAGCGGCGAGGGCCGCACAAGGACAAGGGAAGGAGCACGATCATGCTCAATCAGATCAAGGGCCTGCATCACGTCACCTCGATGGCGAGCGACGCGCGCCGCAACAACGAGTTCTTCACCAAGAAGCTCGGCCTGCGCCGGGTGAAAAAGACCGTCAATTTCGACGCACCGGATGTCTACCATCTCTATTACGCCGACGAGGTCGGCACGCCGGGCTCGGTGATGACCTATTTCCCGTTCCCCGATATCGGCCAGGGCCGGCATGGCGTCGGCGAAGTCGGCACCACGGTATTCTCGGTGCCGGAAGGCACGCTCGCCTATTGGGAAAAGCGCTTCGCCGACGAGGGCGTGGGCAACGTCGCCCGCACGGAAAGTTTCGGCGAGAAGCGGCTCACCTTCACCGGTCCGGACGGCGACAGTTTCGCGCTTGTCGAGGACAAGGCCGACAAGAGGGCGCCCTGGGTCAAGGGCGGCGTTCCCGGCGACGAGGCGATCCGCGGCTTTCACTCGGTCTCGCTCCGGCTGAAGGATGGCGGCGCCACCGAGGAGCTTTTGAAGTTCATGGGTTATGAGGAGGTCGACAAGTCCGGCAACGTCCGCCGGCTGGCGATCAAGAATGGCAATGGCGCCGACGTCGTCGACATCGAATCGCTGCCGGGCGCCGGCTTTGCCAACCTCGGCGCCGGCTCGGTGCATCACGTCGCCTTCGCGGTCGAGGATCGCGCCAAACAGCTCGACGTGCGCAAGGCGCTGATCGACACGGGCTATGGCGTCACGCCGGTCATCGATCGCGACTATTTCTGGGCGATCTATTTCCGCACGCCGGGCGGTGTGTTGTTCGAGGTGGCGACCAACGAACCGGGATTCGACCGCGACGAGGACACCGCGCATCTCGGCGAGGCGCTGAAGCTGCCGACGCAGCATCAGCATCTGCGGCCTTATCTCGAAGAGCATCTGCAGAAGCTGGAAGGCTGAGCCATGAGCAAGGACGCTTACATCCACAAGGTGCTGCCCGGTTCGCCGGGCGGCCCACTGCTCTTCGTCTTCCACGGCACCGGCGCGGATGAGAACCAGCTTCTTGGTTTCGGTCGCGAGCTTGTGCCTTCGGCGACGATCGTCTCGCCACGTGGCGACGTGTCGGAGCATGGTGCCGCCCGCTTCTTCCGCCGCACCGGCGAGGGCGTCTACGACATGGACGACCTGGCGCGCGCGACATCGAAGATGGCGGGCTTCGTCAAGGCGCATGTCGAGGCGGCAAAACCCTCGGCGGTGTTCGGCCTCGGCTACTCCAACGGCGCCAACGTCCTGGCTTCGGTGGTGTTCGCCGAGCCGAGCCTGTTCGACGCCACGGCGCTGATGCATCCGCTGATCCCGTTCGAACCTGAGGTGCGGGGCAGCCTTGCCGGTCGTCGCATCCTGATCACGGCCGGCAGGCGCGACCCGATCTGTCCGCCCAGCCTGACATCGCGGCTCGAGGCTTATTTGCGCGCCGACGGCGCCGATGTCACAGTGGAATGGCACGACGGCGGGCATGAGGTTCGGCCGAATGAAATCGAAGCGGCGCGGCGGCTGTTCGCGCTCGCGCCCGCTGAAGGAGGCAAGAACAATGGCTGACCAACTGCCCGAGATCGAACTGGAGGACCGCGGCTCCAAGGGACGCTACGTGCTGCGCGGACCCGGCGGCGCCGAGGCCGAGATGACCTTCACCAAGATCGGTGAGCACCAGCTCATCATCGACCACACCGAGGTGCCGGATGTCTTTCGCGGCCAGGGCGCCGGACTTCGGCTCGTCACCCGCGCGGTCGAGGACGCACGCGCGGCCGGCAAGAAGATCATCCCGCTCTGCCCCTTCGCCAACGCCCAGTTCCGCCGCCATCCGGAATGGGCGGATGTGCTGAAGCAATGAGCTTTCCCTTCTGGGAGAAGGTGGATCGGCGCGCAGCGCCGAGACGAATGAGGGATGCTCCAGCGGGGTGAGACGTCGGCATTCCCTGGAACCCCCCCTTCATCCGTCGCCTTCGGCGACCTTCTCCCATAGGGGGCCCACAAGGGGAGAAGGAGAAGCCCTTGGCATTTGCACGGCCCGATCATCTTGCCTAAGTTGACGGTTCGCCCGGACGAAACCTGTCGTCCCGCCTGTCCCCGATTTGAATGGCTTCCCTGATGACCGATACCGACCTGATCCCCGTTTTCGACGGACATAACGACACGCTGCTTCGGCTCTACCAGTCGAAGGAAGCCGACGTCGAAAAGCTGTTCATCGAGGGGACGCCGGGCGGCCATATCGACCTGCCGCGCGCCAGGAAGGGCGGCTTTGCCGGCGGCATGTTCGCCATCTTTCCGCCGCCGGTCGAGAAGTCGAAGCGCAGCGCCGTGCCGCCGGCGCCGAGCGACAATGAACCGCTGCCGCCGGAGCTGCCGCAGGCCGAGGCGATCACCTCGACTATCGGCATGGCCTCGATCCTGTTTCGGCTGGAGCGTGCCGGCGCGTTGACCGTCTGCCGCAGCGCCGGCAATGTGCGTGACGCGATGGCGAAGGGCTCGATCGCGGCGGTGTTCCACATCGAAGGCGTCGAGGCGATCGATCCCGGGCTTGCCATGCTCGACGTGCTTCACGCCGCAGGCCTGCGCTCGCTGGGCATCGTCTGGAGCCGCCCCAACGCCTTCGGCAATGGCGTGCCGTTCCGCTTTCCGTCGTCGCCCGACACCGGACCTGGCCTCACCGACGCCGGCAAGGCGCTGGTCAAGGCCTGCAATCAGCTCAGGATCATGATCGACCTCTCGCATCTCAACGAGAAGGGTTTTCGCGATGTCGCGGCGCTGAGCGACGCGCCGCTGGTCGCGACCCATTCCAACGTGCATGCGATCTGCGGTCATTCGCGCAACCTGACCGACTGGCAGCTTGGCGCGATCCGCGAATCGGGCGGCATGGTGGGCCTCAACTTCGCCACCGGCTTCCTGCGCGAGGACGGCCGCATGAACGCCGACACCAGTATTGATGTCATGGTGCGCCACATCGAGTCGCTTTTACAGGCGCTGGGCGAGGACGGCGTCGGCCTGGGCTCGGATTTCGACGGCGCCATGATCCCAGCCCCCATCGGCGACGTCGCCGGCCTGCCGAAGCTCATCGACGCGCTTGCCGCGCGCGGTTTCGGGCGCGCGCTGATCGAGAAGATCGCCTACCGCAACTGGTTGAGCGTGTTGGAAAGGACGATCGGATAGGCCACCCCGTATGAAGGCACAATCCGGGACGCTGGGGATTGGAGCCAGAACGCTCCCCACTTCGTCATTCCAGGGTCTGCGCCGCGTCGCTTCGCTCCTTGCTCCGCCCTAGAACGACGAGGTGGAGGGGGCTGCCTAAGCACCCATGCGCTTCAGCCAGTCCTTGCCGACCCCGCGGTCGCGGATGATCGGCAAGGGATTTTCCGCGTCGAGCCGGGCGCAGATGCGGTAGACCTCCAGCGTCTCGGCGTTCATCTCGCCGCGCTTGAAGAAGAACATGGCCGCCGCGTAGCGGGTGCGGCCGGACCACATCTCGCCGAGCGGCGTGTTGACCAGCTGCCATTGCTCGGTGGCCTCCGCTTCCAGGTCCTCCGCTTCGCTTGCCATGGTCAAAAGTCCGCGGGCGGGTTGGCTGTGCGGCGGTCGAGCTTGATGAAGGGCCGCTGCACCACCTTCGCCTTCTTCATCAGCTTCTGGTACTGCAGCTCGCGCATGGCGTAAATCTCGACCCAGAGGTCGTCGACGATGGTATCGCCATAAGGCCGCCGCAGCGAGGCAAGCGCGATGTTGCGCTTGGCCATGGGCGACCACATCGCCGCGCTGACCAATCCGACCTCCTGGCCTTTCTTGTAGTAGACGATGGCATGCTCGGCCGGAATGTTGCCTTCGATCTCCAGCCCGACCAGCACGTGGCGAAGTCTCTTCTTGGCGCGGGCTTCGAGGATGGCGCGGCGACCGTTGAAGTGGCCCTTGTCCGGATCGATCATGAAGCCGAGGCCGATCTCGTCCGGCATGCGCAGGCGGTCCGTGCGGATGGCATGCTCGGCAGCTGTGAAGTCGCTGTTGGCGACGATCAGCCCGGCTTCGAGGCGAGCGCGGTTCAGCGCGGTATAGCCGATGGCGCGGATGCCGCGCAGTTCGCCCGCCGCCATCAGCCGGTCCCACAGGCTCAGCGCCTTGTCCGCCGGCACGAACAATTCATAGCCGAGATCGCCGGTGAAGCCGGTGCGCGAGATGGTGACTTTGCCAGTTCCTTGGGGAGCGCCATCATGCGCGAATTCGGCGAGGTCGAAGACCTTCAGCCGCTCGACCCCGGCAAAGCCCGCGTCGCGCAGGACGGCGAAGGCGGTCGGGCCCTGCAGCGCCAAGCCGGCAACCGCCTCGGTCTCTTCCTCGACACTGACCTCGTAGCCGATCGCGCTGTCCAGCAGCCAGGGCAAGTGCCGCTCCTGCGAGCACAGCCGGAAGCGTGTCGGCGAGAGCCGGAACAAGGTGCCGTCGTCGAGCACGAAACCGCCGTCGTCGCACCAGGCGGTGTAGTGGACGCGGCCCGGTTTCAGTTTGGTCACGTCGCGCAAGGTGACGCGGTCGAGATAGGCTTCGGCGTCCGGACCTTCGATCCGGTATTTCGTCATCGGCGAGATGTCGAAGAGCGCCGCCTGGCTGCGGATGGCGAAATATTCGAGCTCCTCATCCCACAGCGAATGCGGGGCGCGGTAGCCGGCCCAGCTGTACCAATCCTGCTTCAGCCCCAGCGCGTCGATGCGTGGCTGGAACGGCGTGCCGAGCCGCAGCGTGCGGAAATGGGATTGCGCGGCTGCACGGGCTTCGAGGGCGGGATCAATCACCGTCTCGACGGGCTTCTTCCTGGTTGCTTGCGCCATGCTCATGCCCTCATCGCGATGATGCGGCGCGCGGCGTTGAGGCCTGGCGCACCGGAGATGCCGCCGCCCGGATGCGAACCGGCGCCGGCAAGGAACAGCCCTTCGAGCGGCGTGTCGTAGCCCGACCAGCCGGAGACGGGCCGCGACATCAGCATCTGGTCGGCTTGCAACTCGCCATGGTGCCAGTGGCCGCCCGGCATGCGGTAGCGCGCCTCGATGTCGGCGGGGGTCAGCAACTCGGCATGGCGCACCGTCGCGCCGATGCCGGGCGCATAGGTTTCGAGCTGCGCCATGATCGCCTTGAGGAATTGCGGCTTGCCGGCGGTCCAGCCCTCTTTCAGCGCGTAGGGCGCGTATTGCACCACCGCCGAGAGCACGCAGGCGCCGGACGGCGCGAGCGATGGATCGGCTAAGCTGGGCAGCGTGATCTCCATCACCGGCTCGGGCGAGAATTCGCCATATTTCGACGGGTTGAAGGCGCGCTCGACATGGTCGGGCGAAGGCGCGATGACGAGGCGGCCCTTGTGGCCGGCGATGTCGACGCCAGTGAATTGCGGCGGCCGGTCGAGCGCCAGATGCAGCTTGGCGGCGTCGCCCTTCATGCGGATGTTCTTCACCTTGCGCACGAAGCCGGTGTCGACCTCGCGAGGGCCGACGAGATCGAGGATCGTCGTTGCGGGATTGATGGCGGAAACGACGGTCTTGGCGCGCAAGGTTTCGCCGCTCTGCGTGACGACACCGACGGCGCGGCCCTTCTCGACGATGACCTTGGCGACCGGCGAAGCCGGGCGGATCGTAACGCCAGCCTTTTCCGCCGCCGCGCGGATGGCGGCGACGATGGCGCCCATGCCGCCTTTCGGCTGCATCTGCGCCCCGGCAAGGCCGCCGATCTCGCCGGCCAGCCGGTAGTAGAGGCCAAGCAGTGAGGTCGGCGAGCGCGGGCCGAGATGCGAGCCGAGCGTCGCGTCGAAGGCGAGCAGGCCCTTCAGCCGATCGTCCGACAGCTGTTCGTCGAGCAGGTCGTAGACGTTCATCAAAAGCACGCGCAGGAAGTCGCGCATGTCTTCCTTGCCGAGCCGCTTCAGCGCCAACGCGGTCTGGCCGAGCCCGGTCATTTCCGCCAGCGACAGGCCGGCAAGCTCCGGCGGCCGGCGCGACAGGAACGGCTTCAGCACGCCGGCGTAGCGCAGCAATTGCGCGCGCAGGTCTTTCCAGGCGGACTGCTCCGAAGGGCTGGCGCCGGTCAGCACCTCGCCATAGGCGCCATGCAGCACCAGCGGACCGTCTCTCGACAGCGCCACCGATGGCACGAAATCGCCGCGCTCGACTTTCAGCCCGTGCCGCTCCAGATCCAGCGTCTTCACCACATCGGGATGCAGGCGATTGAGCAGATGGGCGACGGCGGAAACGCGGAAGCCCGGCGCGAATTCCTCGGTGCGCGCGGCGCCGCCGACATCGTTGCCGGCTTCGAGGACCAGCACCTTGCGTCCCGACTTCGCCAGCGTGGCGGCGGCGACAAGGCCGTTATGGCCGCCGCCGATGACGATGGCGTCCCAGTTCAAATCAGATGACGTCATGGGCCGGGCTCATATGCAGGGTTGGCTTGGCGAGATCGCGCAGGATCTCGGCGGCGGCGTTGCGTCCGGGCGCTCCCATGACGCCGCCGCCGGGATGAGTGGAGGAGCCGCACATATAGAGCCCGCCGACCGGCGAGCGGTATTGCGCGTAGCCCGGCACCGGGCGATTGAACAGCAACTGGTCGAAGGTGAGTTCGCCCTGAAAAATGTTGCCTTCGGTGAGGCCGACCTCGGCCTCGATCTCGCGCGGCGTGCGCACTTCCATGTGGACGATGCGGTCGCGGAAGCCGGGCGAATATTCGGCGATCTGCGCAATCACGCTCTCGGCGAAACCGTCGCGGTCGGCGTCCGTCCAGTCGCGGCCGTCTATCTTGGGTGGCGCGTATTGCACGAAGCAACTCATGAAGTGCTTGCCGGGCGGCGCCATGGTCGGGTCGAGCGTGGTTGGGATCATCATGTCGAGGAAGGGATCGGCCGACCAGCGCCCGGCCTTCCAGTCGTCGTAGGCGCGTTCCATGCGCTCGATGGAATCGGTGAAATGCATGTCGGCGCGGTAGACCGGCGAGTCCTTCGGCAGAGCCGGGAATTCGGGCAGCGAATCCAGCGCGATGTTGACCTTGCCGGAGGAGCCGCGGATCTTGAAGTTGCGGACACGGCGAAGGAAGACGTCCGGCAGTTCCTTCTCCTCGACCAGCTTCAGGAAGGTGCGCTTGACGTCGGCATTGGAGATGACGAGCTTACCAAAAATCTCCTCGCCGCCGGCGAGCACGATGCCCTTGGCCTTGCCGTTTCTGATCAGCACGTGGTCGACCTCGGCGCCGGTGCGGATGGTGCCGCCGCTGGCCTTGAAGGAGGCGGCCAGCGCCTTGGTGACGGCGCCCATGCCGCCGCGCGCATAGCCCCAGGCGCCGACCGAGCCGTCGACCTCGCCCATATAGTGGTGGAGCAGAACATAGGCGGTGCCGGGCGACATGGGCCCGAGCGCCGTGCCGATGATGCCGGAAAGCGCGAAGTTCCCCTTGATGACGTCGGTCTCGAAATACTCGTCGAGGAAGTCCGAGATCGACATGGTCCAGAAGCGCAGGGTCAGCGCCATTTCCTCGGCCGAAAGCCCGGCGAATTTTTTCCCCAGATAGAGCAGCTCGCCGAGATCGCGCGGCCTGAAGCTGGTCGGGTCGGGCGCGGTGCGCATCAAGAGCGGCTGGATGAAGCGGCACTGCCTTGTGACGTCGCGCGAATAGCGGTCATAGGCCTCGGCATCGCGCTTCGAGAAACGGGCGAACTCGCGGCGATGCGCGTCGTGGTCGCGGTAATTGGCGAGATAGTCGCCGTCGCGTGTGAACACCGCGCCGCCTTCATAGGAGATTACCTGCAGGCCGAAGCGCGGCAACTCGAGATCGCGCATGATCTCGGGCCTGAATAGCGAGCAGACATAGGAGCAGTTCGAATAGAGGAAGCCCGGCGTCAGCTCGCGGCTGGTGGCCGCGCCCCCGACCCAGTCGTTCTTCTCGACCACCAGCACATCCAGGCCGGCGCGCTGCAAATAGCAGGCATTGACCAGCCCGTTGTGGCCGCCGCCGATGACGATCGCGTCCCATGCCTTCATGCGCGCCGAGCCTCCATCCGGTTTCCCTATCTTCTTGTTTTTGCGCAATTCCGGACGGAAAACCGCTTCACACTTTTCCTGGAATTGCTCGGTGCGTTTTGTTCCCCGATTGCCCGAATTTGGCACGGATCACAGTTTTTTGTCTAGCCATATTGAATGAATGTTCAACAAATGGTGTTGCGTTTTCCCGTTGATGCGCTAGGCTTTCCCTGCGTTCTGGACTGATCCACATCGGCATTTTGGGTTGAAGATCCAATGATCGAAACGGCTGACGCCGAGCCGGAATATGACGACACCGCCATTCGCTTCCTCGAGGCGCTATGGGGCGAGGGCTACCTGTCGCCCGGCGGTCCGGAAGAGGTCGACCGCGTGGTCGAAGGCTTGTCGCTCCAGGGCAAGACGATCCTCGATGTCGGTTGCGGCGCCGGCGGCATCACGCTGCATCTGGTAGCGCGGCACGGCGCGGCTCGGGCCACCGGCTTCGACGTCGAAAAGCCGGTGATCGAGACGGCAAGGCGAGGGGCGGCCCGGCAAGGTCTCGAAGACCGTGTCGGCTTCGTGCAAGCGCCGCCGGGGCCGCTGCCTTTCGCGGACGCTTCCTTCGACGTCGTCTTCTCCAAGGACGCGCTGCTGCATGTGCCGGACAAGGACGCGCTGTTCGCCGAAATTTTTCGCGTGCTGAAGCCCGGCGGGGTGTTTGCGGCGTCGAACTGGATGATCGGGCATGACGGCGAGCCGTCGCCTCAGATGAAGGCTTATGTCGCGGCCGAGGGGCTCTCCTTCGCCATGGCCTCGCCGGCACGCTATGCCGAAGCGATGCGGCGCGCCGGCTTTACCGACATCGCCGTCCGCGACCGCAATCCATGGTACCGCGAGGTCGCGCGGGAGGAACTGGCGGGCCTCAAGGGACCGCTCTACGCGCAGGCCGCCGCGGTGGTTGGCGCGGCCTATGTCGACAAGAACATCAAGACCTGGGAGGCGATGCAGAAGGTGCTTGACAGTGGCGAGCACCGCCCCACTCATCTGCGCGGTTGGAAGCCGGTCGGATAGCCGGCAATGCTGGAGACCGTCACACCCATGAAGACTGCAGAGGCGAGCGACGCTCTCCCCGAAACGACGCGCAAGGGCGATGCCGAAAAGCGCGGCCGCAAGGCCTCGAAAGAGGTCAGGCAGCTGCAGCTGATCGAGGCGACGATCGATTCGCTGGCCAAGCGCGGCTATGCCGAAACGACGATGGCCGACGTTGCCGACGGCGCGGGCCTGTCGCGCGGCATCGTCAACTTCCATTTCGAGAGCAAGGAAAAGCTGCTGATCGCCACGCTGCAGCACATGTATGACGAGTATTCGGCGCATTGGCGCACGGCCTTGCAGAAGGCGGGCGACGATCCGGCCAGGCAACTGCAGCAGCTGGTATGGGCCGATTTCGATCGCTCGATCTGCAACAAGCGCAAGCTCGCCGCCTGGCTCGCCTTCTGGGGCGAGGCCAAGTCGCGGCCGACCTACCAGGCGCTGAGCAGTTCGCGTGACAATTACTACCAGCAGGTCTTCATCGATCTCTGCACGACGCTCAAACAGAGCGGCGGCTATGCCTATGACCCTCAGGTCATCGCCCTGGCGCTCAGCGCCATGCTCGAAGGCCTGTGGCTGCGGCTGATGATGGGGACGGAGGACACGACGCGCGAGACGGCCTTGCAGTCGGCGAATGCATTTTTGGCCGCCGCTTTCCCGAAACATTACGGTTAGCAACAGCCGGCCGCCAAGACCGGCAAGACCAAAAGAGGATGGAACAGCATGAAGAAACTCAGCCGACGCCTGACATTGACATTGGCGCTTGGCGGCGCGCTCGCGGCCTCCGCGGCAGCGTTCGCCGTCGCCGCCGACAAGGACCTGATCGTGTTCGACTGGTCCGGCTACGAGGATCCGAGCTTCCACGGCAAATATGTCGAGAAGGACGGCGACTCGCCGACCTTCGCCTTCTTCGGCGACGAGGACGAGGCGTTCGAAAAGATCCGCTCCGGCTTCAAGTCCGATCTCGGCCATCCATGCTCGCAGAGCGTGGTGAAGTGGCGCGAGGCGGGCCTGCTGCAGCCGCTCGACACTTCCAGGATCGCCGGCTGGAAGGATCTCAACCCCGGCATCATGGCGATGAAGGACCTTGCCACGACCTCCGACGGCAAGGCCTGGTTCATGCCGTGGGATTGGGGCGACACCCAGCTCACCTACAATTCCGACAAGATCGCCGAAAAGGACGTGCAGTCGCTGAAGGCCTTCGCCGATCCGAAATACAAGGGCAAGGTTTCGATCGGCGACAATGTCGACGACGCCTACGCGCTGGCCAGCCTCGCCATCGGGCTCAAGGACTGGACCAAGATGACGGACGACCAGTTCAAGCAGGCGTCCGACTTCCTGCGCCAGGTGCACAAGAATGTCCGCTCCTACTGGACCGACACCACCGACATCGTGCAACTGCTCTCCGGCGGCGAGGTCGATCTCGCCTGGGCGTGGAACGACGCGGCGGTGCAGTCGCAGGCCGCCGGCGTGCCGATCAAGTCCAAGAAGGACACCGACGAAGGCATCTCGACCTGGGTGTGCGGCTATGTGCTGTTCAAGGACGCGCCCGGCAACATCGACAAGGCCTATGACTATCTCAACGCCGTCAACGATCCGGAAGTCGCCAAGGTGCTGGTCAAGGATTGGGGCTACGGCCAGGCCAATGCCAAGGGCATGGCCGGCGTCGACCCGGCGATCCTGAAGGAAAAGGGCTATGACGACGTGGGAAAATTCGTCGACAAGACGCTGTTCCAGTCGCCGGTGCCTTCCGCGCTCAAGCTCAAGATGATCGCCGAGTTCGAGAAGATCAAAGCCGGCTATTGAGCCGAACTTCAGCGGCCCGCTCACTACAAAGCAGAGCAAGGTGAGCGGGCTCGCCAAAGCCCGGGAATTCTCCTAACCTCCCCGATATGTCCGCGATGGGGGAGTTTCTCGCGCCATGAAAACCATGCTTCGCCGCTTTGCCTTGGCTGCCGTCGTCACCGTCGGCGCGGGTACCGCCTATGCGCTTGCCGAAGGCGGCGGCGACCTCGTCGTCTTCGACTGGTCCGGCTACGAGGACCCGCTGCTGCATCCGGCCTACGCCGCCAAACACGGCGCCGAGCCGACCTTCTCCTTCTTCGGCGACGAGGACGAGGCCTTCGAGAAGATGCGCGCCGGCTTCAAGGCCGATATCGCGCATCCTTGCTCGCAAAGCGTGGTGAAATGGCGCGAGGCCGGGTTGCTGCAACCGCTCGACACCTCGAAGATCGCCGGCTGGAAGGATCTCAATCCAGGCATCATGGCGATGAAGGATCTGGCCACCACCGCCGACGGCAAAGCCTGGTTCATGCCTTTCGACTGGGGCAATACCTCATTGCTTTATCGCACCGACAAGGTGACCGCCGGCGAGGCGCAGTCGCTGAAGATCTTCGCCGATCCGAAATTCAAGGGCCGCGTCACCATCGGCGACAATGTCGACGACGCCTATGCGCTGGCGAGCCTGGTCATCGGCCTGAAGGACTGGACCAGGATGACGGATGAGCAGTTCAAACAGGCCTCCGCCTTCCTGCGCGACGTGCACAAGAACATCCGCTTCTACTGGACCGACGATACCGACCTCAACCAGGCCTTCACGGGCAATGAAGTCGACCTGGTCTGGGGCTGGAACGAGACCTATGTGACGCTGAAAGGCCAGGGTCTGCCGATCGCCATGAACCGCGACACCAAGGAAGGCATCTCGACCTGGGTGTGCGGCTATGTGCTGCTCAAGGATGCGCCGGGCAAGCCCGACCAGGCCTATGATTTCCTGAGCGCCGTCAACGCGCCGGACGTTTCGGAGTATATGGTGAAGACCTTCGGCTATGGTCACGGCAACAGCGCGGGCATGGCGGTGATGGACCACAAGCTGCTCACCGACCGCGGCTTCGACAATCTCGACAAATTCCTCGACAAGACGCTGTTCCAGCAGCCGGTTGCGCCGGATTTGAAGCAGCGCATGGTCGCCGAGTTCGAGAAGATCAAGGCCGGCTATTGAGCAGCATCATCGAAAGAACCGACGTCGTCATCGTCGGCGCCGGCTTCACCGGCCTGTCCGCCGCGCTCGACTTTCAGCGCGCCGGCGTCGATTTCCTTGTGCTGGAGGCGCGCGACCGCGTCGGTGGCAGGGTGGAGGCTGTCCGCAATGGGCTCGGCGAACTGATCGACAGCGGCGGCCAGTTCCTGTGCCAGGACATGCCTGAGCTGATGGCGCTGGCCAAGGCGCGCGGCAAGACTTTCGTCGAGACCTATATCGAAGGCGAGTTCATCACCCATCCGTGGATGTCGGTCGAGGAGGCCGAGCGGACCTACCAGGTCGCGATGGCGATCCGCGAGCGCATGAACAGGATCGAGCCGGACGATCCGTCGATCGCAGGGCTGACGGTCGCGACATGGCTCGAGCGCCAGAAAGACACGACCGACGCCAAGGCAGCCTTCCGTTCGATGATCGAAGGCCTGTGGTGCCTGGCGCTGGACAAGGTGCCGCTGTGGTACCTGATCGACAATGATCGCCGCATCACCAACGAAGTATTCGAGCTGCAGTATTTCCTGCGCGAGACGATGCAGTCGCTGGCCGACGATCTGGCGGCAGATATTGGTGATCGGCTGCGGCTGAATGAGCCGGTTGCGCGCGTCGAGCATGGGCAGCAAGGCGTTCGGGTCGTTTCGGCCCGCGGTGTGATCGAAGCGCGCGCGGCGCTGGTCGCCCTGCCGCCTGCGACGGCCGCGAAGCTCGACTTCACGCCCGCCCTGCCGGCTGCGCTCGCAAGCGCGCTCGGCGTCTGGGAAAGCGGCGCGGTGATCAAGATCCTGGTGCGCTATGCCAGCCCATTCTGGCGTGAGCGGGACCTGTGCGGCATGGTCATGTGGCGCGACCAGCCGGGACTGTTTGCCTGCGACGCCAGCACGGATGCCGACCATGCCGCGCTTGTCGTCTTCGTCGGTGGGCCGTTGGCGCTGCGCTGGCACCCGCTCGGCGCGGCGGCATTGCAGGCGGAAGTCGCTGCAAGGCTTGTCGAGGCGCTCGGCCCGCGAGCCGCCGACGTCGTCGATTTCAGCGCGCGCGACTGGACGCATGACCGGTGGAGCGGCGGCGCCTATAGCGACCTCATCGTCGACGTGACCGCGCGGCATGCCGAACGAGCAATTCTCGCGGGCGCGCCGCCCGTCTATTTCGCCGCTTCGGAAGTGTCGCCGTCTTTCCCGGGCTATGTCGAAGGCGCGATCGTCGCCGGCCGCATCGCGGCCGGGAAGATTCAGTCGGCCATCGCCACCAGCGCCTCGGGGTCGTAGGCGAGGCGGATCGGTGCGCCGACCGGAATGTCGTCGGCGCCGAAATCGTTGGTCTCGGTCACCGAGAGCGGCTTCTCCAGTCCCGGTATCTCGACGATCAGATGCGTGATCTCGCCGAAATAGTGGCGCTCCACCACCTTGCCCGCGACCTCGAACTTTGCCGTCGCGGTGTCCCACAAGACACGCAGCCGCTCCGGCCGGATGCCAAGCGTGGCCGCGCCGCCATTGCGCACGAAAGCCCTCGGCTTGTCGGTCTTGACGCGGCCGAAGCCCAGCGTGTCGAGCACCATTGAAGTCCCGTTTTCCTCGACGATCTCGGCCTTGACGAAGTTCATGCCGCCGAGGAAGTCGGCCACTTGGCGATTGACCGGGCGCTGGTAGATCTCCTTCGGCGAGGCGACCTGGGCGATCTTGCCGCCGAACATGACGGCGATGCGGTCCGACATCGCCAGGGCCTCGTACTGGTCGTGCGTGACCAGCACGAAGGTGATGCCGACCGCCTGCTGCAGGCGGCGCAATTCGACCTGCATCTGCTCGCGCAGCTTCTTGTCCAGCGCCGAAAGCGGTTCGTCGAGCAGCAGCAATTTCGGCCGCATGACCAGCGCGCGGGCGAGTGCGACGCGCTGGCGCTGGCCGCCGGAAAGCTCGGTGGCGCGGCGTTTGCCGAGGCCGGTCAGCGACACCTGCGCCAGCGCTTCCTCGACGCGGCGCTTCTCCTCGCCGGCGTCGAGCCTCAGCCGTCTCAGCCCATAGGCGACATTCTGCTCGACATTGAGATGCGGGAAGATCGCGTAGCTCTGGAAGACCATGTTGGTCGGCCGGCGGTTGGCGGGGATGCCGTCCATCGGCTGGCCGTCGACGGCGATGGAGCCGCTGGTCGGCGTGTCGAAACCGGCGATCATGCGCAAGAGCGTGGTCTTGCCGCAGCCGGAAGGCCCGAGCAGCGAGAAGAATTCGCCCTCCCTGATCGTCAGCGAGGCATCGTCCAGCGCCTTGAAGGCGCCGTAGCTGCGCGTGACGTCGCGGATCTCGATCATGGTGCGATCCGATTGCGTGCGCTCGGACTGGACCCGCTCAAGCATAGAGGCCTCCCTCATTCTGGGTGCGTCTCGCCGCACGGCGGCGCAGGATTTCGGCAATCGTCATCAGCAGGAAGGACGCAAAGAGCAGCAAGGTGCCGAGCGCCAGCACGCCGGGAAGCTTGGCCGCGAAACGCAGTTGGCCCCAGATGTAGATCGGCAGCGTCGCCTCGGTGCCGGTGAGGAAAAAGGCGATGATGAACTCGTCGAGCGAGATGGTGAAACAGACGAGCAGGCTGGAGATGATCGCCGGCGCGACCATCGGCAGCGTCACGCGCCGGAAGGTGCCGAAGGCGCTCTCGCCGAGATCGGCGGAAGCCTCCTCCAGGCTGCGGTCGAAACCTTCGAAGCCGGAGGTCAGCACGGTCATCGAATAGGGAATGCAGACCAGCACATGGCCGAGCACGACGGTGAACAGCGACAGGCTCAAGCCGAGTTGCAGCATGACCAGCAGCATGGAGATGGCGACGATTACCTCCGGCAGCACCAGCGGCGCCATGATCAGCCCATTGATGGCGCGGCGGCCCGGGTAACGGTAGCGGGTGATCGAGCGGGCGGCGAGGATGCCCAGCACCGTCGACAGGATCGCGGCGGAGACGCCGACGAGCAGGCTGTTCCAGGTGGCGTCGATCAGCGCCGGCGTGCGCGGCAGGTCCTCGTACCAGTGCAGCGTGACGCCCGAGAGCGGGAATTTCGGCGTCGCTGCCGTATTGATTGAGAAGATCGGCAGGAAGATCACCGGCAGATAAAGGAAAAGCAGATAGAGGACGGCGTAACTCGAGAGCCAGCCGGGCAAGAAACGTCTTATCGCCGTCATCGTGCCAGCCTCCGCAGGGCGCGGAAGACCAGCACGGTGGCGCCGGCCATCAGCGAGACGATGATCATGGTGGTGACGGAGAGCGCGGCACCCAGCGGCCAGTTCGACGCCTTGCCGAACTGCGCCTGGATTGCGTTGGCGATCATCACGCCGTCCTTGCCGCCGACCAGCTTCGGGGTGACGTAGTCGCCAACGGTCGGGATCATGACGATCAGCGCCGCCGAGATGACGCCGGGCGCCGATAGCGGCAAGGTGACGCGCAGGAAGGAGCGCAACGGCCCGTCGCCGAGGTCGGTCGCCGCTTCGACCAGCGTGCGATCGACCTTCTCCAGCGAAACGAAGATCGGCAGGATGGCGAAGGTCGCCCAGGCATGGGTCAGCGTGATGATGACGGCGGTGGAATTGTAGAGCAGCGCGTCCGATGGCTCTTGGATGATGCCGAGGCCCATCAGGCCGGAGTTGAGCACGCCGTTATAGCCGAGGATCACTTTCCACGACATCACGCGCAGCAGGTAGCTGGTCCAGAACGGGATGGTTATGAGGAACAGCCACAGGCTCTTGTGGCGGCCGCCATGGAAGGAAATGAAATAGGCGATCGGGTAGGCAAGGGCCACGGTCAGCAGGCTGACCGTCAGCGAGATGTAGAGCGAGCGCCAGAGCAGGTCGCGGTAGATCGGCTCGGTCAGCGCGATCCGGTAATTCTCCAGCGTGAATGTGTGGTCGATGGTGAGATAGTTCTGCGTCCAGAAGGAATGCGCGATGACGACCAGGATCGGCAGGACGAGAAGAATAAGGGCATAAACGAAGGTCGGACTGATCAGGGCAAAGCCCTGGACGGCTTCCGATTGCAGAAAGGGGCTTCGTCTCGATCCCGCCATGCGCAGCGGGGGCGACCCTTCCGCAGCCGCTGTCATTGCAGCGCTCCGGGCGTGATTTCAGTAGCTGGCTCGGACTGTCCCGCCATGCGGCCTTCCCATTCGTGGCGCCGGTTGCCTGTTCCCGATTTATGCTCGGAGCGCGATCGCTCCCTGGCTTGCCGGCTTTCTTTCATCATGAGCGCATCCGCCGATTGAAATCAAGCGCTATTTCTGCGATATTGATTGAACGGATATTCAAAATGAAGTGATGAAAAGCCGAATTTCCCTGGTTTTCCACGCCGTTTGATATCCGAGGAAAATTCGACAACCCTGGCAATGCGAGGCGAAAATGGCGGCTCAAAGCAAGATCAAGGCAAGCGAACTCATCGAGCCCGGCGATGAGGACGCGGTCGAGCTTGCCAAGCGCCATCTCGTGCAGCCCTGGCCTTATGCCGGCTCGGTCGGCAACGAAGCTCGCGCGCTGATCGCCGAGGGCGACGGCATCTACATCACCGACGGCTCCGGCAAGCGCCTGATCGACGGCCCGGCCGGCATGTGGTGCATCAATGTCGGCCATCGCCGCGAGGAACTGGCCAAGGTCATGTACGACCAAGCGATGGCGCTCTCCTACAACACGCCCTGGTACACGATGAACGCGCCCTCGGCCGAGCTTGCCCGGCGCATCGCCGATGCGGCGCCTGGCGACCTCAGCCACACCTTCTTCACCACCGGCGGCTCTTCGGCGGTGGAGACGGCGCTGCGCTTCATGCAGTTCTACAACAATGTGCGCGGACGGCCGGAGAAGAAGCTCATCCTCAGCCGCGGCGGCGCCTATCACGGCTCGACCTATCTGTCGGCCTCGCTCAACGGCCGCCCGCGCGACCGCGACTGGATGGACGGCGCCGACGAGCTGGTGGTCAAGCTGTCCTCGCCCGATCCGTTCCGGCGCCCGAAAGGCATGAGCATTGCCGCCTTCACCGATTTCCTGGTCGACCAGTTCCGCGACACCGTCGCGCGTGTCGGCGCCGACCGGATCGGCGCCTTTGTCGGCGAACCGGTGCAGGCTTCCGGAGGCGTCATCGTGCCGCCGGACGGGTATCTGAAACGCATCCGCGAGATCTGCCGCGCGAACGATATCCTCTATGTCTCGGACGAGGTGGTGACCGGCTTCGGGCGGCTCGGCCATGTCTTTGCCTCCGGCGACGTGTTCGGCATCGACCCGGACATGATCACCTTCGCCAAGGGCGTCACATCGGGCTATTTCCCACTCGGCGGCGTCATCATCTCCGAGCGGCTGCTGGAAGAGCTGCGCCGGTCCAACCATCCGGATGCGCTGTTCGGCCATGGGCTGACCTACACCAGCCATCCGATCGGCTGCGCGGTGGCGCTGAAGAATCTCGACCTGCTGGAAGAGGGCGTGCTCGCCCACACGCGCGAGATCGCGCCCTATTTCCAGGCGCAGCTGAAGACGTTGGAAGAGCTGCCGCTGGTCGGCGAGGTGCGCGGCCTCGGCCTGATGGGTTGCGTCGAATGCGTCGCCGACCGCGAGAGCAAGGATCCGCTGCAGCTCGACAAGGATGTGGGAAAGCGCATCGACGCGCATTGCCACGAGCTCGGCCTCCTAGTGCGGCCGCTGATCAACATGTGCGTGATGTCGCCGCCGCTGATCATCAGCCGCGAGCAGGTCGACGACATGGTCGGCATCCTGCGCGAAGGCATTTCGCGGACCATGGATGATTTGCGGAAAGAGGGCGTGTGGCGGGGGTGACCGTCTCTTCCTGCTCCTGTTTCACGGGGAGAAGGAAGAGCCTCACCCCCTCGACCGCAGTGCGTCGTTCAGCCCCCACATGTCCTTTTCCTCGGGCGCGGTTTCCAGGCCGAGAACCGGGACCTGCTTGCGCAGATGGTCGTGGTGGGTGCGCACGCCATATTCGAGGTCGGAGAGATAGAAGCCCTCGAAGGCTTCCGACAGCATGGATTCGTTCGACCACACCGAAAGCTGGACGTCCTCGCTCATCGTGTCGCGGTCGATGCGGTAGGCGAGGTAACGCGCCGCGGCCTGCTCGCGCGTCTCGTCCTTGTAGCGGTAGATGGCGCCGCGCAGCAGCGTCTCGCCGGTCGACAACGGGAACTCCTGATAGAACTGGACGGATTCCGGCATGATCGACAACGCGTTGTTGGGGAAGATGCCGTAATAGATCCAGGCCTTGCGCAGATGCTCCGGCAGATGCGCGGCCTCGGGCGCGAGCTTGATGTACTCGCGAACGCTCCAGCGCCGTCCGGCATGCGGATTGTAGGTGGCGAAGGACCGCGACACGCCGTTGATGAAGGGTTCGTCGAAATAGGTTGCGCCATAGAGGTCTTGCAGCGCCGGATGCGCCATGGCGACATGATAGCCTTCATTGTCGACGTCGCGCACCGACTTCCAGTTGACCGGCGATTTCTGGGTCCATATGCCCCAGGACGGCACCATGTCGGCGATATTGTAATGTGCCATCTCGGCTTCGATCGGCTTCAGCAGTTCGGCCACCGAAGGCTGCGGACCGCCTTTGCGGAAGCGGATGAAGATGAAGCCCATCCAGATTTCGAGGTCGAGCGGCATCAGGCCGAACTCGGTCTTGTCGAGCTCGGGGAAGGAGCGCGGACGGGCGGCGCCCCGCAGTGTGCCGTCGAGATTGTAGACCCAGCCGTGGAACGGGCATACCAGGGCGTTCTTGCAGGTGCCCTGGCTGTCGGCGACGACGCGGCTGCCGCGGTGGCGGCACATATTGTTGAAGGCGCGCACGACGCCGTCCTTGCCGCGCACGATCAGCGCGCGCTCGCCGATGACGTCCATGGTCAGATAGTCACCAGCGTTGGGCACGTCGCAGACATGGCCGGCGATCTGCCAGTGATTGCGGAAGACATATTCCTTCTCGAGCTCGAGAAGGGCGTTGGAATGGTAACTCCACCCCGGCAAACCCCGCCGGTCCCAATCGTTGGGGATCGCCACGTCACGGAGGTGCGGGTTCATGGGGCATGCTCTTCTTTTTTGTTGAATACTCATTCAATATAAACATATTTTTCATTGAAATGCAATGGCTTGCGGAAATGTGGAAATTCCATGGCGGAAAGTCTGGCCTCGCCTGAGCCGGAAAAATACCGGAAAATCCGGGTGTTAATCGAGGAAGCGGAACGGCAATTCGGAAGGCGGATACCGTCTCGGAGAAAGCCTGTTTCGACGGGTCACGGGCGTGCGGCAGACAGCGGCGGCGCGCTCGATTCAGGTATTGCTGTGTGAGGCTGCTTACAGTCGGCGGCGCGCGACAAGCGCATATCTGCGCCGACCAGCTTCGATGGCCGTCGAGCGGTTGCCGCGGATTGGGAATGCCGGCGCGTCCGGCGCCTGTTTCAATCCTGTTACACAGGCAGCCATCGCCGATCATTCGGCTGTTACCCGGTGCGATTATGTTCGTTTCATAGCAAAAAGAAAGATAACGAAGGGAACAACGATGTTTGCGAAAGCTCGCGCCACGGACGCCAATCGCCGCCTTGATGTGCCGGAACGCAATGACCGCCGGCCGAAGCTTGCGCTGCGCCAGCGCGCCAGCGACCATCCGATGGCGATGTTCACGCTGATCGGCGCCTGCGCCCTTGTCGCCATGCTGGCGGCACCTGCCTCAGGTCCGGCTTTCGCCTCGATCAATCCGCCGGTCAATGTCATCGAGGGCGCCCAGACCACGCTCAAGACCGCCCGCCTGCCGGAACCTTCGATCGACTTTGCCTGCAAGGGCCAGAATTGGGGCGCCGAGAGCGTCGACTGCCTGCGCGCCATCGCCGAGCAGTCCGGCCAGCACAGGGAACGCGCGGTGCGCATGATCGCCAACGCCGCGCCGCTCACCAACACGCCGAACGTTTTTTAAGACCTCCCCTGAGCGCACCCTCCTGCGCTCCAGTCAGGCTCCCGCCGCGAAAGTCGGTCGGGAGCCTCTTTTTTCGGCTCGGCCTGACCTGAATCTCAACAGCCCCTGTGGCGGCGCGAGGGCAACACTCGGCCACATCTTTTGCGATCTTGTTCTTGCCTCAGACCGGTCGGCTCAATTGTGGGCGCCGTTGTCGGCTGCGGCGGCGACCTCGTCGGCGACGGTTGAGAGGATGCCGCGGACGTCGAGCGTCGAGAAAGGCTTCTCCAGGATTTGCGGCCGCTGCTGCGGCGGCAAGGCTTCGATCTCGGCCTTGGCGCCGATCAGATCGCCGGTCACCAGCACAAAGCGCTTCGCCAGCACCGGCTTCTCGACCAACAGTTCGCGATAGATCGCCATGCCGCTGGTGCCCGGCATGCGCAGGTCGGAAAAGACGATGTCGGGCGGCATATGGCCGTTCAGCACGTCGGCGGCGGACGTCCAGCTTGCCACGACGCGTGACTTCAGGCCCATCAGCTCCAATATATCTGAAAGCGAACCGGCGACGTCGGGCTCGTCGTCGATGATCAAGGCATGGCGCAGTCCGCTCGAGCGTACGGCACTCTCGCCGGCCTTTGCCGCCTCACCGGCGATCGCCGGCAATTGCACGACGAAGCGCGCGCCGTGCGGCTCGACCTCCTCGAACCAGATGTTGCCGTGGTGGCGCTCGACGATCGACTTCGAGATGGACAGGCCGATGCCGGTGCCGACGCCGACCGGCTTGGTGGTGAAATAGGATTCGAAGATGCGCGCGCGGATCGCCTCGGGAATGCCGGGGCCGTTGTCCTCGACGGAAAAGCCCGGATTGCCGTGCTCGTTGCGAAACGTCCGCACCTTGATGGTCCGCTCGCCGGTGACGCCGGCCAGCGCGTGCTGGCTGTTGATAAGGAAATTCGCCGCCACCTGCGTGATGTGATCGGCGTCGGCCATGGCAAGCAGTGGCCCGCTGGCGAAATCGGTGTCGATGACGATGCCGCTGGAGCGCGCGCCATAGGCGGTGACCTCGAGCGCCGAGCGCATCACCTGGTTGAGATCGGTCTCGGCCTGCTCGGTCGGATGCAGGCGCACCATCGACAGGAAGCTCTTGACGATGCGGCCGCAGCGCTCGGCGGCGGCGCGCACTTTTTCGGCGCGGACCTTGGTCTGCGGATCGCTGGCGAATTCGTGCAGCAGCGTCGACTGCGCCACAACCACCGCCAGCGGGTTGTTGAGCTCATGCGAGACGCCGGCAAGCAGCGAGCCCATCGCCGCCATCTTCTCGTTCTGGTGCAGCTTCTCGCGCTGGCGGTTGATCTCTTCCTCGGCCTGCAGCTTTTCGCGCAGGTCGCGGATCGAGCCGAAGATCAGGCGGCGGTCGGCAACGCGCATCTCGGTCGCCGTAAGCTCGATCGGGAAGATCTCGCCGGCGGCGTTCTGGGTGACGGTCTCCAGCCGTTGGCCGACCATCGGCGCGCCGCGCCCGGCCATGTATTCGGCGCCCGAGGCATAGCCCTTGCGATAGTATATCGGAACGATGGTATCGAGCAGGTCCTTGCCAAGGATGGCGCTGCGCTGGAAGCCGAACATCTTCTCGGCGGCCGGATTGAACTCGATGATCGAACCGGCCTCGTCGATGACGATGATGGCGTCGAGCGAGGCCTGCAGCATGGTGCGGCGGATCACTTCGCTGGCATGCGCCTCGGACGGCGAGCGCTCGATGGCGTCACCGATCGCCAGGGCGATGATGTGCAGGGTCGCTTCTTCCTCGTCCGTCCAATCGCGCTCGGCGACGCAGTCGTTGACGGCCAGCGTGCCCCACAGGTGGCCATGCGCGAACACCGAGACGGACAGGAACGACCTGATGTTCTGCTTCTCGAAATCGGTCCGCAGGAAACCGTCGAGGTCGCGTGTGTGGCCGGAGAAAATCTTGCCTTGCCGCTCATCCTCCTGCAACTGCTCCAGCAGCGAGTCCGAGTTGATGATCGATTGCATGATCACCGAGGGCGACGCCAGCTCGCCGCCGAAGTCAGGGTCGATCCAATAAGCGGCGACGGACTGGGCGAAGCCTTCGCCCGGCAATTCACGCAGGCGGAAGAGAATGCCGCGCTGGCAATCCATCTTGCGGCACATTGTTCGCAGTATGTCGTCCATCTCGCGCTGCCAGTCGCCTGCCTCGCGCAGGCGGCGCACGACATGGACGGCCGCCATAGCGGCGCCGCCCGGGCGCGAGCCATGCGTATCGGCGCGTGCTGTATCAGCAGTCATGGTCGGCCGTCTCTCGGAGCCCGCTTGAAGCGCGTCGCGTCGAAACGGATTCGAGCGCCGCGATTCAAGTCTGTATTTTGACGCATGTCGTTCCCAAAATCGCTGCGCACTTTTGGGCGACATGCATTGGGCTGGTTCAATTGCTGTCGCCGCTCGGCAGCGAGAAGATATAGCCTTCGCCGCGCACCGTGCGCAGGAATTTCGGATTGGCGGGATCGGCCTCGATCTTCTTTCGCAACCGCATGATGCGGATGTCGACCGCGCGCGAGGATTCCGGATCCTCCACGAAGCCGATGGCTTCCGAAATCGCCGCTCGCGTCAGAAGCCGGTTAGCGCGGGTGAGAAAAACCTCGAGCACGTCGAACTCGCTTTTGGCCATCTCGATGACCGCGCCATTGGCGCCGATGACCAGACGGCCGTCGAAATCGGCCTGGAAGCCGCCGAAATTCATCAAGCGGCGATTGCCGGTTTCGGCCTTCGCCGCCTGCGGCTCGGCGGGCAGCGGCACGCGGCGCAGCACGCTGCGCACCCGCGCCAGCACCTCGCGCAATTCGTACGGCTTGACGATGTAATCGTCGGCGCCGAGCTCCAGCCCGACGATGCGGTCGAGCGCGGTGCCGGCGGCCGTGGCGTAGATGATGCCGATCTGCGTTTTCGAGCGCAGCCAGCGGCCGAGCGACAGCCCGTCCTCGCCAGGCATGGCGATGTCGAGGATGGCGAGGTGGAAGGACTGCGCCTCGAACAGCGCGCGCGCCACGGCCGCATTTTCGGCCGTGACGACGTCATAGCCGCTGGCGCCGAGATATTCGGCCACAGCCTCCCTCAAATCCGGTTCGTCCTCGACGACGATGATGCGTGCCTTCACGACGCGCTCGCTCCCGCTTTCAGCGGAAAGTAGATTGGGTATAAACATGATGTCCAGCACTCATCTCGAGTTGTCTGTGGCGGGGTGAAGAAAATGGCCGCACGATCCGTCATCGCGCTTGTGTCCGTCGCCGAGGTGGTGGCTAAAGATCTCGCCGATCATCTCGACCGGCGTGGGCACGACGTGCGCCAGGCGCGCCAGCCCTGGGAAGCGGAGACGCTGCTTTCGGCCGGCGGTATCGATGTCGTGGTGGTTGGCGACGGCGTCACCCAGGCCGAGAGCCGCGAACTGCTCAAACGTTACAGCGGCCAAGGCGGTGGCGGCGAGGGCGGTCCCGATTTCATCCTGATCTGCCGGCCGGGCGACCTCGTCGACAAGGTGCTGGCGCTCGAACTCGGTGCTGCCGACGTCATCGAAAGCCCGCTCAACGTGCGCGAGCTTGCCGCGCGTATCGGCGGCCTGCTGACCAGACGCGGCAGGGCCGCCGGCGAACTGATCGTGCTGGAAAACGCCACCGTCGATCTGCGGTCGGCCATGGTGATGCATCGCTCGGGCTCGGAGGATCAGCTTTCGCCGGGGCAGGTGGCGCTGCTCAGGCTGTTCCTGGCGAGCCCGCGCAAGGTGCTGACGCGCGACGACATCATTGCCGCGGCGCCGGCCGAGAATGCCGACGCATTCGACCGTTCGATCGACTCGCGCATCGTGCGGCTGCGCCGCAAGCTCGACACCGAGACCATCACCACCATCAGGGGCGCCGGCTATCGTTTCGATCCGCCGGTCCCGCGCAACGAGTAAGTTCCGATCGGCGAGGCGTTTGAGCATCGGCTTTCCCAAGCGGTGGTCATTCCGGGTCCGACGCCCGGCGCTCAGCGCACCACGATGACAGAGGGGCCGGATGGAAGGTCCGCGCTGGCGGTTATCTCCGCCTTGGCGCGCTCCTTGAGCAACACCGTCGCCAGCGCGGCGAAGCCGAGCAGACCCTGCGCGTAGAGCAGCGCGGAAAGCACAGAAGCGGCAAATTTCGTCTTCATCTTCAAACCCCAATCTCGAAATCGTCGGTGCTTCAGGAAACTCCCGAAGCGCCCGCGCCGCTGACGGAGCCCCCGCTGCGGCGCGGGCCTTCGGTCCTCTCGGCAGCAAGTAGCCGGAGGGGCCGCGTGTCCGCATCAGCCGAAGGCCGACCCGCCAGAGGGCCTTCAGCCGGTGGACGCGCAGGCTGGACAAATCCAGACCGTGGCGATGAACAGAGCCATGTGCAGCGTCGAAACCTCGCCGGACGTCATCGCCGCCAGCGTCATTTCGATTTCCTGCGCATTTTCGTTTGCAGATGTCTGTTCCCGTTGCGTCAAATCTGACGCCGGCCTGTATCCAGATCATGCCGCCGTGGCTGCACTTTGTTGCAGATTGGTTTCAAAAGGGGCTGCGTTTCTTTCATATATGGATGAAGTGAACTTTCGTTTCCCGACCCCATTGTCCAACCCTCTATCCCTTACCTTGGAAAGGTCTAGCAGCACCCGTCTTCGGAGACATCTTGTTGATTTCTAGAAACAAATTCGAAACAAAAACGAGCACCAAGCGAAATTGACCTGAAACAGGCAGTCTCGATAAGGCGGTCCATCGAAATTGAAGCCGGACACAACGGCGAAAACAGAGGGATCGTCATGCACACCGCCATTTCCGCCAAGCTCATCAATGTCACCGCCGCCGCGCTCACCGGCGCGGCTCTGCTCTTCGGCGCCGGCAATGCCGCGCATGCCAACCAGATCGTCGCCAAGGTCTCGCTGTCGCAGCAGGTCATGGAAGTCACGGTCGACGGCCGCCCGACCTACACCTGGAAGGTATCGACCGGCGCGAGGGGGCACATCACGCCGACCGGCTCGTTCAAGCCGACCCGCATGCATGAAATGTGGTATTCGAAGAAATACGACAACGCGCCGATGCCGCATTCGGTCTTCTTCAGCGGCGGCTACGCCGTTCACGCCACCTATGCCATTAGCCGTCTCGGCCGTCCTGCCTCGCATGGTTGCGTGCGGCTGCATCCGGATGCGGCGGCCGACTTCTATCAGCTCGTCGAGGTCTTCGGCCCCGGCAATACCAGCATCGTGATCGTCAAGTAGCAGACTGGGTCAAGTAACGGGCTGGGTAAAGTAGCAGGCGGGTTGCCGCCTTCGGGATAGCGCCGAAGCCGTGGGGCGACCGCCAAAAAGAGGCCGGAATTTCCGGCCTCTTTTTTTGGCTCGCTTCAGCTCGGCAGCGCCGGCATCAGCTTCGGATCGGGCTTCTCGGCGAGATGCGGCAGGTCCCTGCTGGCGATGAAGGTGTAGAACATCGGCACGACGAAGAGCGTGAACATGGTGCCGACCAGGATGCCGGTGAAGATGACCAGGCCCATCGAATAGCGGGCCGCGGCGCCGGCGCCGCTGGAGACGATCAGCGGCACGACGCCGAGCGCCATGGCGGCCGTAGTCATCAGGATCGGCCGCAGGCGCACCTTGGCCGAGGCGATGATGGCGTCGCGGCGCCGCATGCCATGAATCTCACGCTGCTGGTTGGCGAATTCCACCAGCAGAATGCCGTGCTTGGTGATCAGGCCGATCAGCGTGATCAGGCCGACCTGGGTGTAGATGTTGAGCGTCCCCAGGCCGATGTTGAGCGGTACGATCGCGCCGAAGATCGACAGCGGCACCGCCATCATGATGATCAGCGGGTCGCGGAAGCTCTCGAACTGGGCCGCCAGCACCAGGTAGATCACGATCACTGCCGCCGCGAAGGCGATCAGGATGGTGTTGCCCTGTTCCTTCTCCTGCCGCGACTGGCCGGAATAGTCGACGAAGAAGGTGTCGGGCAGGGTCTCCTTGGCGAGGTCCTCCAGCACCTTCAGGCCGTCGCCGGTGGTCACGCCGGGCAGAGGCAAGGCCGAGATCGTCGAGGAGTTCAGCTGGTTGAACTGCTCGATGGCCGCCGGCGAGGCGTTGGTCGAAATCTTCACGACCGCCGACAGCGGCACCATCTTGCCGTCGACGCTGCGGACGAAATATTCGCCGAGCTTCTCGGGGTTGTCGCGGAATTCCTGCGGCACCTGGGGGATGATGTCGTAGCTGTTGGAATCCCGGTCGAACTGCGCCACCTCGGCGCCGCCGACAAGCAGCGTCAGGGTGTTGCCGATATCGGCAATCGGCAGGTTCAACGCCGCCGCGCGCTCGCGGTCGATGGTGACGGTCACCTGCGGGGCATCGTAAGCCATCGAGTTCTGCACGACGATGAAGCGGCCCGAAGCCTGCGCCTTGTTCTTGATCTTCTCCGCCTGCTCGAAGACTTCCGAGGGGTCGCCGGTGGAGCGCACGACCATGGAAATCGGCAGGCCGCCGCCGGAACCGGGCAGCGTCGGCGGCGCGAAGACGAAGGCCTCGACGCCGGCGACCTTGGAGATGCGTCCCTGGATGTCGGCCTGAAGCGCCTTCGAATTGCGCTTGCGTTCCGCCCAGTCCTTGAAGGCGAAGCCGACAAAGGCGCTGTTGGTGGCGCCGCCAAAGGCAACGGCCGAGAACTGCGCCCTGGTCTCGGGAATGTCCTTCACCAGGCCGAGGATCTGGTTGACGTAGGTCTCGGTGTAATCCGACGTCGCGTAGCGCGGCGCGGTCACGATCGAAAGCAGGAAGCCCTGATCTTCTTCCGGCGCGAGTTCGGTCGAGGTCTTGGTGAACATGAAGCCGGTAAGGGCGACCAACGCGACGACGATGATCAGCGTCACCGGGCGGTTCCTGAGCGAGGCGGTGACAGCCCGCTCATAGAGGTGTTCGACGCGTGTGAACGTGCCGTCGACGATACGCTGGAAGCGGCCGTGCTGGCCGGCCTTCAGCAGACGTGCCGACATCATCGGGGTGATGGTGATGGCGATAAGGCCGGACAAGACCACCGAGCCGGCGAGCGTCACCGCAAATTCACGGAACAACGCGCCGGTCAGGCCGCCGGTGAAGGCGAGCGGCGCGAACACGGCGGCCAGGGTCATGGTCATCGCCACGATTGCGGTCGCGATCTCGCGCATGCCGTTGAATGCCGCCTGCATCGGCGACATGTGGTCCTCCTCCATGTGACGGTGGATGTTCTCCACCACCACGATGGCGTCGTCGACGACAAGGCCGATCGCCAGCACCATGGCCAGCAGGGATAGAAGGTTGATCGAGTAGCCGACCGCAAACAGGATGAAGCAGACGCCGATCAGCGACAGCGGGATGGTGACGATCGGCATCATCACCGAGCGGAACGAACCCAGGAACAGAAGGATGACGACGATGACGATGGCAACCGCCTCGGCGATGGTCTTGAACACTTCCTCGATCGACGCGCTGATTTGCCCGGTAGCGTCGTAGACGATCTCGATCGTCATGCCCTTCGGCAGCGTATCCTGGATCTGCGGCACGAGCTTGGTCAGCGCCGCCGCCGTCGTCAGCGGGTTGGCCGCGGGCGTCGGGAAGATGGCCAGGAAGGTTCCCGGCTTGCCGTTGAAGCTCACCCTGGTGTCGGTGTTCTCCGCGCCGAGCTCGACTCGCGCGACATCGCGCAGGCGCACAACCTGGCCATCCGTCGAGCGGATCGGGAGCTGGGCGAAGGCCTCGGGCGTCTGCAGGGTCGAATGCACGGTGATCGAGGAGACCACATATTCGTTCTGGGTGTTGCCCGGCGCCGACAGGAAGTTCGAGTTGTTGATCGCGGTCAGCACGTCCACGGCCGTGGCGCCACGGGCGGCGAGCCGGATCGGGTCGATCCAGATGCGCATGGAATATTCCTGGGCGCCGAAGATCTGGACGTCGGCGACACCTTCCACGGTCGAGATGCGAGGCCGGATGACGCGCTCGATATATTCGGTGAGCTGCTCCTTCGTCATGTTCGGGTTCTGCATCGAGATGTACATCATCGCGAACTGCTGCCCGGTGCCCTTGACGATCACCGGGTCCTTGGAGGCGTCCGGCAGGGTGCCGCGCACGCCTTGGACTTTGGACAACACCTCGGCGAGCGCGACGTCCGGGTTGGAGCCGAGCTTCATCTGCACGGTGACCGTGCTCGAGGACGGACGGCTGGACGAGGTCACGTAGTCGATGTTTTCGGTCGAGGCGACGGCGCGCGCGATCGGGGCCGAAATGAAGCCCTGTATCAGGTCGGCGCTGGCGCCGGGATAGGCCGTGGTGATGGTGATCGCCGTCTCGTCGACCTTCGGATACTGGCGGATCGACAGGCCGAAGATGCCCTGGAAGCCCAGAAGCAGGATCATGCAGGCCAGCACCGTCGAGAGCACCGGCCGGCGAATGAAGAGGTCGGAAAAGCTCATTGCTGAACCTGCTTGTTCGCCGATTTGCTGGGATCGATGGTGTTGTCGACGGCAACCGACATGCCGTTGAAGAGCCGGTTCTGGCCGGCCGTGACAACCTGGTCGCCGTCCTTGAGGCCCTCGGCGATCTCGACCATGCCGTTGTTGCGGCGGCCGAGCTTCACGAACACCTGCGAGATGGTGAGCGCAGGCTGCTGCGCGGCCGGCTTGGCGGCGTCGGCTGGTTTGGCGGCGTCGCCGGACGCCTTGTCGGCCGGCTTCGCGTACGCCGGCTTTGCCGCGTCGTCGTCGGCCGGCTTGGTGGCATCCGCCTGCGGCTTGGCGGGATCGCCGGCCGCCTTGTCGGCGCCGGCCTTCTGCTCATCCGGCTTCGCCGGCGCGGCAGCGGCAGCCCCGGCGGGCTTTGCCGGCTCGACCACGAAGACATAATCGCCATAGAGGCTGGTCGTCACCGCCGTCTGCGGCACGGAGATGACATTGTTTTCCTGCGGCAGCTCGACGCGGATCTGGACGAACTGGCCAGGCGTCAGCTTGCCTTCCGGATTGGCGACCTCGCCGCGAATCGAGACCAGCCGGCTTGCCGGATCGATCTTGGGATCGATGCCGCGAATGGAGCCGGCAAAGGTCATGTCGGCGAGGCTGCCGCCGAGCTTGACGGTCTGGCCGATCTTGAGCAGCGGCAGCTGCTGCTCGGGAACCGTGAAGTCGACCCGCATCGTGTCGAGGTCCTGGATCGTCACGACGGAGTTGCCGGGGGCCAGGTACTGTCCGACGTCGATCTTCGGGATGCCGACCGTGCCGCCGAAGGGCGCGGACAACTGCTTCTGGTCGAGTACGGCCTGCATCTTGTTGACCTGCGCGGCCGAAGCGTCCGCCGCGGCGCGCGCGGCGTCGAGCGTCGCATCGGTGCCGACGCCGCGCCGCTGCAATTCGATCGCGCGGGTCAGCGCCGCCTGGTCCGACGCGGCCTGCGCCTTCTGCGCCACCAGATCGGCTTTCTCGACCGCGTCGTCCAGCTGCAAGAGCACGGCGTCGGCGGCGACCTTCTGGTTGGCGTGGAAGAGGATGTCCTTGACGATGCCGCTTGTTTCGACGGTAAGGTCGACACCGCGCACGGCATTGACGGTACCGATCGCCTCGACGCCGGGCGTCCATTCGGCCGGCTTGACGATCACGGTCGAGACCGTAGCGGCCGGCGGCTTCATGGTGGCAAAGAATTGCTTGATGCCGGCATCGCGCATGAAGTTGAAACCAACGATGCCGACGCATACCAAGGCGAGCAGCAGCAAGAATCCGGCGATGATGAAAAAGCGCTTCACGGATGGTCCCCTCGAGCCGGCAACCGGCAAATCAATCGATGCCGGGACACATATCGACGAAAGGTCCCGATTTCAAATGGCGCGCCTTACTGTACCGGCTGGACGGTCTTGTCAATTCCGCCTAGGCTAATGTAGGGGGAGGCGTGATGAGAGTACCCAGGGCCAACTCACGCGAAAAGATACTTGCCGCCGCCGCCGACGTGGCGCGCGAGGCTGGTCCGGGAAGCCTGTCGCTCGAGGCGGTCGCCAGCCGCGCCGGCGTGTCGAAAGGCGGCCTGCTCTACAACTTCCCAACCAAGGCCAAGCTGATGCAGGGGCTGGTCGAAAGCTATCTCAGCGATTTCCAGAAGGCGCTGGAAGCACGCGCTACCGCGGCCGGCCACGAAAGCGTGCTCTCAGCCTATATCAAGTTGTCGGCCGACGACTGCGAGCGGCCGAAACCCTCGGCGTCCTGGATGTTCTCGGCGATCGCCGAAGATCCCGATTTTCTGACGCCGATCAAGGCCTTCAAGCACCAGCTGTTCGAACGGCTGAAGGGAGAGACGGACGACCTCGGCTCGCTGCTGGTCTGCTTTCTCGCCATCGAGGGGATGCGCAGCATGAATCTGTTTGATTCAGACGTGCTGTCCGAAGACGAGCGCAAGCTTCTGGTGTCCTCGCTCCTGAAGATAGCCGGATAGGTCGCCAAACTGTTTGGTCGTGACCAAACTGTTTGGTGGTGACCAAACGGTTAAGAGCGTCACACCAGCTTCATCCTAGGGACATAGCGTCCTCCCCGGTTCTTTGCTGCAATGCAAATGGAGTGGGACAATGGTGGACGTAGTTTCCAGTGAGGCGGGGATCCCGAGACCGGATCATCCCCTAGAACAATCGGGCGGTGCCAAATGGTTCCTGCCGGCTTTCGGCGTGCTGGTGCTCGTCGGCATCATCTATGTCGGCTATGCGCTCAGCCAGGATCTTGCCATCGCCAAGACGGTGCCCTGGATCCTGCTCGGCATCGCCCTTCTGATTGCGCTGGGCTTCGAGTTCGTCAACGGCTTCCACGACACCGCCAACGCAGTCGCCACCGTCATCTACACGCGGTCGCTGCCGGCCGAATTCGCCGTCATGTGGTCGGGCGTCTTCAATTTCCTCGGCGTGCTGACCTCGAGCGGCGCGGTGGCCTTCGGCATCCTGTCGCTGCTGCCGGTCGAGCTCATCCTGCAGGTCGGCTCGTCATCCGGCTTCGCCATGGTGTTCGCGCTGCTCGTCGCAGCGATCCTGTGGAACCTCGGCACCTGGTTCCTCGGCCTGCCGGCCTCGAGCTCGCACACGATGGTCGGCTCGATCATCGGCGTCGGCCTCGCCAACCAGTTCATGGCCCCGGCCGGAAGCGCCACCAGCGGCGTCGACTGGGGGCAGGCGACCAATGTCGGCACCACCTTGCTGGTCTCGCCGATCGTCGGTTTCTTCGCCGCGGCCATCCTGCTCTATGCCATGAAGCTCCTGGTGCGCAATCCGGCGCTCTACGAGGCGCCGAAGGGCAACGCGCCGCCGCCATGGTGGATTCGCGCGCTGCTGATCTTCACCTGCACCGGCGTCAGCTTCGCGCACGGCTCCAATGACGGTCAGAAGGGCATGGGCCTGATCATGCTGATCCTGATCGGCGTCGTGCCGACCGCCTATGCGCTCAACCGCACGCCCGACATCAACTATCTCCAAGCCTACAAGTCGGCCTCCGCCAGCGTCGAGACGGCGCTGGGCAAATATGCCAAGCCCGGCGTCACCGTTGCCGATGCCAATGCCGCAAAGGCAGCCGTGCAGGAAGCCGTGCGCAGCAAGACATGGAACGATCAGACGACCGTTGCGCTGCAAACCTATATCCACAACACGACTGCCGAGCTGCAGCCCTATGCTTCCGTCGACAACGTGCCGACCGACCTGGTCAGCAACGCGCGTAATGACATCTACCTGATCGGCGAAGCGCTGAAGCTGATCGACAAGAAGAAGCTGCTGCCGATGCAGGACGCCGACCTGAAGTCGGTGACCGACTACCATAAGGCGGTCGACAACGCGACGAAGTTCATCCCGCTGTGGGTGAAGATCGCCGTGGCGCTGGCGCTTGGCCTCGGCACCATGGTCGGTTGGAAGCGCATCGTCGTCACCGTCGGCGAGAAGATCGGCAAGAGCCACCTGACCTATGGCCAGGGCGCCGCCGCCGAGCTGGTCGCGATGGTGACGATCGGCATGGCCGACCGTTTCGGCCTGCCGGTGTCGACGACGCACGTGCTGTCGTCCGGCGTCGCCGGCACGATGGCGGCCAATGGCTCCGGCCTGCAGTGGTCGACCGTGCGCAACCTCCTGCTGGCCTGGGTGCTCACGCTGCCCTGCTCGATCGCGCTGGCCTTCGTGCTGTTCGTGATCCTGCGCCAGGTTTTCTGAGCGGCGGTTCTTGCCTGACCAGCAACATCGACGGCGCCGGTTCGGGCGCCGTCTTGCTTTCGAGTATTTGATCGAGTGGCGGCCATGAATGAGGCATCGCATCTGACGCTGCTTGCCTGGGACGACAGCCGCCACCACGCGCCCGGCCTGATTTGGGCCTATCGCGGCGCCGCCGGCCAAGCGCCGCAGCCGATCGCGCCGAAGGACATCGAAGCAGCGCTTGCCGCGCCGGACGGCTGGGTTTGGCTGCATGTCGATCTCATCGACCAGCGGGCACATTCCTGGATCAGCCATGCCTGCGCTCTGCCGCAATCGGCGCATGCGATCCTCGAAGGCCATGAGGACAGCATGGCGCTGGCGCATGAAAAGGGCGTCGTGCACGGTATCGCCGCCGACCTGCATGGCGAGATCGGACGCAGATCGACCACCATCGGCAGGCTGCATTTCGCCGTGACGGACCGGTTGCTGGTGACCGGCCGGCGCCATTCACTGGCAGCGGTGGAAGAGGTGAACAAGGCGCTTTCGCAAGGGCTCCAACCGGCGACCGCCTTCGAGCTGTTCGGCGCTATCGTGCTTGCCTTCTGCGGAAGCGCGAGCGGGCGGCTGGCGCTGGCCACGAAGCAGCTTGACGAGGTCGAGGACCGTCTCGTCACCGAGCGCCTTGCCGACGAGCGGCGCCGGATCAAGGAGGTGCGTCGCCTGGGGGTGTCGCTGCACCGGCCGATCGCGGCACAGGTCGCGCTGTTCCTGGACGAGAACCGTGCCGGCTGGGAATTGTCGGCCGGCGCGCATGAGATATTGGGCAAGCTGGCGGCTCGCCTCAAAAGGCTCGACCGCGAAGTCGTCATGGTCAACGACCGGGCAAGGCTGCTGCAGGAAGAGGTCGCGGCGGAACTCGCGGACGAATCGAACCGCAGCCTGAAGGCGCTGGCGGTGATGAGCGCGCTGCTCCTGCCGGGAACGCTGATCGTCGGCATTTTCGGCATGAATACAGAAGGACTGCCGTTCACGCATACGCATGGCGGCTTCCTGCTGGCGATGCTGCTTGCGGGTGGGGCGACCGGGTTGTTCTACTGGCTGTTGCTGCGGGCAGGCGCCGATCTCAAATTCTAAAGCGTGTCGCGTCGAAACGGATACACGTGACGCGCTTTACGCCGTTGCCTGATGCATGTCGTTGTCGCAAAACCGAGGTCATTTTTGCGCGACATGCATTAGGCTTCTTGACGTGCGTCAGGACCCCGAGCCGCGACGCGGCCCGGGCGGCCATGACCCTTAGGTCGGGTCTTCGCGGTGCAGGTCGTGGATGGTGACGCCGTCGGCATTGTCGGGCAGCATCAGCCATTTCTTGTGACGCAGCGTGCGTTCGGTGTCTTCCAGGCCCATCTCCCAGTGCTCGCGCATCGAGGTGCCGGAAAACTCGTAGTCCTTGGCGTGGCCTTCGTAGCCCTTGTGCTGGTAGATCAGGTGGACGATGTTGACCACGCCGGCGTCGGAATAGTCGGCCATCAGTTCCTTCTCGCCGTCCTTGAGCTGGTCCGGCGGCACGCGCTTCAGCGCGTCGAGCAGCTTCATCTTGAGCGCATGGATGCGCTGGAAGTTGTCGGTGTTCTGCCGCGTGCGGCTGGAATACATGATGTCCTTGTGGCGCGACAGAACGTCGGCCATGCCGCGGGGCAGCACGCCGCGGGCGCTGAACAGATCGACCTGGAACACCAGCGAGGAACGATCCTCCTCCTGGTCGAGCAGATATTGCAGCGGCGTGTTGGAAACGATGCCGCCATCCCAGTAATATTCGCCCTCGATGCGGATCGAGGGGAAGGCCGGCGGCAGCGCGCCGCTCGCCATGATGTGTTCCGGCTCGATGCGCACCTTGTCGGTGTCGAAATAGACGAAGTTGCCGGTCCTGACATTGACCGCGCCGACGCTCAAGCGCTTCTTGCCGTCGTTCAGCACGTCGAAGTCGATCAGGCTCTCCAGTGTGTCCTTGAGTTCGGCGGTGTCGTAGAAGCTGGTGGCGCCTTCCGCTCCCGTCAGTTGGAACCAGGGGTTGGGACTGCGCGGCTTGAAGAAACCGGGCTGGCCCATCGTCATGGTCATCCACGACGAGGTCTGGTTACGGATGTCGCGGTAGATGTCGCCTTCGGGCGTATAGGCCCAGATCTTGCGGCCCGAGATCGTCTGCCAGAACTGCTCCAGCCGCTGCAGGCGGCGGCTCGGCTCGTTGCCGGCGATGATCGAGGCATTGATGGCGCCGATCGAGACGCCGGAAAGCCAGGTCGGCTCACAGCCGGCGTCGGCAAGCGCCTGATAGACACCCGCCTGATAGGCGCCGAGCGCGCCGCCGCCCTGGAAGACCAGGGCGATGCGGTCATATTGCGCCGTGATTTCAGCGATGGTGGCGGCGGCCGCCTTGCTGCGGTTGCGCTCAAGCACCGGCTTTCTCCAGCTCCTTCGCGCCGGCAGCCGATCGGCCGTGGTCCGCGAGGTAATCGAGGTAATCATGCACGACTTCGCCGAGGCCGAGCGTCAGGTCGGCGGTGAAATGAACGGCAGAGACGATGTCGAGCACCGGCAGCTTGGCGACGTCGGCCATGACATGCGGGCGAAGGTCGAGCGCGGCCGGCGCCGTCCAGGCTTCCTTCAGCGTGATGTCGGTGAGGTAGTAGCGGACCAGCTCGCAGATGCGCGGGCTGCCGTCGACATGCGGGATGATCTTGATGAGGAAATTGGGCGCGGCGAGCGAGGCGAGCACCTGGTCGTGGTCGGCCTCGCGGTGCTTGTAGCCCATCGTGCCGGTGGCGCACAGAACGCTGCCATAATGCAGCGTGCCGACCACCACTTCGCCTTCATGCACGATCTTGGGGCTGGCGAGCTTCTTCGGGAAACCCCAGAGCTCGCGGCCGCCGGCGATCGGCGCATCGTCGTCGAGATACATGGAATGCACATAGCCGCCATGCTGGCCCTTGTAGCGCACCGGGATGACCTGGCCGGTCTCGGTGTAGTCGCCGAAGCCGGTGGAGTCGGGCATGCGGATGAATTCGTATTTGACCAGCGGCTCGTCGATCTCGAGCGGCGCCGGAACGACGGCTTCCAGCGCCTCGCGCGTCGTGCGGTAGGTGATGATGATGTATTCGCGGTCGAAGAAGCGATAAGGGCCTGGCGGGAAGGACGGGTTGGTGAGCGGCATCGCATAGGCCCGCTTCACGACGTCGGCGATTTCCATGGCTGGTGCCCCAAACAGGTTTGAAATGACCCCGCGCGAATGCGCTGGCAAATATGTTGCACGGCAGCATGACAGTGCCGTGTCAGCGCCAAGACGACACTTCCTACAGCCGGCAAACCCCATCGCGGAGCTGTAATAGCGCCGACATATGGGTGTGGCATTGTGATGCTGCGGCGCACAAATCATGTGCCTTCCCGGCTGTCCGTCTTCATACTCTTCCCTCCTGTCCTCCTGTCGCGAGATCTCCCATGGGTTCCCTGTCTTCGAAGAATGCGCTCGTCACCGGCTCGACCAGCGGCATCGGCCTGGCAATCGCCCGCGCCTTCGCCGCCGAGGGCGCCAACGTCACCATCAACGGCCTGGGCGACGCCGCGGCGATCGAGCAGGAGCGGGCCGGCATCGAAGAGGATTTCGGCGTCAAGTGCCGCTATTCGGGCGCCAACATGATGGACGGCGCCGCCGTCACCGCCATGGTCCACGAGGCCGAGGCAGCGTTCGGCAGCCTCGACATCCTGGTCAACAATGCCGGCATCCAGCATGTCGCGCCGATCGAGGAATTTCCCGACGACAAATGGGAAGCCATCATCCGCATCAACCTCTTGGCCGCCTTCTATGCCATCAAGGCGGCGGTTCCGGGCATGAAGAGCCGCAAATGGGGCCGCATCATCAACACGGCTTCGGCGCATGCGCTGGTCGCCTCGCCGTTCAAGTCGGCCTATGTCTCGGCCAAGCACGGTATTGCGGGGCTGACCAAGACGGTGGCGCTGGAAGTCGCGCAGGACGGCATCACCGTCAATGCGATCGCGCCAGGCTATGTCTGGACGCCGCTGGTCGAAAAGCAGATCCCCGACACGATGAAGGCGCGCGGCATGACCGAAGAGCAGGTCAAGCACGATGTGCTGCTTGCGGCGCAGCCGACCAAGGAGTTCGTCACCGTCGAAGAGCTTGCCGCGCTGACGCTGTTCCTGTGCTCGGACGCGGCCAAGCAGATCACCGGCACGACCCTGCCGATGGATGGCGGCTGGACGGCGCAGTAAGGGCAACGACCGTTTAAGGGAGACAGGGCGGAGCTCCCATCTTCCCTAAGAGCGTGTCGCGCTGAAGCGGATTCAGGCGACGCGCTTTAGCCTTTGTTTTCACGCATGTCGTTATCGCAAAACCGCTGCACACTTTTGCGCGATATGCATTAGCAATTTGAATTCTTGACAATCGTAGAGGAGCGTTCCAGCATCCTGGACAAGGGGTTCCTCGCGACGACCCCGTGAGGCGTCAGCCCAACGATCGCGTCCAAACTCTCTGTGTTCTGGAGGTGGACGCAATGCCGTCAACAACCCAAATCACCGTTCCGCAGCTTTCCCGTCTTGTCGGCTTGTCCGATGCGCCTTGCCTGGTCGATGTGCGCACCGACGAGGACTATGAAGCCGACCCGCGCCTGTTGCCGGCGTCATGCCGGCGCGATTTCAGAACTGTCTCAAGCTGGGCGTCGGAGTTTTCGGGACGCAAGGTCGTGGTCATCTGTCAGAGAGGGCAGAAACTCTCGCAAGGCGTTGCCGCGTGGCTGCGCCACGAAGGCATTCCGGCGGAGTCGTTGGAAGGCGGCTTCCAGGCCTGGGCGGCCGCCAGCGCGCCGTTGGTCGCGGGCGGGGCGATCCCGCCCCGCGACCAGAACGGCCGCACCATATGGGTCACCCGTTCCCGGCCGAAGGTAGACCGCATTGCCTGCCCCTGGCTGATCCGCCGCTTCGTCGATCCCGATGCGGTGTTCCTGTTCGTCGACGCTGCCGAGGTGCCTCTGGTCGCGGATCGCTTCGCCGCGGTTCCCTTCGATATCGAAGGCGTGCTCTGGAGCCATCGCGGCGATCGCTGCACATTCGACACGATGGTCGAGGAATTCGGACTGCGCGTCGATGCGCTCGACCGCCTGGCGCTGATCGTGCGCGCCGCCGATACGGCGCGCCTCGACCTCGTGCCGCAGGCGGCCGGGTTCCTCGCCGCTTCGCTTGGCCTGTCGCGCATGTTCCGTGATGACCTCGAACAGCTCGAAGCCGGCATGCTTCTCTACGACGCCTTCTTCCGCTGGTGCCGCGACGCCACCGACGAGACGCATAACTGGCCGGTTGGAGGCAAGGCACAATGAGCGCGCTTGCCAAGGACGCCGCTGTGCGACGGGTCGAGATCCCGGCCGCGCCGAGCTTCCGCGAGGCGACGCGGCTCTGGGCCAGGATCGGCCTGCTCTCCTTCGGCGGGCCGGCCGGCCAGATCGCGCTGATGCACAAGGAACTGGTCGAGGAGCGCCGCTGGATCGGCGAGGAGCGGTTCCTGCACGCGCTCAACTATTGCATGCTCCTGCCGGGCCCGGAGGCGCAGCAGCTTGCCGTCTATATCGGCTGGCTGCTGCACCGGACGGCAGGCGGCCTCGTGGCCGGCATCCTGTTCGTGCTGCCCGGCGCGTTGGTGATGCTCTGCCTGAGCGGCTTCTACATGCTCTACAACGATGCGCCGGTCGTCGAGGCGCTGTTCTTCGGCATCAAGGCGGCGGTGCTCGCCGTCGTCGTCGAGGCGGTGATCCGCATCGGCAAGCGGGCGCTGAAGAACCGTGCGATGGTGGCGATCGCCGTGGCGGCCTTCCTCGCCATCTATGTCGTCCGGGTGCCGTTCCCGCTGATCGTGCTCGCAGCCGGGCTGATCGGCTGGGCCGGCAACCGCTTCGCGCCGGCGCTGTTCTCCGCCTCGGCGCATGGCAAGACTGCAGCCGGCACCGAGACCAGGGGCGCGGTCGACCTGATGTTCGAGCGGGGCGAACTCGGCCACACCATGCCGAAGCGAGGGCATGCCATCCGCACCATCGCCATCTGGCTGCCGGTCTGGCTGGGACCGGCGGCGCTGATCGCTGTGTTGGCGGGGCCGGGGAGCGTCTGGGCGCAGATCGGCGGCTTCTTCAGCCTGATGGCCGTCGTCACCTTCGGCGGCGCCTATGCCGTTCTTGCCTATGTCGCGCAGGCAGCGGTGACCTCGTTCGGCTGGCTTTCGCCCGGCCAAATGGTCGATGGGCTCGGGCTTGCCGAAACGACGCCGGGGCCATTGATCCTGGTGCTGCAATTCGTCGGCTTCGCCGCCGCCTATCGTCATGCCGGCTTTGCCAACCCGCTGCTGGCTGGATCGCTCGGATCGCTGCTGACGCTCTGGGTCACCTTCGTCCCTTGCTTCTTCTGGATATTCCTCGGTGCGCCCTACATCGAGCAATTGAGACGGAACAAGGCGCTGGCGGCGGCGCTTGGCGCGATCACCGCCGCGGTGGTCGGCGTCATCATGAACCTTGCGCTGTGGTTCGCGCTGCATGTCGTCTTCGGCAAGGTAGCAAGCGTCGGCTGGGGCGTGGAGGTTCCGGTCCTGTCCTCGCTCGACTGGCGTGCCGCGCTGCTGTCGGCGGCCGCGATGGTCGCCATGTTCAGGCTGAAACTCGGCATGTTGCCGACGTTGGCAGGATCTGCGCTGGCGGGGCTTGCGCTGCTGGCGCTGTAGGCGGGCACGCCGTCCGATCACGTTAGCGTGAACGAAAAAGCCGACCGGCCGGGAATAAACCGCCCGGTCCGCCGGTCTCCAGGGCAAGCGCCATTTGTGCGCAACAGCGGAGACCATCATGAAGCGGCACGAAGACAAATACGCACGGGCTGAAGAGGGCGAAGGTGTCAGCCGTCGTCGTCGCTTGGAGCGTTGGAGCTGGGCGCATCTGTTCTGGGCGATACCGCCCCGCCGCCGGCCCTGATCCCGTGCCGATCGCAACCATCGAGATCCACGACCATGACGGCGAGCATCCCGTTGCAGCCAGCGATGCGCCGTCCTCTTCCGAGGCGCCCCTTGCTTCCGAGACACTTGACTCCGGTGACACCAATGCCTTCTCCTCCCTCGAAGCAGGCGCCATCGCCTGCGGTCGCGATCGTCACCCGCACGAGCAGGGACAGATCGTCGCCTCCCGCTGACGGCGGCGGCAGACCCGTGGCGGGAGCGCCCGACGGCGGAACGGTGTTGAGCGAAAAGATGCTGGCCGCGCGTTTTGCCGAAGTGGTGCTGCCGCATCTCAGCGATGCGCTGTCGCTTGCCCGCTGGCTGACCGGCAATCAAGCCGACGCCGAGGATGTGGTGCAGGAGGCCTGCCTCAAGGCGCATGCGGGCATTGCCGGGTTCGCTGGGGGAAATTCCCGCGCGTGGCTGCTTACCATCGTGCGCAACGCTTCCTACACATGGATGGCGCGCAACCGCCCGCGCAGCGTGGTTGCCGTCGGCGACCTCGCCGATCTCGACGACGTCTCGCCGCCGCCGGACAACGACGCCGACAGCCCGGAGGCGGTGCTGATCGCCAAGGCGAATTCGGCGGCGGTGGAAGCGGCGATCGGAAGGCTGCCGCAAGCCTTCCGCGAAACGGTGGTGCTGCGCGACATCAACGGTCTCAGCTACCGCGAAATCGCCACCATGCTCGGCGTGCCGCAAGGCACGGTGATGTCGCGGCTGGCGCGGGCCCGCGGTCTCTTGATGACGGAACTTGGAGGGCGCCATGAGCCCGCATGAAAACCGCCCGCGTGAGGATGGATTGCCGCAAGACCCGCAGGATATGAAGCTGATGATCCACGCCCTTGTCGATGGCGAACTCGATGCCGCGGCCGCCCTGGCGGTCGAGCGGCGCATGGCCGCCGATCCGGAGCTCGCCGCCGAACATGCGCGCCTGGTGGCGCTGCGCGGTGCGCTCGCCAATGTGCCGCGGCCCACCGTCAGTGACGACTTTTTGGCGCGCATCGCGGCGATCGCCGAGGTGAAGGATCCCGAGGTCGCGGAGGCCACGGAGGCTGAAGATATGAGGGTGGAGGCACAGCCCTCCGTGCCGCAACAGCAGCAGGGCCAGGTCATCGCGATGCGGCCACGCGCGGCGCGCTGGTTCAACTCCTTCGACTGGCGCCAGATGGCGGCCTCGATCGTGTTGACGGCGTTTCTGGCCAGCGGCGCGACGCAATGGCTGACGACGGCGGACAATGGGTCCGACAGCTTCGCCGTGGCCGTCGCCAACGGCCATCGCCGCAGCCTGCTCGCGGCGACGCCGGTCGACATCGTCTCGTCCGACCGGCATACGGTGAAGCCATGGCTCGACGGGCGCATCGGCGTGTCGCCGCCCGCGCCCGACATGGCCAAGGACGGCTACGCGCTGCTTGGCGGCCGTGTCGAGGTGATTGGTGACAGGCCGATGCCGGCACTGGTCTACCGCCATCACGAGCATCTGATCACGCTGGTGGCCGCACCCCGGCAGAACGAGGCCAAATCGGTGCCGGTGGCGGACGATCTCTCGGCGGGCGGCTTCCTTCTGGTCCACTGGACCGACGACGCCTTTTCCTACTGGGCGATCTCGGACGCCGAGCGCCCGGCGCTCGACGATTTCGTCGCCCGCTTCCGGGCCGCCATCATCGCCAATCCGGCGGCCGGCAGCCCGGGTTAGGGAAACGAAACTTCTTTATCGCCGCTATTTTTGAGGCCGATAACCCGTTTGGCGGGAAGGCAGGTGCCTGTCCGTCCAGGATAATCGCGCCAAAGCACTTGCCCCGTTGCGCCGTCGCCCGGGCGCGCAGGTAGAGAAGTCAAGGTCACCTTTGGTATGTTATACACGCCACGTTCTCGGGGCGGATACGAGTCGATGGATCAGGAAAGACTTCTAGCCGCAGTCCTCTTAGCTGATGTCGTGGGCAGCACGACACTTTATGAGCGCATCGGCGACGATGCCGCCCTGCGGCAGGTCTCGGATTGCCTCGACGCGATACGCGAGATCGTCGCCCAGCACGGCGGTGACTTCATTTACTCCAAGGGCGATGACGTGCTCAGCCTGTTCGAGAGACCGGAGGCGGCGCTGAGGGCCGTCTGCCAGATTGGCGGCCAACTGACGAAAGAACCTTTGATCGCCCGGATCGGATTGCATTTCGGGGCGGTCATTCGCGCGCGGGGCGCGGTGTTCGGCGACGTTGTCAATGTCACCGCAAGATTGTCCACCACGGCCAACCCCGGGGAGGTCCTGATCAGCCAGAGCTTCTTCGAAGCCCTTTCCGCGGGCAGCCGCAGTACCTTGCGGCTCCTCGACAAAATGGCATTCAAGGGAAAGCAAGAACTCTTCGATGTCTATACGCTGAGGAGCGACGATGGGGCCCTCAGCACGCACGTCGCCAATCGAGGCACCTTTGTCGATAGGCGCTCCGCTCCGCTGCCGCAGATCAATCTGGTCATCCGCTATCAAGATCAGGTGCGATCCTGCCGAAACAACGAATTGGTGACGATCGGCCGATCTCCGGAATGCAATATCGTCGTCCCGCGGCCCTGGGTCTCAAGGCACCACGCGACCTTCACCATTTCGAATGGCAAGGTCCGGCTTGTCGAGCGCAGCTCGTCGGGCACATTTGTGTCGATGGGGCCCGGCAATGAAGTATTCGTACGCCGCGAAGATATTCTCCTCTTCGGCTCCGGCGTCATCTCGCCTGGACGCAGATCGGCCCTCGGCGACGCCCAGATCCTTCGCTACGAAATTATCTCAGGCTGACCGGCTGGGTTCGTTGGGGCGTGGCTGACTTCAAGCGGCCGCTGTCCCGCCGCTGCTGGTGGCTTGGTCCAGCATTTGTCATGCGCCCGATATCACCGGCCGGTGTAGCCGCCGTCGATAGGCAGCGAGACGCCGGTGATCATGAACGTCACTCCACCATGAACCGCGAGCTGAAGGGCAGGCCCGCCGCTCCCACCGCCTTGGGCGAACGCTCGATGTTGCCGGCTATGGCGTTTATACCAGGCATAGCCTGTTCCAGCTCCCGGCAGATCGCCTTGCAGACCGCCTGCGGCGCGTAAGAGGACAGGACGACTGAAGCCACGGGAACGAACGGCTTCAGCGCCGCTATCGATGACTTCATCTGCTCCAGCAGCTCGCGTTGCCACGCGATCTCGGCATCGCCGAACGAAGGCCAGTCCGCGCGCCGCTCCCACAGCTCGGAGGGCGAATTGCCATTTTTCCGGATCTCCTGCTCCAGGCGCAGGATGCCGACGTCGAAACTCACCGCGGCAGTGGTGTTGTAGATCTGGTGATTGAGGACCAGGCGGCTGTGCAGGCGCGCGCCGAGATAGAAGAAAAGGTAGTCCGAAAGATGCTTTGCCACGCCGAACATGCTTTCGCCACCGGCAGCGGCGGTGATGTCGTTCTGGACGTAGACGGGATAACCGATCTCCCTCTCGACCTCCTCCTGCAGGGCGTCGAACCGCTCGCGCGCCGCTTTTGGCGTTAGCTCGAGTTCTGCTTCGTCGCCGGGCAGGGCAAGGCCGATACCGGCAATGCGCGAGTGGAGATGCCGGGGCAGATCGGCAATCGCCTTGGCGATGGCGGTCATGAATTGCGGGTGGTTGGTGTCTTGTGCGGCTGAGAACGGCAGGACCGTATGGGAGCGGATCGAGCCGACGAAGTCGACAAGCACGACCTCCACCTGCCGGTGGCCGACGCTGATGCCGACGGAATAGGCACCCTCGGGGTTGAGCGAGATCGGCACCGTCGGCGGTCCGACACGGCCGCGCTGGGCCTCACCCTTGGCGATCAGCCCTTCCTGCTCGAGCGATCGGACGATGACCGACACAGTCTGCGCCGACAGGCCGGTCCGCTCGCCGATCTCGAGACGGGTGATATCCTTGCTCTGAAGCAGCAACGACAGCACAAGGCGTTCGTTGTAGCTGCGCACGCTGACGGCGTTGAGGCCGCTGGCGCGGTCCGCGATGCGGAGCGGGTTCGGCGGCGCAAAGCGCATGTCAGGCATGGTGCGTCCTCTCGCGATCGGTCGTGCGGGACACCCGTATGCCGCGTTCATCTCTCATCCGGCCACCCGATTGCTTCGACTTCGCGGGCCAGTGCACGGCCAAGCGACACATGGGCCTGTCCGTTGATGTGGAATCCGTCAAGCGGATCGCAGGTGACGACCGAGCCCGCGTCGAAGAAATGCACTTCGAGCGAATCGGCGATGATCTCGAATTCGAGCGCCAGCTGCCGCGACTTCTCAGGCGCGCCGGCGAAGATCGACCGCCATTCCTTGATGTCGTCCAGCATTGGCGGCGGAGACACGATCATGATTTCGGGCACGCTGCCGCCCGGGCCGGGCTTGAGCTCCTTGATGTCGTAGACGAGGCAACCCATGGCCATGGCGACTTCAGAGGCCGGCTGGTTGAAGCGCGCCTTGAGGTCGTTGGTCCCCAGCATGATGATGACGAGATCGAGAACGGCATGGCTCTGCAGGCAAGGCCTGAGGTAAGTACGTCCGTTCTTGTGGGCACCCTCGATGGGATCGTCGCGCACCGTCGTACGGCCGCTGAGGCCTTCCTCGATGACATGCCAGCCGACGCCCAGCTCCCTTGCCATGACACCGGGCCAGCGCTCGGCCGGGCCGTAGCGGTCAAGCGGCGTGCCGCCGGGCACCTGCCCATGCGTGTTGGAGTCGCCGTAGCACAAGACCGATCGCATGCTCCTCCCCGATCCAGCCAAGGTTCTGATTTGCAGAAATTATCGGACGAGAGTCGGTCGTCCGCGTCCAGCGACCCTGCCATCTGGCGGAAAGGTAGCGCAAGCTGCAAAGATAATCCATCACTCTGAATAATTATTGACAGCTCACCGGATCGATGGTTGAACTGAGTCTGGGAGGAATGCCCCGAACCTTTTGCGCCGACCGGCTGCCATGATCCATGGCGGCAACGCTGGACCTTGTCTCCAGCAGCCATGCGCTCGGGTTGAGCAACGAACTGAAGCAGTGCCGGGCTCGCCCCGGCAGGTGCGGCGTTTGGCCATGGCCGGACGCCGATGGGAAGTCGTGGCCTTGGTCAGCAGGGTCCATGGAGCTTGAGAAGGAGGATGGCTCAGTGAGACGGATTATCCAATCAATCGCAGCGGCAGTGATCGCGACCACCATGTGGTGTGCTCCCTCGTTCGCCGACGAGGTATCGCTGCTCGACGGGGTTACCGCCCGTGCCGGCGACAATCCAGCGGTCGAGGCCGGGAAATTCAAGAAGGATCCGCCCTGGGTCATCGGCATGAGCCATTTCGGCGTAAACGCGAACACCTGGACGGTGCAGGTCGCGCATGAGGCGGAGGCTGCCGCCGCCAAGGACAAGCGCATCAGCAAATTCATCCTGCTCGATGCCGGCTTTGACCAGAAGAAGCAGGTCGCCGACATCGAGGACCTGATCGCCCAGAAGGTCGACGCCATCATCGTCCAGCCGGTCACGTCGACCTCGGCGGACGCCAGCATCGCCAAGGCCGTGGCGGCGGGCATTCCCGTCATCGTGCATACCGGCCGTATCGAGAGCGACGCCTTCACCACCGAAATCCAGGGCGGCGCCGAACATTTCGGTAAGGTGATGGGCGACTTCCTGGTCAAGGAACTCGGCGGCAAGGGCAATATCTGGGTGCTGCGCGGGCTTGCCGGCCATCCGGAAGACACCAACCGGTACAACGGCCTGCTGCAGGCGCTGAAGGGGACCGACGTCAAGATCATCGCCGAGGAGCATGGCGACTGGCAGTACGACAAGGCCAAGAAGCTCTGCGAGACGCTCTACCTGAACAACGCCGAGGTCGACGGTATCTGGTCTTCCGGCGCCGATATGACGCGCGCCTGCGTCGACGTCTTCAAGCAGTTCGGTGCCAAGATCCCGCCGATCACCGGCGAGGGCAACAACGGATTCTTCGGCCAGTGGATCGCCGACGGCTTCAAGTCGATCTCGGCGGAATATAGCCCGGCCCAGGGCGCGGCCGGCATCCGCGCCGCCGTGGCCCTGCTCGAAGGCAAGGAGCTGAAGAAGCACTACGACTACAATCCGCCCGGCTGGGATATCGAGAAGATCAAGAAATATTATCGCGACGATCTCTCGGCCAATGTGTGGTGGCCGTCGGAGCTGCCCGAAGACAAGCTCAAGGAGTTCTACGCCAAGAAGTAAAGGTGGCGCCATGGTGGCGCGGGCTGCGGCGACGTGGGCCCGCGCCACCGAATTCCCTGAACGCAGCGGTGCTTGTTTCGTGAAAACCCTTGTCGAAATGTCGGATATCCGGAAGGCGTTCGCCGGCACGGCGGCGCTGAAGGGCGTCTCGATCGCACTCCAATCCGGCTCTGTCCATGCGCTGATGGGCGAGAACGGTGCCGGCAAATCGACGCTGATGAAGATCCTCGCCGGGGTCCACCAGCCGGATAGCGGCGCCATCCTGCGCGACGGGCGCCAGATCGCCTTCCACAGACCGAAGGATGCGCTGGAAGCCGGCATCTCGACCGTGTTCCAGGAATTGTCGCTGCTGCCTAATTTGACGATCGCCGAAAATATGTTCCTCGGCCGCGAACGGACCACAGCTTTCGGCGGGGTCGACCATCGCCGCATGCGGCGCGAGGCTGGCGCCGCGCTTGCCGAACTCGGCCTCACGCTCGATCCGGGCACGCTGGTGTCGAGGCTCAGCATCGCCGAACGGCAGTTCGTCGAGATCGCGCACGGCATCATGACCGACGCCAGCGTGTTCATCCTCGACGAGCCAACGGCGGCGCTCAATGCCGCCGATGTCGAAATCCTGAACCGCCACATTCGCAGGCTGAAGGATGAGGGCAAGGCGGTGGTCTACATTTCGCACCGGATGGACGAAATCTTCGCCATCTGCGACACCGTCACGGTTCTGAAGGACGGCGAACTCGTCGGCACCAGGGCAATCGCCGAGATGACGCCGGCGTCGCTGATCGCGATGATGGTCGGCCGCGAGCTGGCCGATCTCTTTCCCCAGCGTGGCGATGTCTTCGGCCCCGCCATGCTTTCGGTCGAGGGTTTCCGCATCACCGAGCGCTCCAGGCCGTTCTCGCTGGCGCTCAACCGCGGCGAGATCGTTGCGCTGGCCGGCCTGGAGGGGCAAGGCCAGCAGCGCTTCCTGCGCTCGCTGGTCGGTCAATACCATCCTTTCGCCGGCCGTGTGACGATCAAGGGCAAGTCGCTGCCCTTGCCGGTGTCGCCTGGCGGCGGCGTGCGCCGGCTGCAGGCAATGGGCGTCGGCTTCGTGCCAGAGGATCGCAAGGAAGACGGGCTCTTCCTCGGCCTTTCCGTGGCGCACAACATTGCTGCCGCACTCCATTCGAAACGGTCGGAACTGGCCCTGGCCGCCGGCTATCAGCGGCAGGTCGCCGACATGATGTCGAGCCTTGCCGTGAAGGCCAGCGGTCCGAGCGCCTCCGTCGGCACACTGTCGGGCGGCAACCAGCAGAAGGTGCTGCTCGGCCGCTACCTCGCCGCCGACATCGACATCCTGCTCGTCGAAGAACCGACGCGCGGCGTCGACATCGGCGCAAAGTCCGAGATCTACCGGCTGCTGCGCGACTTTGCCGGCAAAGGCGGGGCGGTGTTGGTGCTGTCGCGCGAGACGATCGAGCTGATCGGGCTCTGCGACCGCATCTGCGTCGTCCACAACGACACGATCGTCAAGGAAATGCCGGCGGCAGACGCCACGGAGCACAACATCCTCGACGCCGCGCTCAGCGCCAACGGGGAGGCCAATGAGGCGAGAGGTGAGCGCCGATGACAACCATCAGCAGACGCCTGACGGGCGCGAGAGGATCGCGGCAAGGCATGTGGATGCTGCCCTTGCTGATCGTTCTGGCCATCACGCTTTGGCTCAGCCTCGAGACGGCGCAATTCCTCAACGGGGAGAATCTGCTCAATCTGGTGCCGCAGGCGATGCCGCTCGTCATCACGGCGGTCGGCCAGATGTTCGTCATCCTGCTCGGCGGGCTCGACCTTTCGGTAGGGTCGATGATCAGCTTCACGACGGCGGTGCTCGCCCTCGGCGGACCGGCCTGGGTGCTGATCCCGGCTGTGTTCGTGCTGGCCGCGCTGGTCGGCTTCGGCAACGGCTTCATCATCACCCGCTTCAACGTGCATCCGATCATCGCGACGCTGTCGACGCAGTACATCCTGCTCGGGATCACGCGGATATTGCGGCCGGTTTCGGGCGGCACGGTGCCGGATATCGTCATCAGCGCCGTGGCCGGCTCCTTCTTCGGGATACCCATGCCGGTGTTCTGGGGGGTATTCACCCTCCTGGTCGCCTGGAAGCTGCTTTACGGTTCCCGCTTCGGGCTGCATCTTTTCGCGATCGGTGGTGGCGTCTCGTCCAGCGTGGAGGATGCGGCGCATAATTTCGGCATCGCCGACCGGCGCAACATCGTGCTTGCCTATGTGATCTGCGCCTGCTTCGCGGCGCTTGCCGGCATTTTCCTCGCCGGGCGCATCGTTTCGGGCGACCCGAATGTCGGGCTGCTGTTCGAGCTCGACGCGATCACGGCCGTGGCCATCGGCGGCACCCAGCTTTCCGGCGGCATCGGCAGCCTGCACGGCACCGTCATCGGCGCCCTTGTCATGGCGCTGCTCGCCAACGGCATGAACCTGACGAACGTGTCGCCCTTCATTCAGACCACCATCAAGGGGGCGATCCTGCTTCTTGTGGTTGCTCTGCAGTCGCGCAAAAAGATGGGGTTGTAAGTGGCAGCCGCGCTCACCCATCCTATGATGCGCCGCTTCCTGCGCGTTCCTCCTGCCTACTACGTCTTTGGCGTGCTGCTCCTGGTTCTGTGGATCGCGCGGCCGAACATGCTCAATCTCAACATCATGGGCATATTCGTGCGCCAGATCGTGCCGCTCGGCATATTGGTGCTGGGCCAGCTTCTGGTGATGCGGGTGCGAAGCATCGACCTGTCGGGCGGCGGTGTCATCCTGCTCATCAACTACACCATCTCGTCCGGCGTCTTTCCCGGCGCTTCCATGGCTTTCTTCATTGTCCTGGCGCTGGGCATCGGGCTGGCCGTCGGGTTCTTCAATGGCCTGATGGTCGGGGTGAGGCGGGTCTCGGCCGTCATCGTCACGCTCGCGGTCGGCATCGTCCTGGTCGGGATCGTGCAATATCTGTCCAGCGGCAAGCCGCCCGGCGATGTGCCCGGCATGTTCGCCGACATCTACAACACCAAGCTCGGGCTCGTGCCGACGCCGGTGATCTTCTGGGTGGTGGTTTCGGTGGTGCTGTCGCTGTTCCTGTCGCGCACGGTCTTCGGCCGCTATGTGACGTCGGTCGGCGAGAACGTGCAGGCGGCGCATTTCTCCGGCGTCCCGGTCGCGCGCACGGTCGTGCTTGCGCATACGCTGGCGGGTTTGTTCGCTGGCATCGCCGCGCTGGTCCAGACGGCTTCGATTGCCGTCGGCAGCGTCCGGGTCGGCCTCGACCTGCCGATCCTGGCGGTCGCCGCGACCATCCTCGGCGGCGTCGTTTTCGGCCGTGGGGAAGGCGGTGTCTGGGGGCCTTTCTTCGGCGTGCTGTCGTTCGCACTGCTGTTCGTCGTGATGACAACCTTCGGCGTCGACGAGCCAGGCAAGCTGATCGCGCAGGGTCTCATCATCCTGCTCGCGGCGATCCTCTACGGCATCAGGAGCAGGTCGAACTGAGCGGCGAGTTCGGGACGGCCAATAGTCAATCGCATAGGGAAATGGATTGGAGACATGACCAAAAGATCGATCCTCTGTTTTGGAGACTCGCTGACCTGGGGCTGGATTCCGGTCGTCGAAGGATCGCCGACACATCGCTACGCCTATCAGGACCGCTGGACGGGCGTGATGGCCTCGTATCTGGGCGATGGATATCATGTGATCGAGGAAGGCCTGAGCGCCCGCACGACCAGCCTCGACGATCCCAACGATCCGCGCCTCAACGGCAGCGCCTATCTGCCCTCGGCCATCGCCAGCCACCTGCCGCTCGACCTCGTCATCGTGATGCTAGGCACCAATGACACCAAGTCGTTCTTCCGCCGCACGCCTTATGAGATCGCCAACGGCATGGCCAAGCTCGTCGGCCAGATTCTCACCAGCGCCGGCGGTGTCGGCACACCCTATCCAGCCCCGCAGGCGCTGGTGGTCGCGCCGCCGCCGCTGACCCCGATGCCGCATCCCTTTTTCCAGGGCATGTTCGCCGGCGGCCATGAGAAGACGGCGGCGCTGGCGGCCGAATATCGCGCCATGGCCGATTTCACGAAGGTCGATTTCCTCAATGCCGGGGATTTCATCGCCACCGACGGCTGCGACGGCATCCACTTCACCGCTGAGAACAACCGCGGCCTCGGCAAGGCGATAGCGGACAAGGTTCAGGAGATCTTCGCGCGCCAGGCCGATCGCAGGGTTGCCTGAAGGTTCAGGTGTGACGGCGCATCGGCCCCTCCAGACCGATGCGCGATCGCGGGACCGGCGCGGCACCGCCGGCCCGCAATTTCGGCAGGCTGATCGTGCGGGTTCGTCCCGGCCATGAAAACCATGATCGGTCCGAACCATGAATTGTTCAGCGGCTTGTCCCTTCCAAGTCAGGGCCGACAGGTTCTAGCTTCCTGAGGCAAATCTCTCGCTTGCGACCCGGATATGCCGCTTCACGCGGTCCATCGGATAGCGGATTGGAGTAGCTGGAGACAGCTGCAGGGAAACGACGCTCCATGACATCAGCCAATATTCTGATCTGCGATTTTGTCGGCCTCCGCTTTGGCGCGGACGGCAATCCCGACCACAGTGAGGTCAAGGCTTACATCGAAGCCAAGGGCGATGTGTTCCATCAGACAGGCATCGGCAGCGCTGGCGCCCTCGATCCCGGCAGGCTGCATTTCTTCTACCTGCCGCAATTGAGCACGCGGGAAGAATTGTTGGCCGAGGCTGGCGACGGCCGTTATGACGCCGTCATCGCCGCGGCGACCTTTATTCCGGCCGAGGCCAGGTTCCGCCTCGGCGGCGTGCGCATCGGGACCGGCACCGGCAATATGGGCTCGGCATCCTGGGGCGGGGGTAGCGGAGAGGGCGGCGAAGCGCCGCTTATGAATACGCCGGGCATCAACAGTCGCGCCACCGCGCAAATGGCCATGAAGGCGCTGCTGAAAGTCAGGCCGGATCTTCCCGTGGACAGGCTCAACAGCCTGGTCGCCGGCGGGCAGTTCGATACGGGAAAAGATCTGCGCCATTACCCGACCGAGAAGCTCGAAGGAAAAAGACTGGCGGTGATCGGCTATGGCAACATCGGTCGGGAATTCGCCAGGCTCGGCCAGGCCTTCGGCATGCGGGTCACCATCCATGCGCGGCCCCGTCACCGCAAATGGATCGAGCTGGAAGGCTTCGACTACGCCGCAAGCATGGTGGACGCGGCGCGCGGCGCGGACGCGCTTTCGGTCCATCTCGGCCTGGGCGCTTTCGATGCCGGCCGGCAAAAATACGCCAACGCCGGGCTGATCGGAGACGAGCTGCTTTCCGCTCTCAACCACGGCGCCGTGCTGATCAACTATGACCGCGGCGAGCTGGTCGATGTGCCAGCGCTGGAGCGCGCATTGGAATCGGGCCGTATTTCCCACGCGGCGATCGATGCCGACCTTTTTGCCGATGGCGCGACGCTTTCAGGACCGATGCTGCCTTATCTGAAGCTGGTCGAACGCCATGGCCAGCGTCTGGAACTTCTCCCGCATGCCGCGGCCGACACCGACCATCCCTCCCGTGTCGCGGGCGCTAAGCAGGCGGTCGATCAGATCCGCGCCGCCATCGTCGACCATCGCGTCCACAATCTGAAAGGATCGCTGCCTTCCGGTTTTGTCGACATGGGAGCGAAAACACCGCCCGGTATCGGCGGCGTCAATCTCCGGCACCTGGCGGCGCTGGCCGACGATCAAAACGTGGCCGCCGACCTCGCCCGATCGGGCGCTCTCGTTGCCACGTTCTGGGAGCGCATCCTGGCGGCGTCCGAGCAGGAGCGACCGGCACTGATCGCTTCCGGAGGCGAAGAGCTCGCCGAGGCCGTCAACCGTCTCTCCACACTTATGCGCACGCACCACCTTTCGGGGCCGTTCACTTCAGGATCGCCCTGACACCCACCATGCGGCGACTTGCTCGCCAAGCCCTTGAAAAACTTGGTGATCCCGACAGGAATCGAACCTGTGACCTACAGATTAGGAATCTGCCGCTCTATCCTACTGAGCTACGGGACCACGCGGCCAGACACATAGCCGCTTCGGGTCGGTTCGCCAAGGGGCATGCTGACCTACCCATAGGCCGTAATGTCTCGGCGAAGCCGGGCTGAGCCGGCCAAGCGTATGGCGGCGGAGCCTTCGCCGGCGGCCGCTCAGGCGGCCAGCGCGGTCTCGGCCAGCTTCACCCAATAGCTCATGCCGTGCGGAATGACCTCGTCGTTGAAGTCGTAGGCCGGATGATGCAGGCCCGCCGAGTCGCCGTTGCCGATGAAGATGAAGGCGCCGGGGCGGGCTTCCAGCATATAGGAGAAATCCTCGCCGCCCATCACCGGCTGGATGGCGCGGTGGACATGGCTGTCGCCGGCGATATCGGCGGCGACATCGCCCGCAAACACGGTCTCCTCGGCATGATTGAAGGTGACAGGGTAGTTGGCGTCGTAATCCACCGCGATGGTGGCGCCGAAGGCGGAGGCGAGCCCGGCGCAGAGCGCGCGAATGCGCTCTTCCGATTTCTTGGCCACTTCCTTCTTCAGCGTGCGCACGGTACCGGCGATCTCGGCGCTTTCGGGAATGACGTTGTAGGCGTCGCCGGCATGGAACTTCGTCACCGACACCACCACGGCCTCGACCGGATCGGTGCTGCGCGAGGCGATGGTCTGCAGCGCGCCGACCAGCTGGCTGGCGATGACGATCGGATCGATCGTGCCGTGCGGCATCGCGGCATGGCCGCCGCGGCCCTTGACGGTGATGGTGAATTCGGCGGTCGCGGCCATGATCGGGCCGGGCTTGATGGCGAACTGGCCGACCGGCAGGCCCGGCATGTTGTGCATGCCGAACACTTTCTCGATGCCAAAGCGCTCCATCATGCCGTCCTTGACCATTTCGTTGCCGCCGCCGCCGCCTTCCTCAGCCGGCTGGAAGATCACCGCCACGGTGCCGGTGAAATTGCGCGTCTCGGCGAGGTATTTGGCGGCTCCAAGCAGCATCGCGGTATGGCCGTCATGGCCGCAGGCATGCATCTTGCCGCGCACGGTCGAGGCCCATGGCTTGCCGGTGATCTCGTCGATCGGCAGCGCGTCCATGTCGGCGCGCAGCCCGATGGTCGGGCCATCGCCCTTGCGACCGCGGATGATGCCGACGACGCCGGTCTTGCCCAGTCCCGTCACCACCTCGTCGCAGCCGAACGCCTTCAGCTTTTCGGTGACGAAGCCGGCGGTCTGGAAGACGTCGAAATTCAGCTCCGGTGTCTGGTGCAGATGTCGTCGCCATCCGGCGACTTCTTCCTGCATTTGCGCGGCGCGGTTCAGAATCGGCATGATCGTTCCATCTCTTGGTTGATTGGCGGCAGTCGGTTCAGATCCGCTGCTCAGCAATTGTGATTATGTTGAACTTTGCCATTTTGGCGTCACATAGGGTAAATAGCACCACAACAATGCGGTCCGGGGTCGAGGGTCGAGCCGCATTTGTGCTGGCGATGGGTAACGAAATCTTACGGACCCAGCGGCGACTACGGCAAGAGGCGATTTCGGATTTGATCATGCGGCAAAGGCATTTCCTCAACCTGTTGCTGGCAGGCGCGCTGGCGCTTCCGGCGCTCGCCGGCGCGGCGCGTGCCAACCCGGTCGTGCTTTTCGACCTCAAGAGCGGCTCCATTCTGGAGCATCAGGACGCGTTCAAGCGCTGGTATCCGGCCTCGCTCAGCAAGCTGATGACGGCCTATGTCGCCTTCCGCGCGATCCAGGCAGGCGAGGTGGCGCTCGATTCGCCGATCAAGGTGACGAAGCATTCGGCCGGCGAGCCGCCGAGCAAGATGGGCTTCAAGCCCGGCTCGGTGATGCGGCTCGACAATGCGCTGAAGATGATGCTGGTCAAGTCGGCCAACGACATCGCCATGGCCGTCGGCGAGAATATCGGCGGGTCGCAAGCCGCCTTCGCCGACCGCATGAACGCGGAGGCGGCCCGGCTCGGCATGGTGGGCACGCATTTCGTCAACCCGAACGGGCTCTATTCGCCGGAACAGTACACGACCGCGCGCGACCTTGCCGTGCTGGTGGCGGCGCTGCGCAATGATTTTCCGCAATACGCGCCCTGGTTCTCGATCGAAGGCCTCGCCGTCGGCAAGAGGGCCATCCCGAACTACAATCTGCTCATCGGCCGCTATCCCGGCGCGGACGGCATGAAGACCGGCTTCGTATGCTCTTCCGGGTTCAACATGATCGGCTCGGCGACGCGCAACGGGCGCACGCTGGTCGCCGTCGTGCTTGGCGAGAAATCGGCGATCAGCCGCGCCGAAGCGGCGGCAAAGCTGCTCGATCTGGGTTTTGAGATGCCGTCGGCCACTTCGACCACGCTTGGCGCTCTCAAGCCCTATGGCGACACGCTGTCGCCCAACGACATGCATGACGAGATCTGCGCGAAGAAACCGAAGGAGGAGCAGTCCGAGGCGGCGCCCGAGGTTGCGGCCAAGGACAAGTCGAAATCGCCCTACCAGGTGAAGCTCGACCACCCGACACTGGTCGCGGTCGGACTCGGCGGCGCCACGGGGCCAGCGCCCAAGGCATTCGTCGACCAGGTCGACCAGAACTATGCCGATGTGCCGCTGCCGATCTGGCGGCCGGACAGACCGGCGCCGGCCGGCGCCGAGCCGCTGGCGACGGCCGCCGCCGGAGCCCAGGGCGACCAGCCCGTCAAAGCTGCCAACTAGCCAAGCTGATGAGCGGCTTTCCCATTCCCGTTTCGGTGCTCACCGGCTTTCTCGGCGCCGGCAAGACGACGCTGCTCAACCGGCTGCTCAAGGATCCGGAGCTTGCCGACACGGCGGTGATCATCAACGAGTTCGGCGAGGTTGCGATCGATCATCTCCTGGTCGAGCAGGCCTCGGACGGCATCATCCAGCTTTCCGATGGTTGCCTCTGCTGCACGGTGCGCGGCGACCTCGTCGACACACTCGCCGATCTCGTCGACCGGCTGCAGACCGGCCGTATCGCGAAACTGACCCGTGTCGTCGTCGAGACGACGGGTCTGGCCGATCCGGCGCCGGTGCTGCAGTCGATCATGGCGCATCCGGCGCTGGTGCAGGCCTTCCGGCTCGACGGCGTCATCACGCTGGTCGACGCCGTCAACGGCGAGGCGACGCTCGATGCCCATGTCGAGGCGGTGAAACAGGCCGCTGTGGCCGACCGCATCGTGCTGACCAAGGCCGACCTTGCCGACGCGGCCGGGGTCGAGGCGTTGCGGGCAAGACTCAAGCAGATCAATCCGGGCGCCGTCGTGCTCGATGTCGGCGAGGCCGGCGCCGCGGCGCTGTTCAATTGCGGCCTCTATAATCCTGAAACCAAGTCCGCTGACGTGCGGCGCTGGCTTGGCGAAGAGGCGGCGCATGATCAGGATCATCACCATGATCAGGATCATCACCATGATCAGGATCATCACCATGATCACGACCATCGTCACCATGACGGTGACGATGATCATGGCCGCCATCACCATGCGCATCGCCACGACACGCGCGTGCGCTCGCACTCGCTTGTCCATGACGGCCCGGTGCCGTTCTCGGCGATCGAGATGTTCCTCGACCTTCTGCGCTCGACGCATGGCGAGAAACTCCTGCGCATGAAGGGTGTCATCGAGCTCGCGGAGGACCCCTCGCGGCCGGTGGTCATCCACGGCGTGCAGAAGATCCTGCATCCGCCGGCAAGACTGCCGGCCTGGCCCAATGGCCAGCGCGGCACCAGGCTGGTGCTGATCACGCTCGATATGCCGGATGATTATATCCGGCGGCTGTTCGCCGCCTTCACCAACAAGCCGTCGATCGACACGCCGGACCGCGCGGCGCTAGAAGCCAATCCGCTGGCGATAGCTGGATTGTAAGCCGAAAAGACACCGGCTCAGGCCGCGTTGCCGCGCTCGATCAGGAAGCGGTGGCCGCCGGCGACCGCGGCCGTTTCGACCAATTGGTGACCGGCATCGGCGCAGAAGGCCGGGATGTCGATCACCGCGAGCGGATCGGTGGTCTCGAGCCACAGCCGAGTGCCAGGTCGCATCGCGGCCAGTCGCTTGCGGGCCTTCAGCACCGGCAAGGGACAGTTCAATCCCTTGAGATCGTAGTTGGCGGGCGGCTTTGCCTTTTGTTCATGCATGTCGTTATCCCAAGACCGCCTTCCACTTTTGGGCGACATGCATAAAAATGTCAGCCGCCGAACATGCCGAGCAGCTTCTTCTTCAGCTTCGACACGGTGCCCTGGTCGGCGTCGGCGGCCTGCGTTTCCTGCGCCGGCTGGACGGGCGCGGGTTCGACGCCGGCGGTGACGACCGGCTGCTGCGCGGCCTGCTTGGCGGCCTCCTTCTCGGCCAGCGCCTGCGCCTTTGCCTGTTCCTTGGCGGCCTTGGCCGCCTCGATCGCCGCGAGGCGCTGCTCTTCGGCCTTGCGCTTGGCTTCCTTTTCCGCGTCGGCTGCTGCCATCTTGCGGCCGAGCGGGGAATCTATGCGGCCCATGCGGGTCGTTTCCGTCACCGAGCCGTCTGAATTCATCGACGGCGGATCGATCGGCACGCGCTCGCCGCGGGCGCGGCGCTTCGACCAGTCGGAAACGATGCTGGCTTCCTTGACGCCGGCAATCGTCGGCTTCGGCGGCGGCGTGCTCGATTTTACGGCCGAATTGAAGGCCGCGTCGTAGCTCTTCTCGTAATTGGCGTAGGCCGTCTTCAACGAATCCGGCTGGGTCGTCGCGGGGCAGGGGCCAGTCGGGTCGAAGGTCGTGCCTTCGGGCGCGACCTGATTGAAGACGTAGCGCTTCTCGCAGACGTCGACCTTCGGCGGCACCTTGGTGATCTCGAAATTGTCGTAGCCGACCTTCAGCATCTTCCAGAATTCGTAGTTCGGGTCGCTGCGGTAGCGCGCCATGTTGGCGGCGGTCATGCGGAACGGGAAAGCCTGGACCTGGAACTCGGTCTGGCCGCCCTGGAAGGCGTCGCGGCCGAAGGCATAGATCTGCTCGATCTGGGCGTCTGTCATCGAATAGCAGCCCGACGACGAACAGGCGCCATGCACCATCAGGTTCTGGCCGGTGCGGCCGTTGGCGCGATCATAGGCGTTGGGGAAGCCGATGTTGAAGGACAGGTGGTAATTCGAGCGCGGATTCATCTGCGACGGACGCACCGTATAGAAGCCCTCCGGCGCCTGGCGGTCGCCCTCGGTGTATTTGGGGCCGAGCTTTCCCGACCATTTGCAGATGTCGTAGCTGGCGACGAGATCGTAGCGGCCATTGGTCTTGGCCTTCCAGATCTCCAGCTTGCCTTCTTCCTTGAAGATGCGCGCCATTACCGAGGAGGTGCGCACCATGCCTTTGGCCTTCATGTCGGCGAGGATCTTGTCCGGCAGCGGCTTGTTGGCCTCCGGCGCGAAATCCTTCATCGATGAATCATTGCAGCCGGCAACGCCAATGGCGGCGATAAGGACTCCGGTGCGGGCAAGCTTGGCAAACATCGGTACGGCTACGTCTCTTCTTTCGGGCCAACGGCTCTCGGCATGGCTTGACCCGCAGGCTGAACACCGGTGGATCGTAAGCCCGTTAACCTTGAAAATTCCTTACCGCAAGCCTTCGCGACAAATTGGGCCAACCCCTCACGGCAAGTCCATTGAGCCGAATCCGGCGGCATTTTTGTGGCGAAATTGGTCGTTGCCGCCACAGTTTACCGCAAGATGCCCGATTAAAGGCTGCGGCCCATCGCCAGGTACTTCTCGCGGCGCTGCTCGCGGAAATCGGTGTTGGCGCCGGCAAAGTCCTTCATCGTCCTGGCGATGAGGTCGCCGGTGGACGCAATCACCGTCTCCGGCGCGCGCTGGGCGCCGCCCATCGGCTCGGGAATGATGGCGTCGATGATCTTCATTTCGAGAAGATCCTGCGCGGTGATCTTCATGTTGGTCGCCGCGTCCTTGGAGCGCGTGGTGTCGCGCCACAGGATCGAGGCGGCACCCTCGGGCGAGATCACCGAGTAGATGGCGTGTTCCAGCATGTAGACGCGGTTGGCGGTGGCAATCGCGATGGCGCCGCCGGAGCCGCCTTCGCCGATCACCACCGAGATCGACGGCACTTTCAGCGACAGGCAAGCCGAGGTCGAACGCGCGATGGCCTCGGCCTGGCCGCGCTCCTCGGCGCCGACGCCGGGATAGGCGCCGGCGGTGTCGACCAGCGTCAGCAGCGGGATCTGGAAGCGGTCGGCAAGCTCCATCAGCCGCACCGCCTTGCGGTAGCCCTCGGGGCGCACCGAGCCGAAATTGTGCTTGATACGGCTTGCCGTGTCGGAGCCCTTCTCCTGGCCGATCACCGCGACGGGCTCGCCGCGGAAACGGGCGAAGCCGCCGACGATCGCCTGGTCGTCGCCGAAATTGCGGTCGCCGGCCAAAGGCGTGAAATCGGTGAACAGCGCCTTGATGTAGTCAACGCAGTGCGGGCGGTCGGGATGGCGCGCGACCTGCACCTTCTGCCAGGGCGTGAGCGCCTTGTAGAGATCGCGCAATGCGTCGCGCGAACGCTTTTCCAGCCTGCTGATCTCTTCGGCGACATCGACCGCCTCGCCGTTCTCGGCAAGCTTCTTCAGCTCAAGGATCTTGAGCTCCAGATCCTGCACCGGCTTTTCGAAGTCGAGGTAGTTGTACATGCTTGAGCGGACCGATCCGTCGGAAGGCAATGGCAGGCGGAACCGCTGAAATGCCGGCTCCGGGGGGTGGAACGTCGCCCTCACATAGCGATATGAGGCCTAGTCGGCAAGCGGATGATGATCGTTGACCAGCCGCACCAGCCGCTCCTCCAGCACGTGGGTGTAGATC
>NZ_VFTM01000038.1:0-61647 GCF_006439555.1 Mesorhizobium sp. B3-1-6 | reverse complement strand
CTTCATTGGACTGCCTTCCCAAAGAATCTCTTCTCAGGCCGTTTTCAAGCCCAAAAAACTCATATGCGATTCCCCTGACCCTTCACTGGGGCAAACTGCCAGCGGGCTGTCAGGAGGAGAAATGAGAGCACGCGCGGCGACGGTCGGAGACCTGGAAGATGTCTTCCACGGCCTGTCCAAGCGAATGTCGGACGAGTATGTGGCGGCCGGCAAGGACAGCAAAAGTGCCTATGACAATCTGATGATGAACCTGAAGGAAGGCCGGGCGCATGCGCTCGTCCAGGACGACAGGACGGTGGCGATCATCGCCTGGCACGAGCATGCGGACGCCGCCGATACGCTCTTTGCCGCGCAGGAGGATTTCTTCAAGGCCTCGACGGTCCGCTTCTGCAAGCGCCACATCCGCCATGTCCAGGCGCTCGCCGGCAACCTTCCCATACATTCGCGCAGCTGGCTGGACAGGCCCGACGTAGCGAAATGGTTCCGCGTGATCGGCTATGTCGACCGCGGGCGGGAGAACGGCGCCACCCTGTTCGAGCTGCCCCCGGCCGCCAATAGCTGAAAGGCCGCGAACGATGCCTGCGCCCGCCGAGGCCCCTCTCGTCAGAGGCCGAACCAGCGCGACCTCCTGCTCGCGCCGAACATCTCCTTGTCGGCACGGAGTGTGACCGAGGGCTCATAGTAGTTGCCGGTCGGCGAGGGCCCCGAGAAGAAGTCGACCTCGACCTTGCCGATGCGCCCGCCGCCAAACTCGATATAGCAGGTCCCGAACCCATCATAGAGGGTCCCACCGCCTCTGTGGCGCAACTTTGCGACGAGGGCGCTGGCCACCGCCCGCGCGGCGCCCTCGGCGAAGACGCCGGCCTTGGGCGTGCCGGTGTTAGCGCCGTCGCCGACGGCGTAGACATTCTCGTATTTCGTTTCGAGCGTACGCGAATTGACCGGAATCCAGCCGTTTTCAGACATGCCGCTTTCGAGCACGACCGGCGGCACCCGGTGCTTGGGCACGCCAAGGAAAAGCTCGAAAGGCATTTCCGAGCCGTCGTCGAGGACGGCCACGTTTCGCGTGTTGTCGACGGAGGCGACACGGCGCCCCGGGATGAATTTGATGCCGCGCTCGGCGAAGGCGGCAAGCAAGGCGAGCGAGGTGTCGGGCGAAGGCGGCACCGGGCTGCCCAACGGCAGCACCAGCGATATCTCGCAAGCCTCGCGCACGCCTTGCCGCACCAGATAGTCATGCAGCATCAGCACGCATTCGCTGGGTGCCGGCGGGCATTTGTAGGGCGCGCCGCAGACCCCCACCATCGCCCTGCCCTTCTTGAAACCTGGCAGCATGTGGCGCAGCCGTTCCGCGCCGGGCACCGAATAGAACTCGTTGGTTCCGGAAAGACCAGGCGTTGCGTCGAAATCATATTCGGCACCAAGTGCCACGATCAGATGGTCGGCGTCGAACACGCCGTCATCGGTGACGACACGGCGGCTTTGCGGATCGATCGCTGTGATGGTGCGCTTCAGCATGCGCACGCCGGGCTTGGCGAAGCTGGCATAAGGCAGGCGAACCGCTTCCGGCTGCTTCAGGCCGAACATGACGTCGAGCTTGGAGAAGCCGAAAATGAAGTTATCGCTCTTGTCGATCAGGGTCACGTCGATGGCGTCGCCCATCGCTTCGGAAAGCAGCGTCGTGAGTTCAAGGCCGCCGAAGCCTGCCCCAAGGACGACGATGCGCGGTTTGTTTGCCGTGTTCATCTCAGTTCCCCACCCTGTCTCTGGCGCCAAGCGCCGGTTGATCTTCATTTCCTGAAGTGGCGGCGAGGACTCCATCTCCTCGCCGCCGATGCCCTTACCGCCAAGGCCTAGCGGGCTTGCCGCTTGCACTCGTCAGGTGAGGACGGGCTGCGGCACGATGCGAATGTAGGGCTTGGGTTCCTTCCAGCCCTGCGGATAGAGCTGCCTGGCCTCGTCGTTCGACACCGAGCCAGCGATGATGACGTCGTCGCCGGGCTTCCAGTTGACGGGGGTCGCTAGGCGGTGCTTGGCCGTCAACTGCAGGGAGTCGATGACGCGCAGCACCTCATCGAAGTTGCGGCCAGTCGTCATCGGATAGGAAATGACCAGCTTGATCTTCTTGTCGGGGCCGATGACGTAGACATTGCGCACCGTCTGGTTGTCGGCGGCGGTGCGGCCGTCGGCCGTGTTGCCGGCCGAGGCCGGCAGCATGTCGTAAAGCTGGGAGACGGCCAGCGTCGGATCGCCGATCATCGGGAAGTTGGGGGCCGTCCCCTGCGTTTCGGCGATGTCCTTTGCCCAGCCTGCATGCTTCTCGACGGGGTCGACGGAGAGGCCGATGATTTTCACGCCGCGCTTGTCGAACTCGGGCTTCAGACGCGCCATGTAGCCGAGCTCGGTCGTGCAGACCGGCGTGTAGTCCTTCGGATGTGAGAAGAGGATGCCCCAATCCTTGCCCAGCCATTCATGGAAGGAAATCGGACCTTCGGTGGTGTCGGCCATGAAGTCGGGGGCGATGTCTGCGATACGGAGTGACATGGTTGTGTTCCTTTCCGGTTGGAATTCGATTGCGGCGCTAAATTAGGAAATCTATGTTCCGCCAGCGTTCCCCGACGACGGCCGCCCGGTGACGGCTTCGGCGGCGGCGCCCTTTCTTCCGGACGGTGCATGCATGCGCGTTTCGATCCATCTGCTCGGCCGGTTCGCCGTCAGCGTCGATGACCGGGTGGTCCCGGCGGCGGAGTGGCGGCGCGACCGCGCGGCGGCTTTGGTCAAGCTGCTTGCCTTGCGGCCTGGACATCGCGCCCACCGCGAGCAGATCATGGAGACCTTCTGGCCCGACGCGGACCCCGACGCCGCCGGCGCCAGCCTGCGCAAGGCGGTCCATTTCGCACGCCGCGCGCTGGGCAGCCGCGACCTGATCGACGTGAGCAACGATATCGTGGCGCTCGCCCCGGATGTCGAACTGGCGATCGACACGGAGAGCTTCGAGACCGCCGCGAAGGCCGCCCTGCGAGGCGACGACAGCAAGGCCTTCGCACACGCAGCCGACCTCTACGGAGGCAGGCTCCTGCCCGACGATCTGTTCGTCGAATGGCTGGACGCCCCGCGCGCGCAACTGCAGCAGCGCTATAGCGACCTCCTGCGCGCCGGCAATCTCTGGCAGCGACTGATCGCGCTCGACCCGGCCGACGAGCAGGCGCAATGCGCGCTGATGCAGGTAGCACTCGATGCGGGCAACCGCGTGGAAGCGATCCGCCAATTCAATCAGCTTCGCGACAATCTGCATGCCGAACTCGGCGTCGGGCCGAGCGCCGCCACCATCGCGCTCTACGAGAAGGCCCTGGCGCTGTCCGGCACGGAGACCGTCAGCCCGGTGGAGCAGATACGCACGTCGCTCGCCTGGGGGCTGGTGCATCTGCAAAGCGGCGAATTCGACAAGGCAAGCGAAATCGCCCGGCGCACGCGTGACCTTGCACTCGGCGCCGACCTGCCGCGCGAGGTCGGCGAGTCCAGCGCCTTGCTGGGCATCGCATCGATGATGCAAGCCCGGTGGCCGCAACTGTTCCGGTCCGAATTCATCGAATGGGTCCGCGCCAAACCCGCCTTCGTTCAGCATGTGTTCGACGGTCATCTGTGCCTTTCCGAATTCTGTCTGTGCAGCGCGAAGGGCCATGCCGAGGTCGCGGGACTTGCGCGGGAATTGCTAACCGTGGCCGAAGAGGCCGGATCGAGCGCGGGCCGCGGTCTCGCTTGCCTCCTGCTTGGAGAGGCCTCGCTTTTCTCGGGCGATCTCGACGGCGCCGAAGGCTTCCTTGCCGCGGCGGAACAATTGCTTCAGGAAGCGGATGCCGTGGCAGGCCGCGTGCTTGCAATCGAGCGGCTGGCCGAGATCGCGCTGGAACGCGGCCAAAGGTGGCGAGCCGGCCGTCTCATCCGCCGCGGCCTGGCGGATGCGGAACGATCCTGGCTTTCCCCACACCTGATCATGCGCATGCAGGCATTGGCCGTACGCGCCGCCTCCACGCCCAAGATGGTGGCCGAGGAAATCCTCGCCGGCGACCGGCTGCTGATCCCCGGCGCCTGCCAGCCCTGTTCGATGGCGCTGCGCACCGCGTCGGCGATAGCCCTTGCGGAAGCCGGCGACCTGGAACAGGTCGATCGCCGCCTGAACGATGCCGAGCGCATCGCCGGCATGTGGCAAGGCGGCCCCTGGGCCGCGGCGCTCTGGGAGGCGCGCGGCGTGCAGCGGCGGGCGCAGAACAAGGAAATGCGCGCGCTGGCGGCCTTCGAGGAGGCGGCAGGCCGCTACGAGGAACTCGGGCGGCCACGCGACCAGGCCCGCTGCCTCGCACGAATGAACCCCGCCGGCTGATTGCCCGATTTTGGCTCGCGCGTAACCCAGGGCTCCGCATGAAAGGCGTCTTCCCCGGCAGCGGCGACTTGCACAGAGCATTGTTTGGCGGAATTGTAGTAAACGCAGCCGGGGCAAACCGGCACGCCGGATCGGTATGGCTGCTGGAAATCGGGATGCTGCGCGTCTGCCTGGCCCTTGTCGTCATCGTTGCCCTGACGAGACCGTCAGGGGCGGAGACACGCGCCTCCCATCTTTTCGATCGTCCCGAGCTGTCGGCGGCATATTCGGGCCAATCCGATCTCGTCACCGCATACACGACCGGCATGGCGCGCTACCGGCTTCAATATTCGGGCCATACGGACCAGGCCGGTTTGGCCGCCCCGCTCGAGCCTCGGCTGCTGCGGCCTGAATTCCAACAACGGACATGGCGTTCCTCAGATGGCAGCCTGCTGCAGGGCTTTGCCGGCAAGGGTGGCTTCCGGCTGACCGCAGGCAATTGCGTGACCCGCATCTGCATGGCCAGCGAATGCAGCGAGGCCGGCTGGCCGCTTTACGCCTGCAGCGACGGGCGCAAGCGCAAAATGTCGGTCAAAAGCTTCGTGACGGCAACATTCGACGGCATCTCCTACCGGCGGTTGAGCGCGCCGCAGGAGTGAGATCGGCGACCCGAACCGGGTTATGGAGCCGCTTGCGCCCATCTCGCCAGGCGTGGCATCGGTTGCAGCGTTTTGAGCAAGTCCGAAGACAGAGACAGTGGCACGCCAACCCGACCGACGATCAGCAACCCCAAAGGTCAGCCTCGCCCGAGCGCTTTCCAAGCTTGGCTTCTGCTCGCGCACGCAGGCCGAGCGTTTCGTCGCCGAGGGGCGGGTACAGGTCGGCGGCAAGACGGTGCGTGATGCCTTGCTGCGCATCGATCCCGACCGCGACCGCATCACCGTCGACGGCGAGCGCGTCGTTGCCGAGCGCAAGGTCTATCTGATGCTCAACAAGCCGCGCGGACTTGTCACGACCCGCGACGACCCCGAAGGCCGCGGCACCGTCTATGACTGCCTGGAAGGGCTCGACCTGCCCTTCGTGTCACCCGTTGGCCGCCTCGACAAGGCGAGCGAAGGGCTGCTTTTGATGAGCAACGACACGCGCTGGGCGAACGGTCTGCTCGACCCCGCCTCGCATGTCGCCAAGACCTATCACGTGCAGATCGCGGCCGTGCCCGAGGAAGCGATGCTGGAGCGCTTTCGCCAAGGGGCGGTCGTCAACGGCGCGTTGCTCACCGCAAGCTCGATCGTGCTGTTGCGCAGCGGCGGGCGGACGGCGTGGCTGGAGATCGTGCTCGACGAGGGACGCAACCGGCAGATCCGCAGGCTGCTCGGCGCTTTCGACATCGAGGTGCTGCGGCTGATCAGGGTGGCGATCGGCGGATTGCAGCTCGGCGAGCTCGCCAAGGGCAAGGCGCGGCATTTGACGAGCGAGGAGCTGGCGATGGTGGGAGTCTAGCCGAAACGTCTCAGCTTTGTCATCCACGGGCCAGAGGCACCTGGGCTGCCATCCAGCGGGGCTACTTCTGGTTCCACCTCCGGATGACCGGCTCGGTCAGATCATGCTCGTAGCCGAGGATGCTGAGGCTGGCTGTGTCGAGCACGAAATGCTCGCCGCCTTCCGGAGGCAGGCCGACCCAGCGCGACGCGAACACACGCAGGAAATGCGAGCTGGAGAAGATGAGCACATTGCCGGGAACCGCGCGCAGCCCGGCGATGACGGTGTCGGCGCGGGCGCCGACATCGGCCGCCGTCTCGCCGCCCGGGCAGCCGTCGCGAAACAACTGCCAGCCGGGCCGCTTGGACAATATCTCCTTGGTAGTCACGCCTTCATAGGCGCCGTAATCCCATTCCTGCAGGTCCGGCTTCTTGACCGCGCGCTCGCCGAAGCCAGCGAGGCGGCAGGTGTCGAAAGCGCGCTGCGACGGGCTCGACCAGACGGCCTGGAAAGTCAGGCCCTTGAGCCGGTCGGCGACGCCGCGCGCGGCCTCCTCGCCTTTCGCGGTCAGGGGGATGTCGGTGCGGCCGGTATGCCTGCCCGAGAGACTCCATTCGGTCTCGCCATGACGGACAAGATAGATCTCGGGATACGCACTGCTCATCGACCGCCCTCTCGGCTGAATGGTTCGCCGGGATTCCGGCTCGCGCAGCCTATGCGGCGGCCGATAAAAAGAACAGGCCGCGGCGATTGCCGCGACCTGTTCGGCATCGGGAGGATGCTGGTTGGCTAGGCAGGCTGCAGGCCGCCCGACAACGCGAGGTCGGCTTCTTCCGACAACTGGCCGGCCATGGCGGCGGCGAACCTGGTCTGGTCGAGCTCACCTTCCCAGCGCGCCACGACGATGGTCGCGACCGCGTTGCCGACGAAGTTGGTGAGCGCGCGGCATTCCGACATGAAGCGGTCGACGCCGAGGATCAGCGCCATGCCGGCGACCGGCACGGAGGGCACGACCGAGAGCGTCGCGGCCAGTGTGATGAAGCCGGCGCCGGTGATGCCGGCGGCACCCTTCGAGCTCAGCATGGCGACGAGCAAGAGCAGGATCTGGTCGCCGAAGGTGAGCGGCGTGTCGGTCGCCTGGGCGATGAAAAGTGCTGCCAGCGTCATGTAGATGTTGGTGCCGTCGAGGTTGAAGGAATAGCCGGTCGGGATGACCAGGCCGACCACCGAGCGGTTGCAGCCGGCGCGCTCCATCTTGGCCATCAGACCGGGAAGTGCTGCTTCCGACGACGATGTGCCGAGCACCAGGAGCAATTCTTCCTTGATGTATCGGATCAGCGCCAGGATGGAGAAGCCGTTGTACCATGCCACAGTGCCGAGCACGACGAGCACGAAGAGCAGCGATGTCAGATAGAAGGTCCCGATCAGCATGGCGAGGTTGGCGATCGCGCCGATGCCGTATTTGCCGACGGTGAAGGCCATGGCGCCGAAGGCGCCGATGGGCGCCGCCTTCATCAGGATGGCGACGAGGCGGAAGACCGGCGAGGTCAGCGCCTGCAGGAAATCGACCACGGGGCGGCCGCGCTCGCCGACCAGCGCCAGCGCTATGCCGAACAGCACCGAGAAGAACAGCACCTGCAGGATGTCGCCCTGCGCGAAGGCGCCGGTGATGGTGTCGGGGATGATGTTCATCAGGAAGCCGACGATGGAAGAGTCATGCGCCTTCTCGGTGAAGGTCGCCACCTTCGATGGGTCGAGGGTCGCGGGATTGATGTGCATGCCGGCGCCGGGCTGGATGACGTTCGACACGACGAGGCCGACGACGAGCGCCAATGTCGAGAAGACGAGGAAATAGATCATCGCCTTGCCGGCGACGCGGCCGACCTTGTGCAGGTCGGAGACACCGGCAATGCCGGTTGCCACGGTGAGGAAGATCACCGGCGCGATCACCATCTTGACCAGCTTGATGAAGGCGTCGCCAAGCGGTTTCAGCGATGCGCCCAGCTCGGGGTAGAAATGGCCAAGCAGGATACCGGCGGCAATCGCCAGCAGGACCTGTACGTAGAGATGCCGGTAAAAGGGAACCTTGCCGCGCGGTTCGGCGGCAGCGATTGCTGTCTGCATGATGTCCTCCGTTCGGCCCCCGATCGAGACGCTCGACCTCCCAGGGGGCTGTTGACCTCCACAGCCTCGCGGCTGCTGCGGATGCATTTGCAACCCGCGTGCCAGATGATGTCCGGAATCTCGCTCTGTTGATTTTGTTGGATTTTTCGATCCGGCGACAAGCGTATTGGCGAACACTAGTGCGGTTATCCGCATAGGTCGAATTGCGCTTTGTGCGAAATCATGCACAGATGCGGCATGCTGCAACGCCCGGCCGCTGCCCTCGCCCTAACGCCCGAACTGCTTGCCGGGCGGGCGCGGCGCACCTGGCTGCTGTTTACGGCGGTGGCGCTGCTGATCGTGCTCGCGGCGCTCTACGGCGCCGGGCTTTATGGTCGCTCGGCCGAGATCGAGACTTTAGCCGCGCAAGGGCGCACGGACGCCAACCTCAAAGTCGCGCTGCTGCGCGCGGTGCTGGAAAATCCGCGCGCGCTGCCGCTGCTCCTGTCGGAAGACCAGCAGGTGCATGATGCGCTGACCAAGCGCAACCCCGCATCGATCGACGTGCTCAACCGCAAGCTCGAAGGGCTGGTCTCGGGCACCAAGGCCTCGGTGCTTTATGTCACCGGCACGGACGGCCTGGCGATCGCCTCCAGCAATTGGCGCGAGCCGGTGAGCTTCGTCGGCAACGACTATGGTTTTCGAGCCTATTTCTCGGGCGCGATGGAAACCGGCACGGCCGAATATTTCGCGTTCGGCAATGTCAGCAAACGCCCCGGCCTCTACATCTCGCGCCGCGTCGACGGCGTTGCGGGGCCGCTCGGCGTCGTCGTGGTCAAGATGGAGTTCGACCAGCTCGAGTCCGACTGGCGCGAGGCGAACCGGCCGGCCTATGTCAGCGATGCGCATGGCGTGGTGCTGATCACGAGCGTGCCCTCCTGGCGTTTCATGACGACGGCGCCGCTGGCCGCTCCGGTTACGGCCGACATCCGCGCCAGCCAGCAATTCGGCGATGCGCCGCTGGTGCCCTTGCCGATCACGAAACCGCAACCGCTCAGCTCCGATGTCGCGCTTGTCCAGGCCATCACGCCCGGCGGCAGCGATGCGGAATATCTGCGGCTTTCCACCGCCGTGCCGTCGACACCCTGGCGCCTCGACTATCTCCTTCCTGCCGAAGCACCGGTCGCGGCGGCGCAGCGCGAGATGCGGCTCCTGGTGCTCGGGGTCCTCGTGCCGCTCATTGCCTTTGCCGCCTATCTGTTGTGGCGCCGGCAATCCGGCCAGATGCGGATTGCCGCCGAACAGGCCGCGCGCGCCGAGCTCGAGCGCCGGGTCGTCGAGCGCACGCAGGACCTGAGCCTGGCGCGCGACCGGCTGCAGGCCGAGATCGCGGACCATCGCAGCACCGAAGCCAGGCTGCAGGTGATGCAGCAGGAGTTGGTGCAGGCCAACCGGCTTGCCACGCTTGGCCAGGTCGCCGCCGGGGTCGCGCATGAGATCAACCAGCCGGTGGCGACGATCCGCGCCTATGCCGACAATGCGCGTGTCTTCCTCGAACGCAAGCAGAGCGCCTCAGCCGAGGAGAACCTTGGCGCCATCGCCGCGCTGACCGAGCGCATCGGCTCCATCACCGAAGAGCTGAAAGCTTTCGCCCGCAAGGGCCGCACCGCCGCCGAGCCGGTCGAACTGCGCGGCGTGATCGAAGGCGCCGTCGTGCTGCTCAGGAGCCGCTTCGCCGGGCAGCTGGATGCGCTAGCGATCACGCTGCCGCCGCCGACGCTAAAGGTTATGGGCAACCGGCTGCGACTGGAGCAGGTGCTGATCAACCTGTTCCAGAACGCGCTGGAGGCACTCGATGGCCGCGACGACGCGAAAGTCGAGGTTTCGGCGGCCGAGACCGGCGATGACGTTACGCTCATGGTCTCGGACAACGGCCCGGGCATTCCGCCCGCGATCCTGAAATCGCTGTTCACGCCCTTCAACACCTCCAAGGAAAAAGGCCTGGGGCTCGGACTCGTCATCTCCAAGGACATCGTCACCGACTATGGCGGGCGCATCGAGGTTTCGAGCAGCGGCCAGGGAACACGCTTCACCATCCATCTGTCGAAAGCCGGCGCTGCATGACGAAGCACGATCCAGCCCCGGTGATCCTGATCGATGACGATAGCGATCTGCTCAAGGCGACAAGACAGACGCTGGAGCTTGCCGGCTTTGCGGTGTCGGCGCATTCGGTGGCGAGCGAAGCGCTGGCGGCGCTCGACAGGAATTTCGCCGGCGTGGTGGTGTCGGACATCCGCATGCCGGAGATCGACGGGCTGCAGCTTTTTGACCGCGTGCTGCGGCTCGACCCCGATATCCCAGTCATCCTGGTCACCGGCCATGGCGATATCGCGATGGCCGTGAAGGCGATCAAGGACGGCGCCTACGACTTCATCACCAAGCCTTTCGCCGCCGACAGGCTGGCGCAGAGCGTTGCCCGGGCCGCTGAAAAACGGCGCCTGGTGATGGAAAACCGCGCCTTGCGCGAGGCGGCCGAGCAGGCGCAGGAAGGCTTGCCGCTGATCGGCCAGACGCCGGCCATGGAGCGGCTGCGCCGGACATTGCGGCAGATAGCCGACACCGATGTCGACGTTCTGGTGACCGGCGAGACCGGTTCGGGCAAGGAGGTGGTGGCGAGCCTGCTGCATCGCTGGAGCCGCCGCGCCAAGGGCAATTTCGTCGCGTTGAACTGCGGCACGCTGCCGGAGACGGTCATCGAAAGCGAGTTGTTCGGACACGAGGCCGGCGCCTTCACCGGTGCGCAGAAGAAGCGCGTCGGCCGCATCGAGCATTCGAGCGGCGGCACGCTGTTCCTCGACGAGATCGAGAGCATGCCGGCCTCGACGCAGGTGCAGATGCTGCGCGTCTTGGAAATGCGCGAGGTGACGCCGCTCGGCACCAATGAGGTGCGCCCGGTCGACCTGCGCGTCGTCGCCGCCGCCAAGGTCGATCTCGGCGACGCCGGCCAGCGCGGCAATTTCCGCGAGGATCTCTACTACCGGCTCAATGTGGTGACGCTTTCGATCCCGCCGCTGCGCGAAAGGCGGGACGACGTGCCGCTGTTGTTCGGTTACTTCGCCGATCGCGCCGCCGCCCGTTTTCGGCGCGCCGTGCCGGTGATCTCCGCCGCGGTTCAGCGACATCTCGGCGAACATGACTGGCCCGGCAATGTGCGCGAACTCGCCCACTTCGCCGAACGCTTCGTGCTCGGGCTGGACGACGTTGCCGCCGCGTCTTCCCCGGCGGCAACGGAGATCGGCACCCCCACTCCCTTGCCGGAACGGCTCGATCGTTACGAAGCCGAAATTATCCGCGAGACACTTGGTCGCAATGACGGCGACGTCCGCCGCACCATCGAGGCGCTCGGCATTCCGCGCAAGACGTTCTACGACAAGCTGCAGCGGCACGGCATCGTGCGCAGCGATTTTTCCAGGTAGATCAATTAATGCATGTCGCGCAAAAGTGTGCAGCGGTTTTGCGATAACGACATGCATGAAAACAAAGCCTTAAAGCGCGTCGCCTGAATCCGCTTCAGCGCGACGCGCTTTTAGGTGGAACCGCAACGCCGCTACCTCGTTGAAACCGACCGGGAAACCGTGGCGCTCGGGCATCAGCCGGGCGGCGAACGCATCGCCGTGGCGGCTTTGCCGGGTTGCGCTCGGCAGGCGTTGATGGTTTGTTGCCGCTCAGCGGAGAACGAATGATGCGCGAATCCCTCGGTCAAGACGAATACGGCTCGACCAACCCTTTCGACCCGGACGACCTGCCCAATCTCAATGCGATGGGGCCGGCGATGGGCGGCGGCAATGATTTCGAGAAATACGCGGTCGCCGTCATCATCGTCTTCGGCGCGCTGATCATCGGCGGCCTGATGGCCGCCTCCATGTCCTTCGGCCACCGCAACGGCTTCCTGTTCGCGCTTGGCGGGGCCACGGCGGCCTGGATTTCCGGCAATGCGCTGCTGCTCGACCGGCCACGCATCTATGCGCTGTTCGTCGCCATCGCCGCCGTGATGCTGATCGCCTCGACCATCACGCTGGTCGTGTAATTTTATCTGAGCATGATCTCGTTCACGCTTTTTGGGATCATGCTTTAATATCCCAAAGCCTCGCCGGCTGCCGCGCGGCTGTCGATGGCGCCGTTGTAGCGCGCGCCGCCGCCTTTCTCGATCTCGCTGAGGCTCTTGCCGCCGACCAGAATGCCGGCGGCTTGTCCCCAGGTCTCGTCGCTCAAGTCCAGATGATAGCCCATGCCGGCAAGCAGCTTCTCCGTGTCCGGCGAAAGCCCGAACGGTTCGACATAGATGGTGTCCGGCAGCCATTGATGATGGATGCGCGGCGCGTCGATTGCCTGCTGGATGTCCATGCCGTGGTCGACGACGTTGACGATCGCCTCGAGCGTGATGGTGATGATGCGCGAACCGCCCGGACTGCCGATGACCATGAACGGCTTGCCGTCTTTGGTCACGATCGTCGGGCTCATCGAGGATAAAGGCGTCTTCTTCGGCTGGATGGCATTCGCCTCGCCCTGGACCAGACCGTAGAGGTTCGGCACGCCGGGCTTCTGCGTGAAATCGTCCATCTCGTTGTTGAGCAGGATGCCGGTGCCGTCGGCGACGACCCCGGCGCCGAAGGAGCCGTTCAGCGTATAGGTGACGGCGACCGCATTGCCGTCATTGTCGATGATCGAATAGTGCGTGGTTTCCTTCGACTCGCCGAAACCCTTCGGCATCAGGCCCTTCGACACGCCGGCGCGGAACGGATCGATCTTGTCGCGAATGTCTTTCGCATAGGCCTTGTCGACCAGCTTCGAGACCGGATTGTCGACGAAATCAGGGTCGCCGAGCGCCGAGTTGCGGTCGACATAGGCGTGGCGCATGGCTTCCACCATGACGTGAACCGTCTCGGCCGAGCCGGCGCCGAGATAGGAGAGCGGGTAGAATTCGAGCACGTTGAGGATTTCGCAAATAATGACGCCGCCCGAACTCGGCGGCGGCGAGGAGATAATCTCGTAGCCGCGATAGGAGCAGGTCACCGGCTTCAGCTCGCGCACCGCATATTGCTCGAAATCGTCCTTGGCGAGGATGCCGCCCTTGGCGCCGCTCGCCTTGACGATGGCGTCGGCGATAGCGCCCTTGTAGAAGGCGTCCGGCCCCTTTTCCGAAATCGCCGACAGCGAGGCGGCGAGGTCCGGCTGAACGAGCCTCTCGCCAATCCCGTAAGGCTTGCCATCCGGTTTCAGGAAGATGGCGGCCGCCGCCGGGTCCTTGGCCAGACGATCGGCGCCGCCTGCGAACGACGCGGCATCGCCCTGGTTGAGCACGAAGCCATCCTTGGCGTAGGCAATCGCCGGCGCCATCAGATCCTGCCTGGTGAGCGTGCCGTATTTCTCGCGTGCCATCTCGAAGCCGGCGACCGAGCCCGGCACGCCGACCGCCAGATAGCCGTCGAGGCTGGCGCCTTTCACCGGATTGCCGTCCTTGTCGAGATACATGGTCTTGGTCGCGGCGAGCGGCGCGCGCTCGCGGAAATCGAGGAAGGTCGTGCGGCCGTCCTTCATGCGCACGGTCATGAACCCGCCGCCGCCGATGTTGCCGGCATTGGGATAGACGACGGCGAGCGCATAGCCGACGGCAACAGCGGCATCGACCGCATTGCCGCCCTTTTTCAGCACGTCGACGCCGATCTCGGTCGCCAGATGCTGGGCCGTCACCACCATGCCGTGCTCGCCCTTGGCCGGTTGCGGCGAGGCGGCAAGGACGATGGTCGGCGGCGCGAGGGCAATTGCGAGCGAAAGGGTGACGCCGATCAGCGTCCGACGGGTCAAGGGCATGGCGGTGCTCCTGGCGTTGGGGACCCCTAGGAAAGACCCTGCCGGCGGACCTGTCCACCGCCAATGGCGCTGGACCAGATCAATCCGATATCTGCCTGTCAGACGATGCCGCCGCCACCGCCGGCGACTGTCGGCCGCTCGGCCGCGACTTTGGCCCGGTAGCCGGCCTCGCGATAGGCCGCGACCGGATCGATCGCGCCGCCAATGCGCAGTCTGGCCATCGCCAAGATCGGCTCGACATCGGTGCGGTAGGCGCTTTTAAGTGTCTGCGTCGCCATCAGCGCGTCGTTCTCCTCCTGGAAGCCATCCAGCGCCTTGCGGTCGACCAGCAGCGCCTGCGCATAGGCGCGCTGCACCTCGACCGCCGACAGCATCAGACTCTCGATCGGATCGGTGACGTTGTGGCTCTGGTCGAGCATATGCGCGGGATCGAAGCCCTTGGCACCGGCGAGCTCCGCATCGACCAGTTCGTTGAAGACAAGGAACAGGCGGTAGGGGTCGATCGAGCCGGCGTCGAGATCGTCGTCGCCATATTTGGAATCGTTGAAGTGGAAGCCGCCCAGCTTGCCGAACTGGATCAGCCGCGACACGATCATCTCGATGTTGACGTTGGGCGCATGGTGGCCGAGATCGACCAGGCAGAAGGCCTTGTCGCCGAGCTCCTTGGCGATGATGTAGTTGGTGCCCCAGTCCTGCACGACCGTCGAATAGAAGGCCGGCTCATACATTTTGTGCTCGGTGAACAGCCGCCAGTCGTCCGGCAGGCCGGCATAAATCTCGCGCATGGCGTCGAGATAGCGCTCGAACGCCTTGGCGAAATTGACCTGGCCGGGGAAATTCGAGCCGTCGCCGATCCATACCGTCAGCGCCTTGGAGCCGAGCGTCCTGCCGATCTCGATGCATTCGAGATTGTGCTCGACCGCCTGGCGGCGCGTGCCGGCATCGGCATGCGAGAGCGAGCCGAATTTGTAGGAAAGCTTCTGGTCCTTCGCGTCGGAGAAGGTGTTGGAATTCATCGCGTCGAAGCCGAGGCCGAAGCGGGACGCCGCCTGCTTCAGCCGGTTCGCATCGGCTTTGTCCCACGGAATGTGCAGCGAGACGGTCGGCGTCGCCTGCGTCAGCTGGCTGATGACGGCGCAGTCCTCGATCTTGTCGAAGATGTCGCGCGGCTCGCCGGCACCCGGAAAGCGGGCGAAGCGCGTGCCGCCGGTGCCGACGCCCCAGGACGGGATAGCCACGCCGAATTTCTCGACCTTGTCGCGGATCGCGTCGATGGCGATGCCGCGCCGGTCGAGGCGCTCGCCGAGCGAGGCGTAATCGCGCTCGAGGTCGGGTTTGCGCGCGGCGTTGCTTTTTTCGACGACATCAGTCGAGATTATCGTTTCGGACACTGCATTTCCTCCCAGTATTCGTCGGCCGGCGCTGCCCCTCATCCGCCTGCCGGCACCTTCTCCCCGTTGAACGGGGAGAAGGAAGCTTATCGCGTAAAACTTTGCGCGTTGCCGGCGTCGATGTTGACGATATTGCCGGTCGATTTGGCTGACATGTCGGAGGCGAAGAAGTAGATCGCCTCGGCAATGTCTTCCGGGAAGACCGAGCGCTTCAGCATCGAGCGCGAGCGGTAATGCTCCTCGAGATCGTCGGTCGACATCTTGTAGGCGGCGGCGCGCTGTTCCTTCCACTCGCCGGTCCAGATTTTCGAGCCGCGCAGCACGGCGTCCGGATTGACGACATTGACCCTGATCTGGGCTTCCGCGCCCTCCAGCGCCAGGCAGCGGGCAAGATGGATCTCGGCCGCCTTGGCCGTGCAATAGGCGGACGCATTCGGCGATGCGGCGAGGCCGTTCTTGGAGGCGACGAAGACGACGTTGCCGCCGATCTTCTGGGCGCGGAACAGGCGGAAAGCCTCGCGCGAGACGAGGAAATAGCCGGTGGACAGGATGTCCATGTTCTTGTTCCACAACGCCAGCGTCGTCTCCTCGATCGGTGCCGAAGAGGCCAGGCCGGCATTCGAGACCAGGATGTCGACGCCGCCGAATTCGACCGCAGTTTCGGCGAAGCCGGAAAGCACTTGATCCTCGGAGGTGACATCGATGCGCACCGGACGGACGAAGTCTTTTCCGTAGGCCTTCGAGAGCTCGTCATTGGCGCTGGCCAAAGCCGCTTCGTCTATATCGGCGAGCACAACGCAAGCGCCTTCGCGCAGCAGCCGGTTGGCGGTGGCACGGCCGATGCCGCCGGCGCCGCCGGTGACCAGCGCGATCTGGCCGGCCAGCGCCTTCGGCTTCGGCAGGCGCTGGAGCTTGGCTTCCTCGAGCTGCCAGTATTCGATGTCGAAGGCTTCCTGCGCCGGCAGGCCGACATAGGACGAGACCGTCGAGGCGCCGCGCATGACGTTGATGGCGTTGACGTAGAACTCGCCGGATATGCGCGCCGTCGCCTTGTCGCCGGCGAAGGTGAACATGCCGACGCCGGGCATCAGATAGACCACGGCATTGGGATCGCGGATGGCCGGCGAGTCCGGATGCTTGCAGCTGTCGTAATAGGCCTGATAGCCGACGCGATAGGCGGCGATGTCGTCGGCGAGCCGCGCAATGACGGCGTCGATATCGGGCTTGGCCGGATCGAACTCGATGACCAGCGGCCGGATCTTGGTGCGCAGGAAGTGATCGGGACATGATGTGCCGAGCGCCGCCAGCGGCCGCAGGTCCCTCGAATTGACGAATTCGAGCACGGCCGGCTGATCGTCGAAATGGCCGAGCTTGTGGCTCGTTTCGGAGATCAGGCCGCGGATCCTCGGCATCAGCTTGGCGGCGATGGCGCGGCGTGCCGGCACGTCGAGCGACTGGACCGCCTCGCCGCCGAAGATCGCCTTGCCCTCGGATTTCCGCTCGAACCAGTCGATCGCCTGGTTGATCACCGAGATCGTCGTCTCGTAGCACTCCTTCGGCGTGTCCCCCCAGGTGAACAGGCCGTGGCTTTCCAGCACGACACCCTTGGCCTCGGGGTTTTCGAGGCAGAATTTCTCCAGCCACAGGCCCAGCTCGAAGCCCGGCCGCTTCCACGGCAGCCAGCCGATGGCGTCGCCGAAGATTTCCTTGGTGATCGCCTTGGAGTCCTTGGCCGCGGCAATGGCGATGATGGCGTCGGGATGCATGTGGTCGACGCAAGCCTTCGGCACGTAAGCGTGCAGCGGCGTATCGATCGAGGCCGCGCGCGGATTGAGGTTGAAGGTGCAGTGGGGCAGGTAGCCCACCATCTCGTCCTCGTGCTCGACGCCGCGATAAAGACCTTTGATGGCACGCAGCTTGTCCATGTAAAGCGTGGCGAAACCGTCAAGCTTGATCGAGGCGCTGTCGCCACCAGAGCCCTTGACCCAGAGGACTTCCACCTCCTCGCCGGTGAGCGGGTCCTTCTGCCGGACCTTGGACGAGGTGTTGCCGCCGCCGTAATTGGTGACGCGCTTGTCGGAACCCAACGTGTTCGAGCGATAGACCAGGAGCTCGGGACCGCTCATCCCTTCGGCTTTTGCATCGTCCCAAAGGTTGGCGAGGCGCGAGCCGGAGCGCTTGTCGAGCATAGGTATCCTCCCTTGGAGCGCGAACGCCGCACCCCTCATTTCTCGCCGGGAATGTCTACGCAAGCGCCTCGCTTGTCAATCACAAACGATCAATATCGATCATATTGCACTGCACAATGAAAATATTTGATCGGAAATGATTGACACTGCGCGTTTTCTAAGGCCTGATGCTTGGGCAGGGAGGAACCATGCACGAGAAAGAGCGCCACAGGATCATTCTGTCCGCCGTCCAGGAAAAGCCTGTGGTGACGGTGCAGGAAATGGTCGAGCTGACGGACTCCTCCGAAGCGACGATCCGGCGCGACATCGCGGCCCTCCATGTCCAGAAACGCTTGCGCCGGGTGCGCGGCGGCGCCGAGGCGATCTCGCCGCCGCAGTTCATCGGCCTTGCCGGCCGGCCCTTCTCGGTCAACGAGACGCTGAACGCCGCGCAGAAGCGGGCGATCGCGCGGGAAGCCGTGAACCTGTGCACGGACGGCGAGCCGATCATCATCAATGGCGGCACCACAACCTTCCAGATGGTGCATTTCCTGACCGGCCGCCGGATGCCGATCTTCACCAATTCCTTCCCGATCGCCGAGCATCTGCTCAAGCACTCGAAGAACACGGTGATGCTGTCGGGCGGCACGATCTACCGCGAGCAGAACATCATCCTGTCGCCCTTCGACAATGACGTGACGCGCAACTTCTATGCGCGGCGCATGTTCATGGGTGCGCAGGGGCTGGGGCCGCTCGGACTGATGGAAGGCGATCCGCTGCTGATCCAGGCGGAACAGAAGTTGATCGACCAGGCCGACGAGTTGGTGGTGCTGGTCGATTCCTCGAAATTCCGCATGCGCTCCAGCCTGATCCTGTGCGGGCTGTCGCGCATCGCGACCGTAATCACCGACGACGGCATCGAGGACCGCGAGGCCAAAATGCTGGAAACGGCGGGCGTGGCGCTGATCGTCGCCCGCAGACAGTCAAGCGACAAGGAAGAATCTTCACTGCAGGCCTGAGGGAAACTCACGCCCGCAGCGGCGATGGAATGCAACGCTCAAGGGAGGATGTTCGATGAGCTTTTTGAAGAAACTGCTGGTTACGGCGGCCTTTTCCGCCGCCATGTTCGTGAATGCCGCCTATGCCGAGAACGTCAAGATCGCGCTGGTGGTGAAGTCGCTCGGCAACGGCTTCTTCGACGCCGCCAACAAGGGCGCCGAGGAAGCGGCCAAGGAACTGGGCGATGTCGATGTCATCTACACCGGCCCGACCAAGGCGACCGCCGAAGCGCAGATCGAAGTGATCAATTCGCTGATCGCGCAGAAGGTCAACGCGATCGCCGTTTCGGCCAATGACGCCGACGCGCTGGTGCCTGTGCTGAAGAAGGCGATGGAGCGCGGCATCACCGTCATCTCGTGGGACTCCGGCGTCGCCAAGGAAGGCCGCCAGCTCCACCTCAACCCGTCCGACACCGGCCTGATCGGCGAGACGATCATCAAGCTCGCCGCCGACTACCTGCCGGAAGGCGGCGACGTCGCGATCCTCTCGGCGTCCTCGACGGCGACCAACCAGAATGCCTGGATCGAGGCGGCCAAGAAGGTACTGCCGGAGAAGTTCCCGAAGATCAAGCTGGTCGCCACCGTCTATGGCGATGACGACTCGGCCAAGAGCACCGATGAAGCCAAGGGCCTCTTGAAGTCTTATCCGAACCTCAAGGCGATCATCGCGCCGACCACCGTCGGCGTCGTCGCCGCCGCGCAGGTCGTCACCGACGAGAACCTGATCGGCAAGGTCAACGTCACCGGCCTGGCGCTGCCGTCCGAGTTCAAGAAGTTCATCGACAACGGCGCTTCGCAGGCTGTCGCGCTGTGGAACCCGATCGATCTCGGCTACTCGGCGATCTACCTCGCCCATGACCTGGCGGTGAAGAAGGAAGAAGCCAAGCCCGGCGCTACGCTATCGATCGGCCGTGTCGGCAAGGTGACGCTCGACGACACCAACTCGGCCGCGATGGCTCCGCCCTTCCAGTTCGACAAGACCAACATCGAGAAGTTCTCCAAGATCTATTGATCCTGAGAACCAACGGCGCTGCCCCCTCATCCGGCCGCTTCGCGGCCACCTTCTCCCCGGTGGGGAGAAGAGCCTGGAGCCAAGCTCGCAAACCTCCTCTCCCCTCGGGGAGAGGTCGACCGAGCGAAGCGGAGGTCGGGTGAGGGGGAGTCAACACGGAATATAGACGGGCTTGATACGACTATGGATACGACGGCCCATCACGGCAAAGTAGACGAACGGCCGCCGGCCTCGGCTCCTCGCCTGACGCTCGCGGGCATCTCGAAAAGTTTCCCGGGCGTGCGTGCCCTGCACAATGTCAGCCTGTCGCTCTATCCGGGACAGGTGACGGCGCTGATCGGCGAGAACGGCGCCGGCAAGTCGACATTGGTCAAGATCATGACCGGCATCTACCAGCCCGACTCCGGCGAGATCGGCATCGACGGCCAGGCCACGACGCTGCCCAGCGCGCATGCCGCCTTCGGCCACGGCATCACCGCCATCCATCAGGAAACCGTGCTGTTCGACGATCTTTCGGTGGCCGAAAACATCTTCCTCGGCCATGCGCCGCGCACCCGCTTCGGCACCATCGACTGGCGCACCATGCGCAAAAACGCGCGCGAGGTGCTGGAGACGATGCGCGCCGGCCATATCGATGCCGACGCGCGACTGAAGGACCTCGGCATCGCCAACAAGCATCTTGTAGCCGTTGCCCGCGCCATGTCGATCGATGCGCGCATCGTCATCATGGACGAGCCGACCGCAGCCCTTTCGATGAAGGAGATCGAGGAGCTCTTCCTGCTGATCGAATTCCTGAAGAGCGAAGGCAAGGCGGTGCTCTTCATCAGCCACAAGTTCGACGAGATCTACCGCATCGCCGATCGCTATACGGTGTTTCGCGACGGCGAGATGGTCGGCGAAGGCCTGCTCAAGGACGCCAGCCAGAACGAGATCGTACGCATGATGGTCGGCCGCAACGTCGACCACATCTTTCCGCAACGCGAGCCGAAAATCGGCGCGCCGGTGCTGTCTGTCTCCGGCCTCTCGCATCCGACCGAGTTCGACGACATCGGCTTCGAATTGCGCAAGGGCGAGATCCTCGGCTTCTACGGCCTTGTCGGCGCCGGGCGCAGCGAGGTGATGCAGGCGATCGCCGGCATCACCCGCACCAGCCGAGGCGCCATCTCACTCGACGGCCGGACGATCGCGCCGAAATCGGCGGCGGATTCGATCGAGGCCGGCATCGTCTATGTGCCCGAAGAACGCGGCAAGCAGGGCGTGGTCATCGGCCTGCCGATCTTCCAGAACGTGTCGCTGCCGTCGCTGGCGCGCACCTCGAAATCCGGCGTGCTGCGGCTGGCGGAGGAGTTCGCACTCGCCCGCTCCTACACCGAGCGTCTCGACCTGCGCGCCTCCTCGCTCAGCCAGGACGTCGGCACCCTTTCCGGCGGCAACCAGCAGAAGGTGGTCATCGCCAAATGGCTGGCGACCGCGCCCAAGGTGATCATCCTCGACGAGCCGACCAAGGGCATCGACATCGGCTCCAAGGCGGCCGTGCACGGCTTCATGGCCGAGCTGGTCGCGCAAGGCCTGTCGGTGATCATGGTGTCGTCCGAGCTGCCCGAAATCCTCGGCATGTCGGACCGCGTCGTGGTTATGCGCGAAGGCCGTATCGCGGCGACCTACGACAACAAGGGTCTCGACGCCGAAACGCTGGTTCGGACGGCAGCGGGGATCGCGGCATGAAGAGCTTCCTCAAATATCGCGAGATCTGGCTGCTTGCCGGCATCGTCGTGCTGATCGGCCTGATCTCGACGCGCTTCCCCGGCTTCGCCGACCCGGCCAATCTGCGCCAGGTGTTCAACGACACCTCGATCCTGATAATCCTGGCGCTGGGGCAGATGGTGGTGATCCTGACGCGCTCGATCGATCTGTCTATGGCCTCCAACCTCTGCTTCACCGGCATGGTGGTGGCCATGCTCAACGCCGCGCATCCGGCGATCCCGATCCCGATGCTGATCCTCATCGCGCTTCTCGTCGGCCTGGTGCTCGGCGCCATCAACGGCCTTCTGGTGTGGCGGCTGAACATCCCGTCGATCGTGGTGACGCTGGGCACGCTCACCATCTATCGGGGCGCCACCTTCGTCGTCTCCGGCGGCGCCTGGGTCAATGCCGACCAGATGAGCCCGGACTTCATCAACTTCCAGCGCGTTGCCTTCCTCGGCCTGCCGGTGCTGTCCTGGATCGCGATCGTCGTGATCGCGCTGTTCTTCCTGGTGATGACGCGGACCGCGATCGGCCGCTCGATCTACGCCATCGGCGTCAATCCGACCGCCTCGGTCTATGCCGGCATCGATGTCGGCCGCACCAAATTCATCGTCTTTTGCATTTCCGGCATGATCGGCGGGCTTGCCGGCTATCTGTGGATCTCGCGCTATGTGATCGCCTCGGTCGAGGTCGCCAACGGCTATGAGCTCAACATCATCGCCGCCTGCGTCATCGGCGGCATCTCGATCGCCGGCGGCATCGGCTCGGTCGGCGGCGCGGTGCTGGGGGCGCTGTTCCTCGGCATCATCTCCAACGCGCTGCCGGTCATCAACATCTCGCCCTTCTGGCAGATGGCGATCTCGGGCAGCGCCATCATCCTGGCCGTGGTGCTCAACGCGCGTGGCGAGCGCCGGCAGGGCCGCATCATCCTGAGAAAGGCGGAAGCGGCATGACCAACACCCCTGCCCCGCGCCATATCCCCGACCGGCTCGACAAGCCGCTGTCCTCGGCGATCTTCTCCTGGGAAGCGCTGCTGGTCGTCATCGCGGTCGCCATCTTTGCGGTCAACAGTTTTGCTTCGCCCTATTTCCTCGATCCGTGGTCGCTGTCGGACCTGACCTTCAACTTCACCGAAAAGGGGCTGATCGCTCTAGCCATGGCGCTGCTGATCATCTCCGGCGAGATCGATCTCTCGGTTGCCGCGATCGTGGCTTTGGCTTCGACCATGATGGGCATGGCCGTGCAGGCCGGCGCCGGCACCCCAGTGCTGGTGGCGATCGGCATCGTCGTCGGCCTTGGCTGTGGGGCCTTCAATGGGTTGCTGGTCACCCGCCTCGGCCTGCCTTCCATCGTCGTCACCATCGGCACGATGAGCCTGTTCCGCGGCATCGCCTTCATCATCCTCGGCGACCAGGCCTACAAAGGCTATCCGGAAAGCTTCGCCTTCTTCGGCCAAGGCTATGTCTGGTGGGTCTTCTCGTTCGAGCTGGCGCTGTTCCTGGTCGCGGCGCTGATCTACTGGTTCGTCCTGCACCGCACGAGCTTCGGCCGCCGGGTCTTCGCCATCGGCAACAACCCGGTGGCCTGCCAATTCTCCGGCGTGCGCGTCAACCGCATCAAGTTCATCCTGTTCTGCCTGACCGGGCTGATGTCGGGCATCGCCTCGGTGCTGATCACCTCGCGGCTCGGCTCGACGCGGCCGTCGATCGCGCAGGGCTACGAGCTCGAAGCGATCACCATGGTGGTGCTGGGTGGCGTCTCGATTCTCGGCGGCGCCGGCAGCATTCTGGGCGTCGTGCTCGCCGCCTTCATCATGGGGCTGGTGACGTTCGGCCTCGGACTGCTCAACGTGCCCGGCATCGTCATGTCGATCTTCATCGGCCTGTTGCTGATCATCGTCATCGCGCTGCCCATTATCTGGCGCCGCCTGCGCGTGGGACGCTTCGCCTGATGGAGAAATACGCCTTCAAGATGAAGCTCAATCCCGGCATGAAGGCCGAGTACCAGCGGCGCCATGACGAGATCTGGCCCGAGCTAGTTGATCTGCTGAAGCTGGCCGGCGTCTCCGATTATTCGATCCATCTCGACGAGGAAACCAACATCCTGTTCGGGGTGCTGCGGCGGCGTGACGACCACGGCATGGCGGACCTTCCGAAGCACCCCGTGATGCAGCGCTGGTGGGCGCATATGGCCGACCTCATGGAAACCAAAACCGACAACGAGCCGGTGGCGGTGCCGCTGGAAACAATGTTCCATATGGCATGATCGTCGCCGTCATCGATATCGGCAAGACCAACGCCAAGGTAGCGCTGGTCGATCTCGCGACGCTGAGCGAGATTGCACTGCGCCGTATCGCCAATGCTCCTGTGCGGCAGGCGCCCTACCCGCATCACGATGTCGAGGCGCTGTGGACGTTCATCCTCGACAGCCTGGCCGATCTCAACCGCGAACAGCGGATCGATGCGATATCGATCACCACGCATGGCGCGACCGGCGCGCTGGTCGACCGCTCCGGCGAACTGGTACTGCCGGTGCTCGACTATGAATTCGACGGCCCCGACCAGCTTGCGTCCGACTACGACGCCGTGCGTCCGCCCTTTGCCGAAACCGGTACGCCGCGGTTGCCGATCGGCCTCAATCTCGGCGCGCAATTCTTCTGGCAGCACAGACAATTCCCGGCGGAATTCGCCAAGGCCGCCGCGATGCTGATGTATCCGCAATACTGGGCGCTGCGGCTGACCGGCGTCGCCGCCAATGAGGTGACGTCGCTCGGCTGCCACACCGATCTGTGGAATCCCTGGACGTCCGACTATTCCTCGCTGGTCGACAGGATGGGCTGGCGCCAGTTGATGGCGCCGGTGCGCCCGGCCAAGGACCGGCTCGGCCCGATCCTGCCGGAGCTGGCGCAACGCACAGGGCTCGACCCGCGGACTCCGGTGTTTTGCGGGCTGCACGATTCCAACGCTTCGCTGCTGCCGCATCTGTTGTCCGACGCACCGCCCTTCTCGGTCGTCTCGACCGGCACATGGGTGATATCGATGGCGGTAGGCGGCCGGAAGGTCGAGCTCGATGCGGCGCGGGATACACTCGTCAACGTCAATGCGCTCGGCGATCCCGTGCCGTCGGCGCGGTTCATGGGCGGACGCGAGTTTTCGCTGTTGACCGGGGGGCAGCCACAGGAATGGAACGAAGCCGATGTTGCCGCCGTTCTGGCGCGCCAGGTCTTGCTGCTGCCTTCCACCCAACAGGGCTCCGGACCGTTTCCGCATCGCGCCGCGCAATGGTGTAACGCCGACGACCTGAGCTCCGGCCAGCGCTTCGCCACCATCTCATTCTATCTGGCGCTGATGACCGCGACCTGCCTGGAGCTGATCGGCGGCGACGGGCCGACGACCGTCGAGGGACCGTTCGCGCAAAACCCGCTTTTCATCCGCATGCTGGCGGCAGCGACGGGACGGCCGGTCATTGCGTCGGAGACCTCGACCGGAACGAGCATCGGGGCGGCGCTGCTGGCGTCGGATGGTCTCAAGGTTACGAGCAAGGGCGAGCGAACCGCACCGCCAATCGAGCACGCCTGGCGCGTGTATGCGTCGGCTTGGCATCAGGCGGTGAAGCTCTAAGCCGGCTCAGCGCGCCGTTCCGTACAGCAATCCTTTGGGATCGATCTGCGGCTTGCGGCCGGCGACGACGTCGGCCAGAAACTGGCCGGAGCCGCAGGCCATGGTCCAGCCAACATGGCCGTGGCCGGTATCGAGATAGAGGTTGCGGTATTTCGCTCGGCCAATCACGGGAACCGAGTTCGGCATCATCGGCCGCAAGCCGGCCCAGAGCACGGCCTTCTTCTCGTCGAAGGCGCCTGGGAAAAGATCCTTGCCGGTTTCGAGGATGGTCCTGAAATCGCCGGGCTTGAAGCTGCGGTCGAAGCCGGTGAATTCGGCCGTCGAGGACATGCGCAGGCGGTTGCCAAGCCTGGAATAGCCGATCAGCCGGTCCTCGTCGGCGCCGCCCATGGTCGGGCCCCTGCTTTCGTCTTCGAGGGGAATCGTCGCGGTGTAGCCTTTCACCGGATAGACCGGCAGGTCGATGCCGTAGCGGCGGCCGAGCAGGCCGCTTTCCGGCCCCATGGAGATGACGATGGCGTCGCCGGCGAGCGGGCCGGCCGAAGTCATGACGGCGCGCACCCGGTCGCCCTCGATGTCGAGGCCCTGGACCGTCGTGCCGAACAGGAATTTGACGCCGAGCTTCTCGGCGGCATAGGTGGCGAGCCTGTCGGTGAACTGCTTGGAATCGCCGGTCTGGTCGATCGGCGAATAGATGCCGCCGGCGATCTTTTCCTTCACGCCAGCAAGCCCTGGCTCCAGCTCGACCAGGCGCTCGCGGCCGACGATCTCGATCGGCAGGCCGTGCTCGCCGAGATAGCGGTAATTGTCGGTGCTGGTGTCGAGGCTCTTTTGCGATCGGAAGAAGTAGAGAATGCCCTTCCTGCGCTCGTCGTAATGGATGCCGGTTTCCTCCGAGAGCGCGTTGATGCAATCGCGGGAGTGGAGTGCCAGCCTGAGCTTGATATCGGTGTTGGCGCGCAGGCGCTTCACCGTGCATTCGCGCAGGAAACGCAGGCTCCAGAGATAGAAATAGGGATCGAGGCGCAGCCTGACCTTGATGCCGAGGTCGTGGTTCCAGAGCGCGCGCAGGAAGGTCTTCAGCGCGGCGGGCGAGGCCCAGGCGGTTGCGTCGCCCGGCGAGACCAGGCCGGCATTCGACTGGCTGGTGCCGCGCGCCGCCGCCTCGTGGCGCTCGATCACCGTCACCTCATGACCGTCCTTTGCCAAATAATAGGCGGCCGCCGTGCCAACCACGCCGGCGCCGAGAACCAAGACCTTCATGCCGTCCCCTCAGGATCGAACAGGGCAGCGCGCCTCCGCGCACCGCTGCATGAGGCTCAATACCGCGTCTAAAGACGCCGGACGAGCCCTTGGCCCAACAGCTCAGTTTCATTACGCAATTCCGGAGGGAAGGCTACGGCGAAGTCGCCGAACCCAACCGCTACACACTTTTCCCGGAATTGCTCAGGTTCGAACGGAGTTCTTGGTCGTCAGGATGCGTTCCCAGGCCAGCGCATCGTTGACGATCAAGTCGAGATCGTCACGCTGCGGCGTCCACCCGAGTTCCTTGCGGGCAAGCTCGGAATTGGCGACCACGGCGGCGGCGTCGCCCGGCCGGCGGTCCCCCATGCGCACATCGAAGTCATGGCCGAAGGCGCGGCGCACGCTGTCTATCACCTCGAGCACGGAATAGCCGTGGCTGTAGCCGCAATTGGCGACGAGGCTCTCGCCACCGGCGCGCAGCCGCTGCAGCGCCAGCCGGTGCGCGGCGGCGAGATCGCTGACATGGATGTAATCGCGCATGCAGGTGCCGTCCGGCGTTGGATAATCATTGCCGAAGACCTGCATGAAGGGGCGCTTGCCGAGCGCGGTCTCGCAGGCGACCTTGATCAGATGCGTGGCGCCGGGCGTCGACTGTCCGGTGCGGCCCTTTGGATCGGCGCCGGCGACGTTGAAATAGCGCAGCGCCGTGTAGCGGATGTCGTGCGCCAGGGCGGCATCGCGCAGCATCCACTCGCTCATCAACTTGGAAAGGCCATAGGGCGATTCCGGCGCAAGGCGGGCATCCTCGCGCACCGGCTCCAGCCCGGCGCCGCCATAGACGGCGGCGGTGGAGGAGAAGATGAAATGCGGCACGCCTTCGCGCACCGCGGTTTCGATCAGCGTGCGGGTCTTGCAGGTGTTGTTCTCGTAGTAACCGAGCGGGTCGGCGACCGATTCCGGCACGACGATCGAACCGGCGAAGTGGATGATGGCATCGACCTTGTTGTCGCGGATGATCCGGCCGACCAGGTCACGATCGGCGACATCGCCGACGACCAACCTTGCTTCCGGGGCCACCGCCCATTCGAAGCCGGTGGAAAGCCGGTCGAGCACCACGACGCTCTCGCCGGCGTCCAGCAGCTCCCAGACCATGTGGCTGCCGATATAGCCGGCACCGCCCGTCACCAAAACCGTCATCATCTACCTCGCTGATCAAGATTTATCGGAAACTGTCTCAACAGCCACCGTGCTGGAAACCCCGCCGCAAGCCCGTTAAAGCCTATGTCGTTCGCCCAAACCGCTGCGCACTTTTGGGCGATATGCATTGGCCTCCCTACAGTGTTAAATCCGTAACAGTTCCTCCCGCCCGAGGCATCGTACTGAAACAAAGCTGCTTCAAACAGCCGGGAATAGGCCACGATCCGGCATCGTTAGGAACAGGGTAAAGGCGTGGCATTTTGACCGGTTGGGTCCGGTGGACGTGGCATGGGGCAGTGACTATGATCCGCCGCAAAATTGGGAAGCCGACATGAATTACCAGCGGTTCTTCGAAGATGCGATCGATCAGCTCCACGCCGAGCGTCGCTATCGCGTTTTCGCCGACCTCGAGCGCATGGTGGGCAAGTTCCCGCGCGCCATCTGGCGTTCCAACGGCCGTGCCCAGGAAATCACCGTTTGGTGCTCCAACGACTATCTCGGCATGGGCCAGAACGAAGATGTCATCGCCGCCTTCCAGAACGCGGCCGGCCGGATGGGTTCGGGCGCCGGTGGCACCCGCAACATCTCCGGCACGTCCAACCCGCTGGTCGAGCTGGAGCATGAGCTCGCCGACCTGCACGACAAGGAAGCAGCCCTTGTCTTCACCTCGGGCTTTGTGTCCAACGAGGCCTCGATCTCGACCATCGCGCGGCTGCTCCCCAACTGCCTGATCATCTCGGACGAGCTGAACCATGCCTCGATGATCGAAGGCGTGCGGCGCTCGGGCGCGGAAAAGAAGATCTTCCGCCACAACGACGTCGCGCATCTGGAAAGCCTGCTGCAGGCGGCCGGGCGCGAACGCGCCAAGCTGATCGTCTTCGAAAGCGTCTATTCGATGGACGGCGACATCGCGCCGATCAAGCAGATCGTCGAGCTCGCCGAACGCTACAACGCCATGACCTATATCGATGAGGTCCATGCCGTCGGCATGTACGGACCACGCGGTGGCGGCATCACCGAGCGCGAAGGCCTGGCCGACCGCATCGACATCATCCAGGGCACGCTGGCCAAGGCCTTCGGCACGCTGGGCGGCTACATCACCGGCACCAGCGCGGTGATCGACGCTGTGCGTTCCTATGCGCCGGGCTTCATCTTCACCACCGCGCTGCCGCCGGCCATCGCCGCCGCCACTACCGCCTCTATCCGCCACCTCAAACGCTCGCAGGTCGAGCGCGACGCACAGCAACGCCAGGCGGCGCGCACCAAGCAGGTGCTTGCGGCGGCCGGCTTGCCGGTGATGGAATCGGCCACCCATATCGTGCCGGTGCTGGTCGGCGACCCCGAGCTTTGCAAGATGGCCAGCGACCGCCTGCTCGGCGTGCATGGCATCTACATCCAGCCGATCAACTATCCGACGGTGCCGCGCGGCACCGAGCGGCTGCGCATCACGCCGACGCCGTTCCATTCGGACGCGCTGATCGCCGAATTGCAGGACGCGCTGGTCGAGACCTGGGATGCGCTGGGCATTCCCTATGCCAGCTCCGGCCGTCCCGCCGTCGCCAAGACCGATCGGATCATTCCCCTCCTCGTGCCGAAGTCAGGCGGCTGAAGCCGTTTGAAACGTACTCCGGCGGTCATCCGCCGCGAGTTTCAATCCGGCTTCAGTGCAGTTCACACCGTCTTCATCCACCTCGCCAAACGATGCGCCGCTTCCTCGAGCTGATCGAGGCGACGGTGGAAGCATAGCCTGAGGAAGGCTTCGCCGCCGGGGCCGAAGGCGGTGCCGGGCGCCAGGCCGACATTGGCATTGTCGACGATGTCGAAGGCGGCTTTTCGGGCATCGGTGAGGCCGTCGACCCTGAAGAACAGGTAGAAGGCGCCTTGCGGCACGGTGAAACGCGCCTTGCCGGTTTCGCCCAGGATGCCGCAGACGAGATCGCGGGCGGCACGCGCGCGCTCCACCTGTTCGGCGATGAAGCCGTCGCCCTCGTCAAGGGCGGCGACCGCGCCGCGCTGCATGAACTGGGCGACGCCCGAGGTCGAGTACTGGATCAGGTTTTCGAACACCTGCTGCAAGGCGGGATGGGTCTTGATCCAGCCGACGCGCCAGCCGGTCATCGCCCAGTTCTTGGAAAAACTGTTGACGAACAGGATGCGGTCCTCAGGCGTGGCGACGTCGAGGAAGGAGGGCGCGCGGCCATGGCCATAGTGGAACAACGAATAGATCTCGTCGGCAATGATCCACAGGCCCTTTTGGCGGGCGAGATCGAGGATCGCCTGGAGCGTCTCCTTGTCGGCGGTCCAGCCGGTCGGGTTGGACGGCGTGTTGATGAACAACAGCTTCGTGCGCGGCGTGATCGCGGAGGCGATCTTGTCGACGTCGCAGGACCAGCCATTGCCGGACTGGTCGAGGGTGACCGGCACCGGCACGGCGCCCGCCACGCCGGCGGCCGCGGCGAAGTTCGGCCAGGCGGGCGAGAGGTAGATCACCTCGTCGCCGCTGCCGGCGATCGCGTCGATGGCCAGCTGGATGGCATGCATGCCGGATCCGGTGACGATGAACTCTTCCTCGGCGAAGGTCCCGCCGAAGTGCCTGGCGTAGTAGCGGGCGAGCGCCTGCCTGAGCGCGGGAATACCCTTCTGCCAGGTGTAGAACGTCTCGCCGTCGGCCAGCCCTTTGGCGGCGGCATCGCTGATGAAGGAAGGCGTCGGCAGATCGCCCTCACCGGCCCAGAGCGGGATCAGGCCTTCACGCAAGCGGCCGTGATTGACGACGGCGACTATGCCGCTTTCGGGTGCGGCTCGGGCTTCGGTGCGCAAGGTCTGGATCAGGGTCATGCAAGAATCCGTCCGGTTTTTCGTGACTGCTAGCCTCTTTTACGACAGCCGCAAACAGAAAACCCGGCCGCAAGCGGCCGGGGTTTTGGTCCAGGGCGCTCGTTGCGGAGTTACCGTTTCGCGAGCAGGTCGCGGATTTCGGTCAGCAACTGTACGTCGGCCGGCGGCGGCGCAGCGGCAGGCGCGGGCTTTTCGCGCTCCAGACGCTTGCGCATATTGTTCACGGCCTTGACCATCAGGAAGATGATGAAGGCAAGGATCAGGAAGTTCAGCACCACGGTGATGAAGCTGCCATAGGCGAAGACCGCGCCCTCTTTCTTGGCATCGACCAGCGCGGTCGAATGAACGTTCGAGGACAGTCCGAAGAAGTAATTGTTGAAGTCCAGCCCGCCGAAGATCGCGCCGACGATCGGCATGATGATGTCGTTGACCAAGGAATCGACAATCTTGCCGAAGGCGGCGCCGATGATGACGCCCACGGCCAAGTCCATCACATTGCCCTTGGAAATGAATTCCTGGAATTCTTTCAGCATTCGACCCTCCGTGACGGACCGCGCTGCCGCCTCACCAATGTCCTTCGGCGCCGGCCCCAGGCCACCATAACAAAAACCCCCAGTTGCAAAACCGGAAAATAGGCCAAAGCACCGCTTTGTGTTTACGCAGCGTCATCAAGCACATATGCGCCGAAAGCCGCGATGGACTCAGGCGCCAGGCTGTGGTTGCGTGATTGCCGGAGGAGGCAAACGGCCAGGGAGGAAGTGCGGACCGTGTTAGGCTGGTTCGTCGTCATCATCGCGATCGCCTATGTGACGCTGCTTTTCGCCATCGCCAGCGTCGGCGACCGGCGTGCGGCAACCATCGGCCTGGGCCGGGCACGGCCTTTCATCTATGCGCTCAGCCTTGCCATCTACTGCACGTCCTGGACCTTTTTCGGCTCGGTTGGCCTATCCTCCGAACGCGGTCTTGAATTCCTCGGCATCTATACCGGCCCGGTGCTGGTCTTCGTGTTCGGCTTCCCGCTGCTCAGCCGCATGATCCGGCTGGCAAAAAGCGAGAAGATCACCTCGATCGCCGACTTCCTCGGCGCCCGCTACGGCAAGAGCTTCACCGTCGCGGCGATCGCGACACTGATCGCGACCATCGGCGCGGTGCCCTATATCGCGCTGCAGCTGAAGGCGATCTCGGGCTCCGTCAGCCTGATGATCGAGCACTATACCGGCTCGCCGCCCTCCTTCGATCCGTTCGTCAGCGATATCTCGCTCGTGGTGGCGATGCTTTTGGCGCTGTTCGCGGTGCTGTTCGGCACCCGCCATGCCGACGCCACGGAACATCAGGACGGCCTGGTGCTCGCGGTGGCGGTCGAGACCGTGGTCAAGCTCGCCGCCTTTCTCGCCATCGGCCTGATGGTGACGTTCCTGATCTTCGGCGGGCCCGGCGACATGTTCGCCAAGCTCGCCGGAAACGGCCAGGTGCGCCAGGCCATGAGCTACAGCACCTCTTTGGCCACCTGGCTGGTGCTGACCGGCCTGAGCGGCTTTGCCGTGCTGATGCTGCCGCGACAGTTCTACGTCACCATCGTCGAAAACCGCAGCGAGGCGGAGTTGCGCACGGCGACCTGGGTGTTCCCGCTCTACCTGGTGGCGATCAACCTCTTCGTGCTGCCGATCGCCTTTGCCGGCCTGTCGCTGGTCGGCGCCAGGACCAGCAGCGACCTTTACGTGCTGTCGCTGCCGCTGCTCAGCGGGCATGACCTGCTGGCGATGGCCGCCTTTGTCGGCGGCCTGTCGGCGGCGACCGCCATGGTGATCGTCGAGAGCGTCGCGCTGTCGATCATGATCTCCAACGATCTCGTCATCCCGCTGTTCGTGCGGCGCGTGCTCAAGACCAGTTCCTCGGAGAACGAGGACTGGTCGACGCTCATCCTCAATGTGCGCCGCGCCTCGATCTTCATCATGCTGTTCATCGCCTTCCTCTATTATCGCGAGAGCACCAACAGCGCGCGGCTGTCCTCGATCGGCCTGATGTCTTTTGCCGCGATCGCCCAATTCTCGCCCGCGCTGATCGGCGGCCTGATCTGGCGCCGCGCCAATGGCCGGGGCGCCGCGCTCGGCATGGTCGCCGGCATCGCCGTCTGGGGTTACACGCTGCTGCTCCCCTCGCTCGTCGGTCCCGCTTCCGACATCGTGGCCCACGGCCTGTTCGGCTTCGAGGCGCTGAGGCCGCAGGCGCTGTTCGGCACCGTCGGCGAGCCGCTGAACCATGGCGTGCTGTGGAGCCTCTCGGTCAACGCGCTGTTTTTTGTCCTCGGCTCCCTCTCCCGCGCATCCGTGCCGCTGGAGCGCATCCAGGCGGCGATCTTCGTGCCGCGCGAGGCCGGCCCGATGCCGAGCCTCAGACGCTTCCGCACTGCCGTTACCGTCAACGACCTGAAGGATACGATCTCGCGCTATCTCGGCGTCGAGCGCACGGAGCGCTCGTTCCAATCCTTCGAAAGGGACGCGAAAGTCTCCCTGCACGGCACCGAACAGGCCAGCATGGATGTCATCCGCTTCTCGGAGCAGCTGCTGGCAAGCGCTGTCGGCTCTTCCTCGGCGCGGCTGATCCTGTCGCTGCTCTTCCGCCGCAACGACCGCGACTCCAAGGATGCCTTCAAGCTGCTCGACGACGCCACCGAGGCGCTGCAGCACAATCGCGACTTGCTTCAGATCGCGCTCGACCAGATGGAGCAAGGCATCACCGTCTTCGATCGCGATTTCCGGTTGATCTGCTGGAACCGGCAATACCGGCTGCTGTTCGACCTGCCGGACGAAATGGGCCAGGTCGGCGTCTCGCTCGACCGTATCCTTCGCCATCTCGCCGAGCGCGGCGATATCCCCGCCGACCAGCGCGTGACGACGCTCAACCGGCTGACCAGTTTCGACGGCCCGTGGCAAATGGAGCTGAGGACCAGCGGCCGCATCCTGGAGCTGCGCTCCAACCCGATGCCCGACGGCGGCATCGTCGCCACCTATGCCGACATTTCCGGCCGTGTCGAGCAGGACCTGGCGCTGAAGCGGGCCAATGAATCGCTGGAGCAGCGGGTCAAGACCCGCACCATCGAGCTCACGCGCGTCAACGAGGAGCTGGCGCAGGCGCAGATGCTGGCCGAGGAAGCCAATCTCGGCAAGACGCGCTTCCTGGCCGCCGCCGGTCACGACATCCTGCAGCCGCTCAACGCCGCCCGGCTCTATTGCTCGTCGCTGATCGAGAAGGCGGGCAAGGGACCGGCCGGCAAGGCCGCGGTCAATATCGAATCCTCGCTGGAATCGGTCGAGACCATCCTCGGCGCCGTGCTCGACATCTCGCGGCTCGACGCCGGCGCCATGAAGCCCGAGAACGCCGCCTTCAACCTCGGCGGACTGCTCGGCCAGATCGGCAATGATTTCCGTCCGCTTGCCGCTGAAAAGAAGCTCGAGCTGACGATCATCCCATCCTCGCTCAGCGTCATGACCGACCGGAACCTTTTGCGCCGGCTGATCCAGAACCTCGTTTCCAACGCCATCAAATACACGCGCCAGGGCCGCATCCTGGTCGGCGTGCGACGGCGTGGCGAACTGGCCGAGATCCAGGTGATCGACACCGGCATCGGCATTGCCGGCGACAAGCTCAACACGGTCTTCCACGAGTTCACGCGCCTCGACGAGGGCGTGCGAGAGGCCGAAGGCCTTGGCCTGGGGCTCTCCATCGTCGACCGTATCGCCAGGGTGCTGAGGCTCGAGATCCGCATCCACTCCAACCCCGGCAGGGGCACGCGTTTTTCCGTCATTCTGCCGGTCGCGGCGGTCGCCGCGCCGCCGCGCGAGGCCGGCAAGGCGCCGGCCCGCTCCGCCTCGACGCTTGCCGGGCTCAATGTGCTGTGCATCGACAATGACGCACGCATCCTCGACGGCATGCGGCTGCTGCTCGAAGGCTGGGGATGCCATGTCGAGACGGCTTCGGGCTCAGGCGATCTGCTGAAACCCGGCGCGCCGAAGCCGGACCTGGTGCTTGCCGACTATCATCTCGACGGCGGCACCGGGCTCGATGCGATCGCCACATTGCGCGCCGCCTACGGACGGGACCTTGCCTGCGTGCTGGTCACCGCCGACCGCTCCAGCGAGGTGCGCGCGGCTGCCGGCCGGCTCGACATTCCGCTCATCAACAAGCCGCTGAAGCCGGCGGTGCTGCGCTCGATGATGGCGCGCGTCAGGCCGCTGGCGCCGGCGGCGGAATGATCAGCCAACCGGCTGCAGCGGGTCGCCGCCGATCTTCGAAAGCTGGATGACGGCCTGGGTGCGGCTGTCGACGCCGAGCTTCTGCAGGATGGCCGAGACATGCGCCTTGATGGTGGCTTCGGAAACGCCGAGCTCATAGGCGATCTGCTTGTTGAGCAGGCCCTCCGCCAGCATGCCGAGCACCCGCGTCTGCTGTGGCGTCAGCGCCTGCAGCCGCTTGATCAGGTCGGAGATTTCCGGATCGCGCTCGACGCCCAGCTCGACGCCGGTGGGCGCGGCGATATCGCCGGCAAGCACCGCCTGCACGGCGCCGCGTATTTCTTCCATGCTCGCCGATTTGGAGATGAAGCCGGAAGCGCCGAGATCAAGCGCGCGGCGAATGGTGACGGGATCGTCATGCGCCGATACCACCACCAGCGGCACCGCCGGATGGATGCCGCGCAGCGCAATCAGGCCGGACAGGCCGCTGGCGCCCGGCATCGACAGGTCGAGCAGCACCATGTCGACATCCTCGTTGGCGAGCACCAGCGCCTTGGCGCTTTCGAAATCGCCGGCCTCATGGATGGCGGCAACGTCGCCGATGCCGGCCAGCGCCTCCTTCAGCGCGCCGCGAAAAAGCGGATGGTCGTCGGCAATGACGAAAGTGTGGCCCGACGGCAAATATTCCTCCCCCGATCCCATCATCATTGTGTGCTTCTTGCGGGGACCGGACCGATTATGCGGCGACGCGGCGCGTTTTCAAGCGGCAAAGGCCGCGCGCGGGGTTTTTCCCAGGACGGCTCGGCCGCGCGCCCCGTTCAGGTCTTCTGATTCAGCTTGGTGCCGCCGTCGCCATCGTCCTTGTCCATGTCCTTGACGATGTCCTTGAAGGTCCGGAAGAACTGCTCCATGTAGCCGAGCGACTTGTTGAAATCCTCCTGACTGGGCAGGTTGGATTCCAGCCGGGCGGAGAGCGAATTCTCGAGCTTGGCGACGCGCGCGTCGAGCGCCTTGACCGAATTGTCCAGCCGGTCGATCTCGTCCTGGTAGGCGGCGCGCTCGTCGGCGGCCATCTTGCAGACGAGTTGGCCGGAGCGCTCCTCGCAGATCGACATGGCGCCGGTTCGGGTGTCCATGCGGACATAACCGTCGGCGGACTTCTCCAAGCGGTAGTGGTCGGTCTCCTCGGAATAGGCGGAAGCGGCAACCAGCGAGCAAAGCGCCGCGGGGATCAGGATGTGCTGCAGACGCATGTTGTTCCTCCATGAGCCAGTGAAGGCGCCATATCACAGGTTTGCGCCGGAAATGGGGAAGAGTCGAGCTTGAGCCTTCCTCCCACCTTCGGTTCGGATTATAGCGCGACAATGTCTCAGATTATCTACAAGATTGCCCCCGAGGCGCTTTGGCGCGAAGCTGAGAGGAACGGGCGCTTCATCGGCGCGCCGATCGACATCGCCGACGGCTTCATCCATTTCTCCACCGCCGGCCAGGTGCGCGAGACGGCGGCCAAGCATTTCGCCGGACAGACGGACCTGCTGTTGATCGCCATCGACGGGACCAAACTGGGCGAGGCGCTGAAATACGAGGTGTCGCGCGGCGGTGCCTTGTTCCCGCATCTCTACGCCGCGTTCGCTCTCGATGCCGTTCTCTGGGTGAAACCGCTGCCGCACGGCGCCGGCGGCCACGAATTCCCGGCGCTGGAGGGCGAATGAGCGTGCTCGACCGGATCGGCCAGAAACTGCTTTTCTCCTTCGATCCGGAAACCGCTCACGGCCTGTCGATCGCGGCGCTGCGCTGCGGGCTTCCGGTTGGGGCGACGACGCCGCGCGACGCGCGGCTCAAGCTGAGCCTTTGCGGCCTCGATTTCCCGAACCCGCTCGGCATGGCCGCCGGCTACGACAAGAACGCCGAAGTGCCGGACGCGCTGCTGGGGCTTGGCTTCGGCTTTGCCGAGGTCGGCACCGTCACGCCGCTGCCGCAACCCGGCAACCCGAAGCCGCGCATCTTCCGGCTGACGGCGGACGAGGCCGTGATCAACCGGCTGGGCTTCAACAATGAAGGCCACGCGGCGGCCGAAAAACGGCTTGCCGCGCGCAAGGGGCGACCGGGGATCGTCGGCGTCAACATCGGCGCCAACAAGGACAGCGCCGACCGCATCGCCGACTACGAGTGCGGCGTCGCCCGCTTCGCGCAACATGCCTCCTATCTGACGGTCAACATCTCCTCGCCCAACACGCCAGGCCTGCGCAACATGCAGGCGCGCGAGCAGCTCGGCGAATTGCTGTCGCGGGTGATGGCCGCGCGTGCGGCCGCGCCGGCACAGCCGCCGGTTTTCCTCAAGATCGCGCCGGATCTCGTCGAGGCGGAACTTGAAGACATCGCCGCCGAGGTCGCCGAGAAGAAAATCGACGGCGTCATCGTCTCCAACACGACGCTGGCGCGGACGGGGTTGCGGAGCGCGACCGCGGCCGGCGAAACCGGCGGCCTTTCGGGCAAGCCGCTGTTCGGGCGTTCCACCGCTGTGCTGGCCCGCATGCGCAAGCTGCTCGGACCCGACATGGCCATTATCGGTGTCGGCGGCGTCGATTCCACCGAGGCCGCATTGGAAAAGATCCGCGCCGGCGCCGACCTCGTCCAGCTCTACACCGGCATGATCTATGCCGGCCCGGCGCTGCCGGGGCGCATCGTTGCCGGCATGGCGCGCTTTGCGGAGAGGGAACACCTCAAATCCATCGGAGAGCTGCGCGACACCGGCTGCGCAAGCTGGTCCGAACGACTCTGATAGTTCCCACCAAATCAGGAGGACAAACGATGGCCGAAATTCTGGACTCCGTCGTGGACTCGATCGGTGGAACGCCATTGGTCCGGCTCGACAGGCTGACGGCGCAGGCGGGCGTCGACGGCGCAATCCTGGCCAAGCTGGAATATCTCAATCCGGGCTTTTCCAAGAAGGACCGAGCGGCACTTGGAATAATCGAGGAGGCTGAGAGATCCGGCGCCATCAAGCCGGGTCAAACGGTGGTCGAGCTTACCTCCGGAAACATGGGCACGGGGCTCGCCATCATTTGCGCCGTCAGGGGCTACCCCTTCGTCGCGGTGATGTCGAAGGGCAATTCCGAAGAGCGTGCACGCATGATGACGGCGCTCGGCGCGGAAGTCTTCCTCGTGGACCAGCTGCCGGGGTCGGTGCCGGGGCAGGTCTCGGGTGGCGATCTCGCGCTCGTCGAGCAGGCCGCCAAAGCGGTTGCGGCGGAACGTGGCGCGTACCGCGCCGACCAGTTCCATCGCGACGGGAACTGGCTTGCGCATTATCACGGAACCGGGCCGGAAATCTGGGACGCCAGCCATGGCGCCGTCGATGCATTCGTCGACTTCATCGGCTCGGGCGGCACATATGCCGGGGTGGCAAGGGCGCTGAAGGAACGCAACCCTCTGATCAAGTGCTTCATCGTCGAGCCCGAGGGCGCCGCGGCCGCCGCGGGAGAGACGGTCACCCAGCCCGAGCACCCCATTCAAGGCGGCGGCTACGCCATGCCAGACCTGGCATTCCTGAACAACGCGCCCGTCGATGGTTATCTTCAGATTTCCGGCGATGAAGCACGCGAGGCCACGCGCCTGCTCGTGCGCAGCGAAGGTATCTTTGGCGGCTTCTCCTCGGGAGCGAATGTGGCCGCCGCGCTGCGTCTCCTGCGCGGCGATCAATCAGGCAAGACGATCGCTGTCGTGATTTGCGACTCCGGCCTGAAGTACCTCTCGACCGATCTCTGGAGCTGAGAAACGCCGGCGCCCAGCCGAAGCTGAACAATCGGCCCTAAAATGCCGTTCGCACCCTGAGCCTCAGCACCGCAAGCAAACTCACCCCCCTTACCAGCAGGAAGACATGCAGCGATGCCCATAGGCCGTTGTTGCCGAAGGCCGGCGCCAGGGTGATGAGCGCGGCGCTGAAGACGAGGAACGACAACAGCATCATGTTGCGCATGTCGCGCGACCAGGTAGCGCCGATGAAGACGCCGTCCATCTGGAAGGCCAGCACGCCACTCAGCGCCGTGAAGGCCGCCCAGGGCAAATAGGTGTCAGCGACCGCGCGGACTTCTGGAGACGTCGTCACCAGTGCCACCAGACTGGTGCCGGCGGTCAATAGGATGAGCGTGGCGATGCCGGCGAGACAAAAACCCCAGATCAGCGTCAGCCGGACGGCCTGCCGGAACGGAGCAGGCGCATGCGCGCCGATGGCGCGACCGGCCAGTTGCTCCGCGGCGGTGGCGAAACCGTCGAGGAAATAGCCGGCGATGAGGAAGAAGTTCATCAGCACGGCGTTGGCGGCGAGCGTCACGGTGCCGAATTGCGCGCCCTGCCTGGTGAACAGCGCGAAGGCGGCAAGCAGCGAGAAGGAGCGGATCATGATGTCGCGGTTGAGCGACAGCATGCGCCGGTAGGCCGGGAGGTCGAGGATGCGGCGGCGTGACGGCCGCTCGAGCTTGCGGAAACGGTTGAGCACGATGGCAAGGCCAAGCAGCATGGCCAGGAACTCGCCGGTGACGGTCGCCCAGGCGACGCCGGCAACGCCCCAGCCAAGCTCGAGGCCGAGCAGGAAGCAGAGCGCGATGTTGATGCCGTTGAGCACGGCCTGCAGCATCAGCCCGAGCCCGCCCTCGCCGCGCCCCAGCACGTATCCCAGTATGGCGTAGTTGATGAGCGAGAAAGGCGCTGCCAGCAGCCTGATGCGGATGTAGACCGACATCGCAGCGCTGACGCGCGGCTCGGCGCCCATGAACCATTGGCCGGCGACGGCAAAGAGCGGCGAAAGAGCGGCAAGTATGACGCCCGCGACGACCGCGATCAGCACGGCGCGCCACAGCACCGCCTGTTCCTCCAGCGGATCGCCGCGCCCGAACGCCTGGGCGACGAGGCCGGTGGTGCCGGAGCGCAGGAAATTGAACGTGGTGAAGACGACGTCGAAGACCAGCGATCCCGCCGCCAGGCCGCCAAGCAGGGCCGCGTCGCCGAACTGGCCGACCACCGCCGTGTCGACGATGCCGAGCAGAGGCGTCGTCAGATAGGCAAGCGTCATCGGCACGGCGATCGCCAGCACCGAGCGGTTGGTGACGGCGAAGGATCTGGCGCTGGCTTGGGTTGCGTCCATTGCTGCCTGGCTGATTGCGGCTTGATCGAGAACCCGATGTGCCTCAGTTTGCCGGCGCCACGCAACCACCATCCGCCGAACTGCCAACCGAATTTTCTGCTGGTCTTACGCAATTCCGGACGGAAAACCGTCTCACACTTTTCCTGGAATTGCTCAGAGCTGGCGCAGGCCTCCCGATCCATGCCGCTGCAGATCGTCCATCACCCCGACTATGACGCCGGCTTCGCCGTCAACCACCGCTTTCCGATGAGCAAATATCCGCTTTTGATGGAGGCCTTGCATGTGCGCGGGCTGGCCGCACCGGGCGCGCTCTCGATGCCGGAACCGGCGCCGGCCGCGCGGCTGAAGCTCGCGCACGCGGCCGAGTATGTCGATCAGGTAATCGCCTGCCAGGTGCCGGAGACAATAGAGCGCGAGATCGGCTTTCCGGTCGGTCCGCGCGTGTCGCTGAGGGCGCAGCTTGCCACCGCGGGCACGGTGCTGGCCGCCAGGCTGGCGCTGAGACACGGCATCGCCTGCAACGCGGCCGGCGGCAGCCATCATGCCAGGCGCGCGCAAGGCGCCGGCTTCTGCACCTTCAACGATGTCGCCGTCGCCTCGCTGGCGCTGCTGGCCGAAGGCGCCGTCGAAAATGTGCTGGTTGTCGACCTCGACGTGCATCAGGGCGACGGCACCGCCGACATCCTGAAGGACGAGCCTCGCGCCTTCACCTTTTCCATGCATGGCGAGCGCAATTACCCGGTGCGCAAGATCGCCTCAGACCTCGACGTCGCCTTGCCGGACGGCACCGGCGACGGCGCTTATCTCGAGCGGCTCGCCGCCATTCTGCCGGACCTATCCCGGCAAAGGCGCTGGGACCTCGTCTTCTACAATGCCGGCGTGGATGTCCATGCCGAGGACAGGCTGGGCCGGCTGGCACTAAGCGACGATGGCCTCAGCGCTCGCGAAGACATGGTCATCGGCCATTTCCGTGAGCAGGGCGTGCCGTTTTGCGGCGTCATCGGCGGCGGCTACTCGACCGACGTACCGGCGCTGGCCGCGCGGCACGCCATCCTGTTCGAGGTCGCCTCCCGATATGCGTGATGCCCCGCCGAGCTATTTCCTGTAGCTGGCGATCCTGAGCAGGATGAACACAGGCACCACGATCGCCGCGCCGAGCAGGATATAGCCCAGGAAGCGGTCGATGGCGTGGAAGCCGAGATTCCACAGATCGACGAAGAACTGGCGGATGCCATAGAAGACGTCCATCGGCGACCAGCCGAAGGCATGCATGACGAGGCCGACGAGGAAGGAGACCACCAGCAGCTTCAGGAACACCCTGAGCGGCGTGTCGCCAAGAAAGCGCGTCAGTGCGGACAAGGCCATTCTCCGGTTCGAGCCGCCCGATTCGGCAGCGTGGCCCAGAAATACGCATTCGCTTGTCCGCCATCAAGCGGCGCTGCTGGAGGTCAAGGGGGTGCCTTCATTGGCAGCACTGCTTTGCCGATTGCTTGCAGCCCGGGCCTCATGTTAACGAGGTGGCCGACGCGGGTATGATGTAATGGTAGCTTGTCAGCTTCCCAAGCTGAACGCGCGGGTTCGATTCCCGCTACCCGCTCCACCTTGCGGCGCAAGGGTTTGAGTCAGACCTCACCAAGGGACCAAATTGCGCGACCAATTCGGATCGCCTGCCGGGGATCGCGGGGCGCAATTGCATTGGGTCGACCCTCAGGCCGAGCAGTTTGCGCGAGGGTGATTTCGGCTGTTTGTAAGCGAACGTTTGGGCCTTGCACACCCATGCAAGACCCAGTCAGCGATTCACCCGGTAGGCCCCGGGGAAGGTAGTTGCTATCGACCTAGAGCCGGAAGCCGATCCAGACGCGGCGGCGCCAGCAGCGGACATGACGCCGGCCATAGCGCCAGTAGCGGCGGCAGACCCGTCTCCAAACGCGCCGACGGCGGCGGCGGTAGTACCGGTCACGGTAATACCGACGGCGGTAATACTGAGCTGGCTGCAGCAGATCGGCCTGGTCATCCTCCTCGTAGATGGCCGGATCCGGCTTGTCCAATTCATCGAGAATCCCGTTGCCTTTGGGGATGCCGGCAACCGCCTTGGCTGGTCCGGCCAGGCTTGCAAGCGCTGCCGCCCCCGCAACCCCAAGCATTCCAGTCAGAAACAACCGACGTTCCATCGAAACCTCCCGAGCTGTTGAGCATCGGCAGCCTTCCCTCACCCGCAACGGGCTCCAGCGAGCGGCCGATCGGTTTGAACGCACAAGTAGCATTCTCGTTCCATTACCCCACTTCGCGCAGGATGAAGTCGTGCAGCATTTTGGCGGCGGGCGAGAGCACGCGATTCTTGACCGTGATCAGGCTGTAGGGCCGGACCTCGATGTCGAACTCGGTCTGCACGACATCGATGGCGCCGGCCAGCCCGTCGCCGCCCTGGATGAACTTGGCGACCTGGATCGAGACCGGCGCGATGGCGTCGGACTGCGCCACCATCACCAAGGTGAGCAACAGCGAAGAGGTGTTGAGGATGCGGTCGGGCAGCGGAATGTCGCGGTTCAAGAAGTTGCTTTCCATGGCCTGGCGAAGCGGCGAGCCGCCGGACTGGAACACCCAGTCATAGCCCGCCGTCTCCTCCAGCCGCACGATCCGGCCGCTCGCCAAGGGGTGGCCGCGGCGCACGATGAGGCAGGCCTTCTCGACGCCAATGACGCGCGATTCGAAGAGCCGCGGATTGAGGTCGTCGGGGATGCGGGCGATGATGAAGTCGTGACGCGACGCGATCAGCTCGCGGGCAAGCACGTTCGAGGTCTCGACCTGCATGGTAATCTCGATGCGCGGATAGATGCGGCGGATCTCACGGATCGCCGGCACGGCCAATTCGATCGCCGGCGCCGTCACCGCGCCGAGGAAGACCGAGCCGCCCTTGCCGGCCTTGAGCTCGGAAATCTCTCGGTCGGCCTCCCGCATCTCGAGCAAAATGGAGCGGGCACGGCGGGCGAGCGCCTGGCCAAAAGGGGTCAGCGTCACGCCGCGCGGCAGCCGTTCGCACAACTTCACGTCGAGCACCGCCTCCATCTCGGCGATCATGCGCGAGGCGGCCGGCTGGGAGATGTTCATGACCTGGGCGGCGGCGCTCACCCGTCCGTGATCGTCCAGGGCGGTGATCATGCGCATATGGCGAAGACTGAGGCCGCTGCGCAGCAGCGTCTCGCCATCTCCCGGCAACTTCTCGTAACTCCCTGAAATCCCATCGGGATCGCGCAATGCCGCCATGGTTTTCGGTCTCTTATCCGGGTTCTATCAGCTCCTTAAGCTATATCAGTTTCGATATAGCAACCAGCAAAGATCGCATTTGACAGTTATGTCAAAGGGACCCACCCTTCGCGCGTTCCGAGGCGCAACGGTCGGCAACGAGCAAATTCGTATCGATTTAAACTGCGCCGCGGGGCCGATTGGGAGGATACCGGAGATCGATAAAGCCGACAGTGGCGCGCCAGCGCACCTGTTCGGTTGCGCGGCCCGCGAAGCCCCGAGGTGTCGCGTCCATCAACCAGGGAGAGTAATCGTGAAGATCATCAAGACGCTGGCCGCCGTCGCGGCCCTTGGCATCGCCGCCATGACCTATTCGGCGCATGCCGCCGACAAGGGTCTCGTCGGCGTGCTGATGCCGACCAAGACCTCGCAGCGCTGGATCAATGACGGCGACGCCGTCAAGTCCCAGCTCGAAGCGCTCGGCTACACCGTCGACCTGCAATATGCGCAGGACGATATCCCGAACCAGCTCAGCCAGCTGGAAAACGAAATCACCAAGGGCCCGAAGGCGCTGATCATCGCTTCGATCGACGGCACCACCATGGCCGACGCGCTGCAGAAGGCCAATGACGCAGGCGTCGTCGTCGTCGCGTACGACCGGCTGATCAAGAAGACGGGCAATGTCGACTACTACACCACCTTCGACAATTTCGGCGTCGGCGTCATCCAGGCGAACTCGCTGGTCAAGGGCCTCAAGGAGCGTTTCCCGAACACCAAGCCGTGGAACGTCGAGCTGTTCGGCGGCTCGCCGGACGACAACAACGCCTTCTTCTTCTACAACGGCGCCATGTCGGTCCTGCAGCCGCTGATCGATGACGGCTCGATCAAGATCAAGTCCGGCCAGACGGGCATGGACAAGGTCGGCACGCTGCGCTGGCTCGCCGCCACCGCCCAGGCGCGCATGGACAACCTGCTTTCGGCCAACTATTCGGACGGCAGCCGCGTCGATGGCGTTCTGTCGCCCTATGACGGCCTGTCGCGCGGCATCACCGCCTCGCTGCGCGCCGTCGGCTACGGCACGGAAGCGCAGCCTTGGCCGATCGTGACCGGCCAGGACGCCGAAACCGCCTCGGTCAAGCTGATCATCTCGGGCGAGCAGTATTCGACCGTGTTCAAGGACACCCGCGAACTGGCCAAGGCCACCGTGCAGCTGGTCGACAAGGTGCTCTCCGGCGGCAAGCCGGACGGCCTCGACGAAAAGACCTACAACAACGACGTCAAGGTCGTTCCCTCGATCCTGTTGACGCCGCATGAGGTCGACAAGTCGAACTATCAGGCGCAGGTCGTCGACTCCGGCTACATCAAGGCCGACGAGCTGAAGTAATCCAGCCTCGAAGGGAGGGGTCCTGCGCAACGCAGGGCCCCTTTTCGTTCAGAGCCGACCCCGGTATTGTTTTTGCCGGCTTCCGCAGCGTCACGCGCCGATCCGCAACGCGAAGCCGCCGCAGCATGTTGATTTTGCGCACAGGCCTTTCCACGATCGATACCGATTTGGGAGCCGTGCGCCAGGGAGCAGATCCTGATGGCCTCGACGATTTTGGAGATGCGCGACATCACCAAGACGTTTCCCGGCGTGAAGGCGTTGTCGAACGTCAATCTCAGCGTCGAGGAAGGTGAGATTCACGCCATCGTCGGCGAGAACGGCGCCGGCAAGTCGACGCTGATGAAGGTGCTGTCGGGCGTCTATCCGTCCGGCACCTATGACGGCCAGATCATCTTCCGCGGCCAGGAATGCAATTTCAAAGGCATTCACGACAGCGAGCATATCGGCATCGTCATCATCCACCAGGAGCTTGCCCTGGTGCCGATGCTGTCGATCGCGGAAAACATCTTCCTCGGCAACGAGCACGCCAGCTACGGCGTCATCGACTGGGACGCCAACGAGACGCGCACCAGCGCCCTGCTCAAGAAGGTCGGCCTCAAGGAAGACCCCAAGACGCTGATCACCAACATCGGCGTCGGCAAGCAGCAGCTGGTCGAGATCGCCAAGGCGCTGAGCAAGGAAGTGAAGCTTCTGATCCTCGACGAGCCGACGGCGTCGCTCAGCGAAAAGGACAGCCAGGCGCTGCTCGACCTCCTGCTCGAGTTCAAGCGCCAGGGCATGACCTCAATCCTGATCTCGCACAAGCTCAACGAGGTGAACCGCGTCGCCGACAAGGTGACGGTGATCCGCGACGGGCGCACCATCGAGACCCTGCCGAGGAAGGACATCTCGGAAGACCGCATCATCACCTCGATGGTCGGCCGCTCGCTCGACGACCGCTACCCGCCGCGCGAGCCGAAGATCGGCGAGGTCATCTTCGAGGTCAAGGACTGGTCGGTCTACCACCCGATCCATGCCGAGCGGCAGGTGATCAAGAACATCAATATCAATGTGCGCAAGGGCGAGGTTGTCGGCATCGCCGGGCTGATGGGCGCCGGCCGTACCGAATTCGCTATGAGCCTGTTCGGTCGCACCTACGGTCGGCGCATCAGCGGCGAGGTGCTGCTCAGGGGCAAGCCGCTCGATCTTTCGACAGTGAGCAAGGCGGTGGAGAACCGCATCGCCTATGTCACCGAGGACCGCAAGACCTACGGCCTCAACCTCATCGACCACATCAAGCACAATGTGACTTTGGCCAATCTGGGCGGCGTTTCGAGCCGCGGCGTCATCGACGACATGCGCGAGATGAGCGTCGCCAACGACTATCGCAAGAAGACCAATATCCGCGCCTCCAGCGTCTACCAGCTCACCGGCAACCTTTCGGGCGGCAACCAGCAGAAGGTCGTGCTGTCCAAATGGCTGTTCGCCGATCCGGAGGTTTTGATCATGGACGAGCCGACCCGCGGCATTGACGTCGGCGCGAAGTACGAAATCTATACGATCATCGCGCGCCTCGCCGCCGAGGGCAAAGCGATCATCGTCATCTCGTCGGAAATGCCTGAACTGCTCGGTATCTCCGACCGCATCTATGTCATGAATGAAGGGCGTATCGTCGGCGAAATGGCGGCAAGCGACGCAAGCCAGGAAAAAATCATGCGCGCCATCGTTCGCGGAGAAGGAAAAGCATCATGAGCACAGACAGCGCTCCCGCGCCGCAAAGCGGCGTCGCCGAGGACGTCAAGCAGGGACAGCGCGTCGCCGTCTCGGCGCTGACGACGAATCTGCGCGAATACGGCCTGATCATCGCACTGATCGTCATCATGCTGTTCTTCCAGTACACGACGTCGGGAACGCTGTTCAAACCGGTCAACCTCAGCAATCTGGTGCAGCAGAACTCGTTCATCATCGTGATGGCGCTGGGCATGCTACTGGTCATCGTCTCCGGCTATATCGATCTCAGCGTGGGATCGGTCGCCGGTTTCATCGGCGCGCTCGCCGCGATGATGATGGTGATCTGGCCGCTCGGGATATTCTCGAATCCGCTGGTGGTTTCGATCATCTGCCTGATCGTCGGCGGCCTCATCGGCGCCGCGCAAGGCTACTGGATCGCCTATCACCGGATACCGAGCTTCATCGTGACATTGGCGGGCATGCTGATCTTCCGCGGCATCTGCCAGGCGCTGCTCGGCGGCGGCTCTTCGGTCGGCCCGCTTCCGCCCGACTTCAAGGCGCTGAGCTCGGGCTTCATCCCGGACGTGATCGGTCCGCTGACGCTGATCCCGCCGACGGTCAATGCCGCCGGCAAGACCATCGTCGGCAGCGGCTTGACGCTGCACATGACGACGATCGTGCTGGGTCTGGTCGCGGTGCTCGCCTACGCCTATTTCGGCTTCAGGACGCGGCGCAAGCGCGAGCGGCATGGCTACGAGGCGGAGCCCTTCCCGCTGTTCGTCGTCAAGACGCTGGTCGGCAGCGCGCTGGCGCTGTTCCTGGTCTTCCAGTTCGCGAGCTACAGGGGCCTGCCGGTCGTGCTGCTGGTGATGGGCGTGCTGATCTCGCTGTTCGTCTTCGTCACCAAGCGCATGACCATCGGCCGCCGCATCTACGCCATGGGCGGCAACGCCAAGGCCGCGCAACTTTCGGGCATCAACACCGAGAGGCTGACGCTGCTGGTCTTCATCAACATGGGCGTGCTGTCGGCGCTGGGCGGCCTGATCATCGCGGCGCGCCTCGGCCAGGCGGTGCCGGCGGCGGGTCTCGGCAGCGAGCTCGACGTCATCGCGGCCGTCTTCATCGGCGGCGCCTCGGCGATGGGCGGCGTCGGACAGGTGATCGGCGCCGTCGTCGGCGGCTTCATCATGGGCGTGATGAACAACGGCATGTCGATCATGGGCGTCAATGTCGACTGGCAGCAGGTGGTCAAGGGCCTGGTGCTGCTCGGCGCCGTCATCTTCGACGTCTACAACAAGAACAAGGCCTGAAGGCCGGAAGCGGATTTAAGGAGGCATACGGGTTTCAGATCGCGAAGCTGCCGGCAACCCGTCGGCGCCGAGAGTCCAGCAAGGACCCGGGCTCGCGAACGCAATCCGGACGAAGCGTTTCAACCGTGGCGGGGATTGCTCCGCGCCGCGCCAGTCAAGGCTTGCCCGCGGGCGGCCGGCAAAATGAGAGAGGATTTCAACATGCTGATCTCCCAGATCCTCGACGACGCCGAGACGATCCGCGTCGTCGCCCGCAACGGCGGCGGCAAGACAAGGATCATCAACGGCGCGCGCAGCGTCTATTCGCTGGCGATGGAGGCCGCGCGCACCGGCACCGGGCTCGAAGCGCTGATCGAGCGCAAGGGCTATGGCGAGACGGTCGATCTCGATGCCGCCTACAAGAGGGGCAGGCTGGTGTCGCCGATCAACCACCCCGATCCCGCGCATCTGCATCTCACCGGCACCGGCCTGACGCATCTCGGCTCCGCGGCGACGCGCGATTCCATGCACAAGAAGCTCAGCGAGGGCGGCGAGGAGGAGCTCACCGATTCCATGAAGATGTTCCGCATGGGGCTCGAAGGCGGTAAGCCCGCCAAGGGACAGGTCGGCGTGCAGCCTGAATGGTTCTACAAAGGCAACGGCACGATGGCGGTGGCTCCCGGCGCGCCCCTGATGTCGCCGGCCTTTGCGCAGGACGGCGGCGAGGAGCCGGAGATCGCCGGCATCTATGTGATCGGCGACGACGGCGCGCCGTTCCGTGTCGGCTTCACGCTGTCGAACGAATTCTCCGACCACGTGACGGAGCGGGTGAACTACCTGTTCCTCGCCCACTCCAAGCTGCGCAACGCTTCGTTCGGTCCGGAGATCCTGATCGGCGACCTGCCGGCCGACATCCGCGGCGGATCGCGCATCTGGCGCGACGGCAAGCTTTTGTGGGAAAAGCCGTTCCTGTCCGGCGAAGCGAACATGTCGCACACCATCGCCAATCTCGAGCACCATCATTTCAAATATTCGGCCTTCCGCCAGCCGGGCGACGTGCATGTGCATATGTTCGGCACGGCGACGCTCTCCTTCGCCGATGGCATCAGGACCGAGGCCGGCGATACGTTCGAGATCGAAGCGCAGGATTTCGGCCTGCCGCTGCGCAACCCGCTGGAGATCGAGAAGCCGGTCAAGGTGGCGGTGAAGGCGCTGTGAGAGCGTGATCTCCCCCAAGGGGGAGATCAGCAGCTCAGACCTTAGCGCGCGGCGCGAAAATGCTTGGAGAGCTTCAGGCCCTGCGCCTGGTAGTTCGAGCCGAGATCGGTACCGTAAAGAGCCTGCGGGCGCTGCAGCATGTGCTCGTAGACGAGACGGCCGACGATCTGGCCGTGGTCGAGGATGAACGGCACCTCGTGGCTGCGCACTTCCAGCACCGCCCGGCTGCCGCTGCCGCCGGCGGCGGAGTGGCCGAAGCCCGGGTCGAAGAAGCCGGCATAATGGACGCGGAACTCGCCGACCAGCGGATCGAAAGGCGTCATCTCGGCGGCGTAGAGCGGCGGCACGTGCACCGCTTCGCGCGAGACCAGGATGTAGAATTCGTCGGGGTCGAGCACGAGTTCGCCGGCGCCGCTCTTGTAAATCGGCTCCCAGAAATCGACGACATCCTGCGCGGCGCGCTTGTCGACATCGACGAGGCCGGTGTGGTGCTTGCCGCGATAGCCGACAAGGCCGTCCTTGTCCCCGTCGAGGTCGATGGAGAGCGCGATGCCGCCGCCTGAAATATTGGGCGGCTCGGTGGCGACCAGCATCTCGGCGCGATGGAGGTCGCGCAGCTCGCTCTCCGAAAGCACCGCGTTGCCGGTGCGGAAACGGATCTGCGACAGCCGCGAGCCGGCCCGCACGACGATCGGGAAGGTGCGCGGACTGACTTCGAGATACAGCGGCCCGTGATAGCCGGCGGCAATCTTGTCGAACTCGTGGCCACGATCGGTCATCACCCGGGTGAAGATGTCGAGGCGCCCGGTCGAGCTCTTGGGATTGGCGGAAGCGGACACATTCGAGGGCAGCGCCAGGCTTTCGAGCAGCGGCACGATGTAGACGCAACCCGTCTCCAGCACCGCGCCCTCGGCGAGGCTGAATTCATGCAACTTCAGCCGCTCGAGCTTGTCGGCTACCCGATGATCGGGGCCGGGCAGGAAGGAGGCTCGCACGCGGAAGGCCGTGTCGCCGAGCCTCAGGTCAAGGCTGGCCGGCTGGATCTGGTTGGTGTCCAGCGCGCGCGGCGACTTCAGCGCACCGGACTGGAACAGCGCGGAAATATCCTGGTCGGGAAGAATGCCTGTCTGCCGCAAAGTCTTAACTCCGCTCTGCTGGTACAAACCTCTTAATGAAGCCGGCAATTGACGCAAGCGCGGCGCGGGTTTAAAGCGTCGTTATCCCGTGGTGATTTGGCCGGTCGGCTTGCAGCCACGTTAAACAAGTCGCTAAAGGACCGTCGAGCCGCAAGGCTATATGGACCGGTTGCGACTTCGCGGCCGGTTTTTTTGTGTCTGGAAGCAGGGCTATGAGCACCAAGAAGCGCAACTGGAAACCTCAGACGGCACTCGTGCATGGCGGAACGCTGCGTTCCGGCTTCGGCGAGACATCCGAGGCGATGTATCTCACCCAGGGCTATGTCTATGAGACCGCGCAAGCCGCGGAAGCCCGCTTCAAGGGCGAGGAGCCCGGTTTCATCTATTCGCGCTACGCCAACCCGACGGTCGACATGTTCGAAAAGCGCATGTGCGCGCTCGAAGGCGCCGAGGATGCCCGCGCCACCGCTTCCGGCATGGCGGCCGTCTCAGCCGCGTTGCTCTGCAGCGCCAAGGCCGGCGACCATATCGTTGCAGCGCGCGCCCTGTTCGGCTCCTGTCGCTGGGTGGTCGAGACGCTGGCGCCGCGCTACGGCATCCAGGCGACACTGGTCGACGGCACCGACATCGCCAATTGGGAAAAGGCGATAAGGCCGAACACCAAGCTGTTTTTCCTCGAAAGCCCGACCAATCCGACGCTGGAAGTGGTCGACATCGCCGCGGTTGCCAAGCTCGCCAATTCCATCGGCGCGCGCGTGATCGTCGACAATGTCTTCGCCACGCCGCTGCAGCAGAAGCCGCTGCAGCTCGGCGCCCATATCGTCGTCTATTCGGCGACCAAGCACATAGACGGCCAGGGCCGCTGCCTCGGCGGCGTCATCCTGTCCGACAAGAAATGGATCGACGAGAACCTGCACGACTATTTCCGCCACACCGGTCCCAGCCTGTCGCCGTTCAACGCCTGGACGCTGTTGAAAGGCCTGGAGACGCTGCCGCTGCGCGTGCGCCAGCAGACCGAAAGCGCCGGCAAGATCGCGGATTTCCTCGCTGGCCGATCGGAGATCGCCCGCGTCATCTATCCGGGCCGGGCCGACCACCCGCAGGCGGATATCGTCAAGAAGCAGATGTCGGGCGGCTCGACGCTGATCTGCCTCGACGTCAAGGGCGGCAAGCAGGCGGCCTTCGCCTTTCAGAACACGCTCGACATCGTGCTGATCTCGAACAATCTCGGCGACGCCAAGAGCCTGATCACCCATCCGGCGACGACGACGCACAAGAACCTGAGCGACGACGCGCGGGCCGAACTCGGCATCGGGCCGGGCACGCTCAGGCTCTCCGTCGGCCTGGAGGACGCCGACGACCTGCTGGAGGACATCGAGCAGGCGCTGAAGGCGGCCAAATAAGACCTGTAGCGGCGACCGTCGCCACAGGACTTTAAAGCGCGTCGCGCTGAAGCGGATTCAGGCGACGCGCTTTAAGGCTTTGTTTTCATGCATGTCGTTATCGCAAAACCGCTGCACACTTTTGCGCGACATGCATTAGGCAAGCTCTTCCAGTTCGGTCATCGCCTTGGTGCGGATGGTCATGGCGTTGCCGCGCCATTCGACGGCGCCGCCGAACCAGGCGCGCGCCCAGATGGCGGGCAGCATCGCGTCGCGCGTGAGCATCGCGGTGACGCTGCGCGGCGACAGGTACCAGCCCTTCGCAAAGGCCAGCAGGCATTCCGGCAGGTAGGAGATCGCCAGCACGCCCAAGGCCGTCGTGGGCAGGCTGACGCCGGCGCTTGCCGCCGCAATCAGCGCCAGCAGCAGCGGCACTGCGGCGCCGGTCAGGATCTCCGGCGCGAAGAACAGCGGGAAGGTGACGCGGCGCAGCCGCGCCCAGCGCGCCTGGCGCGACCAGATCTCGGCGAGCCGGCGCTGGCCGAGCGGCTGCTCGAAAGGCGAAGCGACGAGATTAACGCGCAGGCCCAGGCTGTTGACCAGCTTGGTGGCGGCGGCGTCCTCGGCGATCTCGGCGGCCAAAGCCTGGATACCGCCATTGGCATCGAGCATCGGCTTGTTCCACAGCATGCTCTTGCCTTGGGCGAAGCCGAGCCCAAGCGCCTCGCCGGCATACTGCCAGCGCGCCTGCAGCGTGTTGAGGAAGGCGCATTCGACTTCGGCCCAAAACCCATCCGGCCGCGAGCCGATCGGCGTCGAGCAGACGAGGCCGGTATCCGGGCGCCATGCCGCCATCAGGTGCTGGACATAGTCCCTCGGCATCAGAACGTTGGAATCGGCGAGGACCACCCAATCGTGCTGCGCAGCCTGCCAGCCCTTGATGCAGTTGTTGAGCTTGGGATTGGCGCTGACGCGGTCGTCGCCGATCAGGAGTCGCGCCGGCACCTTCGGATAGCGCGCGATCGCCGCATCGATCAGTTTGACCACCGGGTCTTCGGCATGCGCGACGCAGAAGATCAGCTCGTAGCGCGGCCAATCGAGCGAGAAGGCGCGCTGCAGGGTCTCCTGTGTGAACGGCTCGACGCCGCGCGACGGCACGATGATCGAGACCGGCTGTGCGCCGACGGGCGGCGCAATGACATGCCGCCATTTCAGCCGCGACGCGGCGAGCAGGATGCTGGTGAGATTGGACAAAAGAAGGGCTGACGAAGCCAGGCCGGCTGCGATAGTCAGTTCCATCGAGATCTGGTCACTCTCTATCTCTTTGTTTTCACGCAATTCCGGACGGAAAACTGCCCACACTTTTCCTGGAATTGCTCTCGGCCGCATGCGCCCATTTCATCAGTTACAGAGCGCCCGAGTCGCCCGGCACGGTTTGTGCACACCAACATTGTCATGTGTCACTTAAATGACATTGTTTTTCGGCACGTGCGCTACAAGGCTGGCAGGATGGTCGGCGTTGCGCGCCCAACAGCGAAGCGCAACGAATGTTCCGCGGCGGCAACCGGAGTGGTCCATGTATCGCGCAGTGACGCGCAACATCGAAGTGCTGGTCCGGCCCTTCTATCTGGAGGACCGCTCCGATCCGTCCGAGAACCGCTATGTCTGGGGCTATCAGGTGACGATCGACAACCGCTCCGACGAGTTCGTGCAGCTTGTGTCGCGCTACTGGCACATCACCGATGGTCGGGGCCGGGTCGAGGAGGTGCGCGGCGCCGGCGTCGTCGGCGACCAGCCGGAACTCAATCCCGGCGACAGCTACCAGTACACCTCGGGCTGCCCGCTCTCGACGCCGTCGGGCATCATGGTCGGCCATTACACGATGCGCAACGGCCGCGGCGAGACGTTCGATATCGCCATTCCGGCTTTCTCGCTCGATATGCCGGGGACAAGGCGCACGGTGAATTAGGCGTCGGCGTCTTTCTTCCCGTTCACGGGGAGAAAGACCCGGCAGTGCAATGAGGGGCAGCGCCGATTTCTCGAGATCTTAAGCGACACCACGGCGGAAGCCATCTTCACCAGCGACAGCGCCGCTCCTCATCCGTCACTTCGTGACACCTTCTCCCCGTGAAATGGGGAGAAGGAAAGGTTCCTACTTCACGAATTCGGCCGGGTCGAAGTCGTATTGCGTCGAGCAGAACTCGCAGGCGACGTGGATGCCGCCGTCCTCGGTCGAGTCCTTGATCTCCTGGGCCGAGAAGCCTTCGAGAATGCCGCGGATCTTGTCGCGCGAGCAGGAGCACTGGTCGGCGACAGGCACGCCGCGGAAGACGCGCACGCCGTGTTCGTGGAACAGCCGGTAAAGCAGCCGCTCGGCGCCCACCGTCGGGTCGATCAACTCGGTCGGCTCGATCGTGCCGAGCAGCGCCAGCAACTCCTGCCAGGAATTGTCGGCCGGGTGGTCCGCAACGTCACGCGGATCGCCGTCGCCACCGGAAATATCGGGAACGCGCATGCGCTCCGGCGATTGCGGCAGGAATTGCGCCAGGATGCCGCCGGCGCGCCACTGCTCGTGCGCGCCCGCCGGGCCGGGCGTGACCAGCTTGGCGACCGACATCTTGATATCGGTCGGGATCTGCTCCGACTGCCGGAAATAGGTGCGCGCGGCATCCTCGAGCGAGGTGCCGTCGAGCTGGACGATGCCCTGGTAGCGCTGCGTATGCGCGCCCTGGTCGATGGTCAGAGCCAGGACGCCGTTGCCGAGCAGCGTCTGCTGCGAGGTCTCGCCGGCGGCGGTCAGCGCCTGCAGCCGGTCGGCATCGAAACGCGCATAGGCGCGCAGCGCATGCGGCGTGGTGAAATCGGCCACCAGCATGTCGACCGGACCGTCGGTGCGGGTCTGCAGGATGAACTTGCCTTCGAACTTCAGCGAGGTGCCGAGCAGCACGGTGAGCACGCAGGCTTCCGCCAGCAGGCGGGCGACCGGCTCTGGGTAATTGTGGCGGCTCAGAATAGCGTCGAGCATCGGCCCGAGCTGCACGGTGCGGCCGCGCACATCGAGCGGCGCGACCTCGTAAGGCACGACGTGATCGTCGCCGGCGAAGCCAAATTCACCGAGTTGGGGTTTATGCTCAGCCAAGGTCTGGGTTTCCAACATGACAAAACTCCGGGGCGCAGCCATGCAACCCGATGAGCCGCATGCGTCGAAGCGCGTTCAATTTACGTGATGGCCCGCAAATAGGCATCACATATCCCCAGATCAAGTTGAGCCCGATCGGGCCGGAAGCGGTCAGGTCGGCCCTTCTCAAGCGCCCAGGCACCAGGCCAGCACCGCCTTCTGGGCGTGCAGCCGGTTCTCGGCCTCGTCGAAGACCACCGAATGCGGCCCGTCGATCACCTCGTCGGTGACCTCCTCGCCGCGATGCGCCGGCAGGCAGTGCATGAACAAAGCATCGGCCTTGGCCTTTGCCATCAGCGCCGCATTGACCTGATAGGGCAGGAAGACGTTGTGGCCGCGGGCGCGATGCTCTTGGCCCATCGAGACCCAGCTGTCGGTGACGACGCAGTCGGCCTTGTCGACGGCCTCCTCGGCGGACCTGGAAAACCGGACCTTGCCGCCATTGGCTTTCGACCAGTCGACATACTTCTCGAACGGCTCGCTGCCTTCCGGCACCGCGACATTGAGATTGAAGCGGAACCGCGCCGAGGCTTCCAGGAGCGAATGCAGCACATTGTTGCCGTCGCCGGTCCAGGCGAAGGTCTTGCCGGCCACCGGCCCGCGATGTTCCTCAAAGGTCATGATGTCGGCCATGAGCTGGCAGGGGTGCGTGTCGTCGGTCAGCCCGTTGATCACCGGAACGGTGGCGCTCTCGGTGAGCTCCAGCAGCCGGTCATGCGAGGTGGTGCGGATCATGATGGCGTCGACGTAACGCGACAGCACCTTTGCCGTGTCGGCGATCGTCTCCGACCGGCCGAGTTGCATCTCGGTGCCGGTCAGCATGATGGTCTCGCCGCCGAGCTGGCGCATGCCGACATCGAAGGAAACGCGCGTGCGCGTCGACGGCTTGTCGAAGATCATGGCCAGCACCTTGCCATCGAGCGGTTTTGAACGCTCGCCCGCCTTGAGCCTGGTCTTTCGCGCCACCGCGTCGTCCAGCATGATGCGCAGGTCGCCTGCGGAAACGGCGGATAGATCGGTGAAGTGGCGAACACTCATCGGCAGGTTCCAGAAATTATTTGGCGGCTTCGGCCGCAATTGCGTCGGTCAGGCTCTTGGCGCCGCCGCGAATGCGCTCCAGCGCCTCGCCGATCTCCTCGTCGGTGACGGTGAGCGGCGGCAGGAGGCGGATGACGTTGTCGCCCGCCGGCACGGCAAGCAGGTGCTGGTCGCGCAGCGCCATGTTCACCTTGGTGTTGGGCATGGCGCATTTCAGGCCGAGCATCAGGCCGGTTCCCCTGATGCCCTCGATGACGTCGGGGAATTCATCGGCCACCGCCGCAAGGCCCTGCTTCAGAAGCAGCGCCTTGCGCTGCACGTCCTCGAGGAAGCCGTCGGCCAGGACAATGTCGAGCACGGCGTTGCCGACGGCCATCGCCAACGGATTGCCGCCGAAGGTGGTGCCGTGCACGCCGGCCGTCATGCCGGTCGCCGCCTCGTCGGTGGCAAGGCAGGCGCCCATCGGAAAGCCGCCGCCGATGCCCTTGGCGATTGCCATCAGGTCGGGCGTGACGCCTGTCCATTCATGCGCGAACAGCTTGCCGGTGCGGCCGATGCCGCACTGGACCTCGTCGAAGATCAACAGCAGGCCATGCTTGTCGCAGAGTTGCCGCAGCCGCTTCAAGGACTGCGTCGGCACCGGGCGTATGCCGCCCTCGCCTTGCACCGGCTCGATCAGGATCGCCGCGGTCTCCGGCGTAATCGCCTTTTCCGCGGCGTCGATGTCGTCGAAAGCCACCTGGTCGAACCCCTCGACCTTCGGGCCGAAGCCCTCGAGATATTTGTACTGGCCGCCGGCGGCGATCGTCGCCAGCGTGCGGCCGTGAAAGGCGCCCTCGAACGTGATGATGCGGAAACGCTCGGGATGGCCCTTGACGAATTGATAGCGCCTGGCCGACTTGATGGCGCATTCCAGCGCCTCGGCGCCCGAATTGGTGAAGAACACCTTGTCGGCAAAGGTCGCTTCGGCCAGCCGCTCGCCCAGCCGGCGCTGTTCCGGGATCTCATAGAGGTTGGAGACGTGCCACAGCTTGGCGGCCTGCTCGGTGAGCGCCGCCACCAGATGCGGGTGGCTGTGGCCCAACGAATTCACCGCGATGCCGCCCGCGAAGTCGAGATATCGCTCGCCCTTGTCGGTGACCAGCCAGGTCCCCTCCCCGCGGTCGAAAGCCAGGGGGGCGCGAGCAAAGGTCTCGTAAAGCGCCGAACCGCTCATTATATGCGTCTCCGGAACCGGAAATCAAAAAAGCCGCCAATGCGGCGGCCTTTGCGGCTTATCATGTTTTTCGGCCATGAAGTCAACGAAAACGTCACGCAGAAGCGCGTGGCGAAGCTCCGACGCCACGCCGGCTCATAAGTAGACCGGCAAGTTGGGGAAAACCGAATCGTGTTGCCCTGGGGACTCTTGTCACCGAGTCAGCGCATAAGGTATTTGTAGTCGAGAAATAACTAGATTTCGTGCGGCGGACCTAATCACCCGGTATATGTGGTGTCGTTTGCCCGGCGGGAGCCGGGTCGGGAACGGATTCTGACTACCGCACGCCTCAGCAGGAGCGCGGCCCCATGAACTGGACTGACGAGCGGGTAGAACTTCTCAGGAAACTGTGGTCGGAGGGCCTGAGCGCCAGCCAGATTGCCGCACAGCTTGGCGGAGTGAGCCGCAACGCCGTCATCGGCAAGGTGCATCGCCTGAAGCTGTCGGGCCGCGGCCGCGCGACGGCCGCCCCGGCGCGACAGAAAAAGGCGACGCAAGGCGCCACGATGCAGAAATCGGTGACCCGCGCCGCAAGTGCTACGCGTCACGTGACGGCCACCATCGGCGCCACCGCGCTGCAGGTGCAGTTCGACGCAGAGCCGGTCACGCGCCATTATATCCGACCGGTCGAGAACGTGGTCGTGCCGATCTCGCGGCATCTGCAGCTCGTCGAACTGACCGAACGCACCTGCAAATGGCCGAACGGCGATCCGCTGTCGGAAGACTTCAACTTCTGCGGCAACGACGCCGCCGAAACGGGACCCTATTGCAAGTATCATTCCCGGGTGGCGTTCCAGCCGGCGGGGGAGCGGCGGCGGGCAAGGTAATAGCGAATAGCGAATAGCGAATAGCGAATAGCGAATAGCGAATAGAACGGCTTGGCTTCTGTAACAGGGAGCAAGCCGTTTTTTGCGCTGTTCCCTATTCGCTATTCGCTCTCTTCACAGCCACCCATTCTTCTTGAACCGCCAGTACAGGAACGAGCAGATCGCGGCCATCACCAGCAGGATGATTGGATAACCGTATTCCATCTTCAGTTCCGGCATGTCGGAGAAGTTCATGCCGTAGATGCCTGCGAAGGCCGTGGGCACCGCCAGAATGGCGGCCCATGAGGCGAGCTTCTTGGATATTGCGGTTTCCTGGCTCTGCCCGACCAGCAGACTGGCTTCGAAGGCGAAGGCCAGAACCTCGCGCAGTGAGTCGATCTTTTCCTGCACGGTGCGGATGTGGTCGGTCACGTCGCGAAACAGCGGATGCATGGCCGCATGGATCTGCGGCAGTTCGGCACTGGTCAGCCGACGGCAGACCTCGACCAGCGGCAGCGCCGCATTGCGCAGGCGCAGCAGATCGCGGCGCAGCATGTAGAGCCGCTCGATATCGGAACCGGTCATCGGCTTCAAAAGCACCTTGTCCTCGATCGCCTCGACCTCGTCCTCGATCTGCTCCAGCACCGGCATGTAATTGTCGACGATGAAATCGAGGATGGCGTAGAGGACGAAGTCCTCGCCCTTGGCGAGCGAATGCGGGCAGCTCTCCCAGTGCTGGCGCACGGCGGCGTAGGAGGTCGACGGGCCGTGCCGGACGCTGACGATGTAGCCGGCGCCGACGAACAGATGAGTCTCGCCGAACGTGACGCGGCCGTCGATCAATTGCGCGGTGCGGGCGACGATGAAGAGGGCGTCGCCATATTGCTCGATCTTCGGGCGTGCATGCGGATGCTCGGCATCCTCGATCGCCAAATCATGCAGGTGGAATTGCGCCTGCACACGGAGCAGAAGGTTGCGATCGGGCTCGAGCAGGCCGATCCAGACGACATGGCCAGGTTTTGCCGCCCATTCGCCGGCTTGTTCGACGGCGATGTCGGCGACGCGCTTGCCGCCCGAATAGACGCTGGATGCAATGATGCCCGACGTTGGGGCCGGGGTCAGGTTCCGAACTTGTTCCATCGCAAACCTCCCGAGACTGCGACTGACAAAATCGCTGTCCCTGGAGGAGCTTATCCTAAATCAGGAAGCCGTTCGAGAGGCGCCGGTTCACTTAGCCGGCACCGTGGCGGGAAGCACGACCTTGTCGGTCTTGTCCCCCTTCGGCCGATCGGCCGGCATCTGGTCGCCCGTGACGATGTAATAGATCGTCTCGGCGATGTTGGTCGCATGGTCGCCGATGCGCTCGATGTTCTTGGCGCAGAACAGAAGATGCGTGCAAGGCGTGATGTTGCGCGGATCTTCCATCATGTAGGTTAAAAGCTCGCGGAACAGCGAGGTGTACATGGCGTCGATCTGGTCGTCCCGGTCGCGCACGAGGCCGATCCTCTCGACCGAGCGCGAGGCATAGACGTCGAGTACTTCCTTGAGCTGCGTCAGCGCCAGATTGGCAAGGGCCTCCAGGCCGCGGAAAAGGCTATTCGGCTGGCGGCCGTCGACCGAGGCCACGCGCTTGGCGACGTTCTTGCCCAGATCGCCGACGCGCTCGATATCGGCCGAGATGCGGATCGCGCCGACGATCTCGCGCAGGTCCGTCGCCATCGGCTGGCGCCTGGCGATGATGATGATGGCCTTGTCGTCGATCTCGCGCTGTCCTTCGTCGAGGACGAGATCGTCCTGGATGACCTTCTGCGCGAGGCCATGGTCGACGTTCACCAGGGCCGCGACCGCCTGTTCGACCATGCGCTCGGCATGGCCGCCCATCGCAGCGATGCGCTTCGACAGGAACTTCAGCTCTTCATCATAGGCACTGGCGATATGGACGGACTGCATGGATATGCCTTCCCGGTTTGTGCCGGCTGGTGCGTTCCCTCAATCCGTCGCTGATACGCGAACCGCATGACAGAAAGAAGAAAATCCCGGTTGGCAACCGATACACGATCAGCGAGCCGGCAAATGAACCGTGAACGCCGCGCCCTTGCCGACTTCCGACTTGATCGACAATCTTGCGTTATGACGGGTCAATATATGCTTGACGATCGAAAGGCCAAGCCCGGTGCCTTTCTGGGTGCGGCTGTTTTCGACATCGACGCGGTAGAAGCGCTCGGTGATGCGCGGGATGTGTTCTTCGGCAATGCCCGGACCATAGTCCCTTATCGTGACGTCGAAGCCCGGCTGTTGGCTATCCTCGCCGCCGGCGATCGATACGGTGACGTGCCCGCCTGACTGGCCGTATTTGCAGGCGTTCTCTAGGAGATTCTCGAAGACCTGGAACAGTTCGTCGCGATCGCCGGGAACGACGAGCGGCCCGTTGGCGAACTCCCGCTCGATGACGACGCCGTTCTCACCGGCCAGCGGCCCGAGCGAATCGATGACGCTATCGATCGTCTGGCGAAGATCGACCTCCGTGCCCGGCCTCAGATAGGGTTTCATCTCCAACCGCGACAGCGAGAGCAGATCGTCGATCAGACGGGCCATGCGGCCGGTCTGGTTCTGCATGATCTGCAGGAACTGGTCGCGCGCCGCCGGATCGTTGCGGGCCGGCCCACGCAGCGTCTCGATGAAGCCGGCGATGGAGGCGAGCGGCGTGCGCAGCTCATGGCTGGCATTGGCGATGAAATCGGCTCGCATGCGATCGATGCGACGCGTCTCGCTCTGATCCTTGAACACCAGCACGTAAAGGCCGGTGGCATGGCCGACCGTGGACGCGCTGACCCGATATGTCCGCTCCACCGGCAGCTTCTCGGTATAGTCGACCGCATCGGCGGCGACCTGCCCCGACAGAATGCCGTCGAGCAGCGCCTGCATTTCCGGCGCGCGAAACTTCAATGCCAGCGACATCCCCGGAGCCAGCCCGCCGAAGGCGGCGAAGGCGGCGGCGTTGGCGTGAACCATGGCGGCGGAGCGATCGAATATGATGAGCGGATCGGCGACCGCGGCCGCCAGATACTCGCCGGAGAGCCGCTGCAGCCCGCTTGCCTCGATCGCTGCTCCCGTATCGGCTGGCTGGCGTTCGGCATTTGCCGGCAGCATCGCGGCGGCCGCCAGCGCGGCCAGGGCCAGCATCAGCACATAGACGGAGACGCCGGCGAAAAAATAAACGGCAAGGACCGCGAGAACACCCGCGCCAAGCAGCCAGCGGTTGCGTGACAGCCGCGCCGCCAATGCCTGCCCCCTGTTGTTTTGTCCCGCGCCCGTCTCTGCCATAGGCCCCGCGCCACCCCGCATCCCGTTCGACCGGCCAGCGGCTCGCTGGACCGGCCTGACGCATGGGACCGTGAAAATCAGGATCGATTTTCGCGAAGGTTCATGCGCAAAATCAAAATGCTACAGCGTTTTTGCGCCCGAATGCGCGCTGCGCTGCACGGGCTCCATAGCATGAGTCCGCAAACTGGAAAGGTTCGTCTGGATGAAAAAGGCCAAGGAAACGGCTGAAGCGGTGCCGGTCACGACACCGATCAAGATCAAGATCGGCGGCAAGGAGCGCGAGTTCGACATCGACAATCCGGTGCTCCCGGACTGGATCGAGGACAACAAGCTCACCGCCGGCGGCTATCCTTACGACAAGAAGATGAAAGGCGAGGAGTACGAAAAGGAACTCGAGACTCTGCAGATCGAACTGGTCAAGGCCCAGGCCTGGCTGCAGGCCACCGACAAGCGGGTGATGGCGCTTTTCGAAGGGCGCGACGCGGCCGGCAAGGGCGGCACGATCTTCGTGCTGCGGCAATATTTGAACCCGCGCACGGCGCGCAACGTCGCCCTGACCAAGCCGACGCCGACCGAGGCGGGGCAATGGTATTACCAGCGCTATGTCGACCATTTCCCGACCTCGGGCGAGTTCGTCACCTTCGACCGCTCGTGGTACAACCGCGCCGGCGTCGAGCCGGTCATGGGGTTCTGCACGCCGGAGCAGCACGAGAAATTCCTCGACGAGACGCCGCATTTCGAGCGGATGATCTCCAACGAGGGCATCCATTTCTTCAAATTCTGGCTGAACATCGGCCGCGAGACCCAGCTCGAACGGTTCCATGACCGCCGCTGGTCGCCGCTGAAGAACTGGAAATTCTCGCCGATCGACATCGCCGGCGTCGGCAAGTGGGACGACTACACCAAGGCGCGCGACCAGATGATCGAGCGCACGCACAAGGAGTTCTCGCCCTGGATCGTCGTGCGGGCCAACGACAAGCGCCGCGCCCGGCTCGCGGTGATGCAACGTATCCTGCTTTCCCTGCCCTATGACGGCCGCGACCTCGATGCCATCGGCAAGCCCGACAAGAAGATCATCGGCGAGGGACCGGAATTCCTGAAGGACTAGGCCGTAGTGACGATTTAAGGAATTGGGATTCCCACGGGCCGGCAAATCAGATTCAACGCTGATTTTTGGGGATCAGTGATGAACTGCGACGCGCTTCGGGACGACCAGTGGGA